>CAYZUX010000043.1:0-31221 GCA_964481775.1 uncultured bacterium | reverse complement strand
GGAGGAGGGCACCCGGCAGGCCTCATCTATCGGAGTTAACACCGATAACCAGTATGCTCCAGGTAAAATCATCAAGTCGGTGTTCGAGGAGAAAGTCGAGGCCACACTGATCCAGCCCACCTTCCTCATGGACTATCCCACTGTCATCTCCCCCCTGGCCAAACAATGCAAGGAGGACCCGGAGTGGGTGGAACGATTCGAACTCTTCATTTACGGCCGTGAAACCGCCAATGGATTCAGCGAGCTCAACGATCCGGAAGAACAATACTGCCGTTTCAAGGAACAGATCGAGCAACGCGAAGGGGGCGATGAGGAAGCCCATCCGATGGATCTGGATTATGTCAATGCACTCCGTTGTGGGATGCCACCGGCTGGAGGAATCGGCATCGGGATCGATCGTCTGGCAATGTTCATCACCAACAGCCCCAGCATTCGCGATGTGATCCTGTTTCCCTTGATGAGGCCGAAAGACTGAGTATTCCAGGAGGTTCGCAAAGTGTCGGTATACATAAGAAACGCAATCATCATCTCCCTTGCCATCGCATCCCTGAACAGTCCCCTGACCGCAGGACCCATGTATGATTTCTCTCTGGTTGAGCCTCCCAACAAGGCCCATAATCATGGCTCCTGTGTGGTGGAACTCCCCAATGGAGATGTCCTGGTGAGTTGGTACAAGGGCTCTGGGGAACGCACTGCCGATGATGTGAAGATTGTCGGTGCTCGTTTCAGGCAAGGACATTCCAAGTGGTCGGATGTATTTGACATGGCTGACTTCCTGGGATTTCCGGATTGCAATTCGTCCATGGTCATCGACAAGACCGGAAAACTCTGGCTCTTTTGGCCCCTGATTGTCGCCAACCGCTGGGAAACTGCAATTCTCATGTCACGCAGCACCACCTGGTACCGTCAAGCAGGCGCACCTGTCTGGCAGTGGCAAAGCCCGATCCTTTTCGATCCCGGAGACAAATTCGCCAAGGCAGTTTCCGATGGGATCGACAACCTCACCAAAGGGATTCCCGCAATCATCCTGGAAAGATTGGGGGACAAGGTGGATGAAATCAAACAACAGGCCGCCGATAAGTATGCCCGCCGGATGGGGTGGATGCCCCGCTCAAAGGCAACGGTTCTCGACAGTGGAAAAATTCTGCTCCCATTGTACTCGGATGGCTTCAGTGTCTCGCTGGTGGCGATCAGTGATGACAATGGTGAGACCTGGACTGCCAGCAGTCCCATCATCTCATTGGGTGGGGTCCAGCCCTCCATTGTAGCCAAGCGGGATGGAACCCTGACCGCCTTCCTGCGTGACAACGGCCCTCCCCCCAAAAGGATCATTCGCTCGGTTTCCACGGATGGAGGAATGACCTGGAGCCTTGGCGAGGACACCAACCTCCCAGATCCCGGGGCGGGAGTTGAGGCCCTAAGACTCGGGAATGGCAACTGGTTGCTGGTGAACAATGATACCGAAAAGGGACGTCACAGCCTGGCCGCACGCATCTCGGAGGATGATGGAGCCAGCTGGAGATGGATTCGTCATCTTGAACTCTGGGAGCCTGAAAAAGGTTCAGCCAGCTATCCTTCCTTCACATTGGGGGCTGATGGCTCCATCCATGGGTCCTACAGTTACCAAACCCAGGATCATCCCGGTGAGACCATCAAATATGTCCATTTCAATGAAGAGTGGGTAAAGGAAGGAGATCAATAATAGCCGGGTGTATACCAGGTCCTGTTCCTGGATAATCCTTTCCCATGTCAATCTACACGGGAACCTTCTTCATCGCATTGGCGACACTCTCCTTCGAGGTCTGTCTGACCAGACTGTTGAGTGTGATCACCTGGTACAGCCTTGCTTTTTTCGCCATTTCAACTGCCATGGCGGGAATGACCGCCGGCAGTGTGAGAGTTTACCTCCGTTCCAGCCTCTACCGTGGAGAGTCGCTTCTCCCTGCCCTCTCGCGATCCTCGCTGTTATTCAGCTTCTCAAGCCTGCTCGCCCTGATACTGCTGTGCGAACTCCCGCTGACGATCGATCCGGCTGTGGGTATTATGGGCCTGTTGGGATTGCTCACCGCAACCACCGCGATCGTATTCCCCTTTTATTTCAGCGGAGTCTGCATAGCGGCCGCACTGACACGTTCAGATCGACCGGTTCCCAGGGTGTATGCTTGTGACCTCCTGGGAGCCTCCCTGGGGTGTCTGACTGCTCTCTTCGTCCTCAACTGGATTGACACACCCTCCTGCATCATCCTCTCTGGTGCTTTTGGCGCACTGGCGGCGCTCTGCTATGGAATGGGGAGCCCTCTCAAGAAGACCTCCAAGGCTTTGTCCTGCTCCTCGGTAACAGCCTTCATTGCCTTAATGCTGCTCACCTGGTTGAACACATCGCCATCGATGATCCGTCCCCTTTTCACCAAAGGGAAACTCATGCTCCCCTCCAACCTGCACCTGGATATCTGGAATTCGATTTCCCGGGTGACTGTCTATCCCTCATTTGTCAAACCGGCTTTTTTCTGGGGTCAAAGTCCGGTGGCACAGGCTCCCGAGGTGAAGCAGGTGGCCCTGAGCATTGATGGCAAGGCGGGAACCATCATTACAGAGCACCAGGACAAGTCCAGCCTGGAGTACCTTCGTTACGATCTCACCAATCTCGCCTATTGGCTCCGGCCCACCGGAGGTGCCTGTGTGATCGGAGTAGGAGGTGGCCGGGATGTGATGAGCGCTCTCGCCTTTGGACATGAATCCATAACCGGAGTCGAGATCAATCCGGCGTTTGTGAACCTGCTGAAGGGGGAGTTCCGCGAGATGGCCAACATCGCGGACCAGGCGGGGGTGGAATTGGTGGTGGATGAGGCCCGCAGCTGGTTGTCTCGAACAGACAAGCGATTCCGTGTCATTCAGATGTCAATGATCGATACCTGGGCGGCCACGACAGCGGGAGCCTATGCACTCTCCGAGAATAACCTGTATACCACGGAAGCCTGGAAAACCTTTTTGTCCCGTCTGACAAACGATGGAATCTTCACTGTTTCGCGCTGGTATGATCCGGAGTTCCTTGGAGAGACAGGCAGGATGATCTCTCTGGCGGTGGCCGCATTGCTTGATTCTGGAGCCACAGAGCCTTCCCGTCATATCGCGGTCATCACCACCCGCCCCAACCTGGCCACCCTGATCCTGAGCCGTGCCCCATTGACGGAAGATGAGATCAGCCTGCTCAAGGAACGGGTTTCATCTCTTCATTTCATGTCTCTTGTAATGCCTGGAGTGATTCCCGATGATCCTCTCCTTGCATCGATTCTTGGGAGTAAAACCAGACAGGAACTGGAAGTTGCAATCGCAGAAGCACCCCTGGATTTCAGTCCTCCCACCGATGACACACCCTATTTTTTCAATATGTTGAAAGTCAGCCATGCACGGACTTTTCTGAATCGTTATCCCGAGACCATACGCGGGAATCTTCTGGCCAACCTGACGCTTATCCTCCTGATGGTGTGTCTGGGAGTGTTAGTGCTGCTCACCATCCTGGTACCTTTGGTGGTGATGAGATGGAGGAACACAAGAGAGAGAGCCACCTCCAGGATACATCCAGGTTCGGCGGTTTATTTCTCCCTGATCGGATCAGGATTCATGCTGGTGGAGATCGCACTTCTCCAGAGAACTTCGACTCTATTGGGCCATCCCATCCTGGCCTTGGGGGTTTCCTTATTCACCCTGATCCTGAGCACCGGAGCAGGGAGTCTGCTCAGTGCAGCACTCCCGGTTCACAAGCGTGTGGCTATCCTGGCTCTGCCGGTCCTGGCAGGTATCATCATCATCCTGGCAGGTATCCTCCTGAATGAAATGGGGACTATCCTTTCAGATGCTGAACCGGGAGTTCGAATTGTGGGGTGTGTCCTTATCCTCTGTCCCTTGGGGATGGTTCTCGGACTCTTCTATCCCACAGGAATGCGTGTCATCCAGGGGGCTGAGGATTCGGAAACTCCATGGTATTGGGCTCTGAATGGGATCTGTGGTGTGTTCAGCTCCTCCCTGGCGGTGTTCCTTTCCATCCAGTGGGGTATCAGTGTCACCCTGTGGCTGGGAGCATTCTGTTACCTGCTTCTCATGTCCGTCATTCCCGGGATGGCAAAATCCTCTCAGCGATCTATAACTCCGCGTATCTGAACAATTTCCAGGAGGTATTTCACCATGTCGATCATTGGAGTCACACGGCGTACATTTTTGGCCAGCAGCACGGCCAGTGTGGTGGTTGCGGGAAATGCCACCTGGTCCGCCGAAACAAGTCAACAGAGGGGAAATCAGAGACTCCCGCTGGAACGTCTCAAACAGTGGGAGAGCCTTGGGTATGGGATGTTCATTCACTTTGGAATGAGCACATATGTGGACAATGAGCTTCCCGATGGGAAGGCACCAGCGGAAACTTATGCGCCTGATCGCCTTGATGTCGACCAGTGGGTTTCCGTAGCCCGTGATTCCGGGATGAAATATGCCGTACTGACCACGAAACATGTGGCGGGACACTGTCTTTGGCCGAGTGCACACACCGATTACACTGTCGCCCAAAGTGGAAACAAAACCAATGTAGTCGAGAAGTTCGTGGAGGCTTGCCAAAAACGCGGTTTATTACCCGGTTTCTATTATTGTTCCTGGGACAACCACAACCGTTTCGGGAGTAAAACACCCTCGGATCCTGCAGGAGACACACCAGCCTTCACCACCTCTCTTTACCAAACATTCCAGACTCAACAGATCACCGAGCTGCTCACTCAGTTCGGACCTATCGCCGAAATGTGGATCGATATCCCGGGTGTCCTGGGGCGGGGTTACCGGACTTACCTTTACCGCTACATCGCTGAACTTCAGCCCGACACCCTCATCATGATGAACTCAGGCATCTCCACACAGGAGAACTATGACATCGAGTATGCCTGGCCCTCGGATCTTATTGCCATTGAAAGAAGTCTTCCCCCGGAAGGAGGGCATCAAGGATGGCGAACCATTGAAGGAAAAGAGTATTACCTGCCCGGTGAAATCTGTGATCCGATTGGCAAAGAGTGGTTCCACATCAAGGGAGACCAGCCGCGTGCCACGGAGGAACTGCTCAGGATTCTCCACGCCAGCCGAAAAAGGGGAGTGAACCTGTTACTCAATGTTCCGCCTGACCAGCATGGGCTGATCCCTGACAAGTACATCCATGCTCTCCAAGAGTTGCGCAAGGCAGCCGGGATCTAAGAAAACCAATCCGGTTCAAAGGCGGCTGAGGACATAACGGTCGATGAGTTTGCGATCTTCAGCGGCAATTTCGGTGAAGGTGATGGCAACGCCATGACGGTAATCCTTACCGGGCAGCTGCTTTTCGATCCAGACTGCCTTTCCTTTGGCGTGAATACTCTCCTTTTGATTGGGGAGCGAAATTTTGAGTTCGATAGGACTTTTTATCAGAAGGAAATCATCCACCTCATTCTCACCCTGAACGCTCAGGTGAGACCCGGCCAGCTCGATAAAGACACCCCCCGCGCTGATATCGCGAGTGACAGCCTCTATGAAGTTGGCGTCATTGAATGAGGAGGCAATACGGAATTCGATCCCAACCCGGGTCTGTAGCCGTTTATGTTCGCGGAGATCGTCGTTGGCAGCCATCTTTTTCCACTCGGCGTTTCAGAACAGACAACTCAGGTTAATGTTCTTTATCGACTCTCACTTTGAGAGTTGACACAAACACATTATCATGCCTAGATTCTGGTCACAAGACGATCGCCATGGGAACTAATCTGAAAATCAAACCTCCCTCATATCTGAATATCGCCAATCTGGTCTCGTTGGTGCGTCTCATTCTATTGCCGGTATTCTTCTACTTCCTTTTTTATTACATCACTTGGCGGGATAAGGGAGATGATCTGGTTTTTCTGGCCCATGCCTACTACCTGGTCACTCTGGTGCTTGTTCCCATTGTCCTCCTGACAGATTATCTCGACGGGTGGCTGGCTCGCAGGTATCAACTCGAGAATCCATTGGGAGCCTTCCTGGATCCATTGGCTGACAAGTTTTTTGCTTTTTTTTCAATCACACTTTTGGCTTGGGCCGAGGCATTGCCGGTCTGGTTGGCCATGGTTGTCTTTTTCAAGGAGCTGTTCATTCTGGGTGGATGGATTCTCCTTTTTATCCTGGGGTACAACACGGAGATTTCACCCTGTATGACAGGGAAACTCGCGACTGTCTGCCAGGGAACAGTCATCATGGCTGCTCTCCTTACCTTGCCGGGACACGAGATCATCGAGCTGCCCTGGTTTCCCCTCTTCACTATCGCGGATTGCATCAATCGTGCATGGTTCCATATTGTAACTGCCGGTTTAACCACCCTCGCAGGAGCCTTTTATGTCCTTGAGGGATTACAAAGGTCACAATCCATCACCCCTGTCGAATCTGAAAAAGTGGCTGTTCTCCAGGTCGGCGATTCTTCGGGACACCCCCACGATCACTGAGCTTCATTCTTTCAAAACCACGGTTCTCCGGAGGCCCGGCGGATATGAATATCATCCACAACGCCCGATCCACGATTCTTCAGTAGAAACACCACGATCTCCGCGATGAAATTTGGATCGATCATGCCAGCAGGGTCAAGATCGGGACGCATCTCTCGAATCATTTCGGTGGCCACCGCACCTGAGTTGATGGTATGCACACGAATTCCGTGGGATTGAAACTCAGCCGCAAGGACCTTGCTGAGTCCCATCAGGGCATGTTTGGAAGCCCCATAGGCCCCCTGGCTGAGATAGCCTTTATGGCCGACGACGGATCCGATGTTGATAATTGTTGCCACCCGAGACTTGCACAGGGATTCAAAACACTCTCTGGCCAGGATGAAGGGAGCAGTGGCATTCACCGCGAAACACATCTCCCATTCCTCGTCACTGGTTTCCACCAGGGGTTTCCGCACACTCCAGCCGGCATTATTGATGAGGATATCCAATCCGCCAAAACACGAAACCGCCTCTGTGACGAAACCTGGGAGACCACTCCTCCGGGTCAGATCACAAGCCAGGCACCTGACATGCCCTCCTTCCCCCTGAATCCGTTCAGCCACGATCCGGAGGGGCTGCTCCCTGGTAGCAGACAGGACCAGGTTGATTCCCTCTCTGGCCAGACGAATTGCAATGCAACGGCCGATCCCTCGGCTGGCTCCTGTCACCAGTGCGGTCAACCCAGTCAGTTCCGCTTGAACCATGTTTGTATGGCCTCCTTTCTTCAAGATGGCAGGTTAATGCGAGACCTGACCGGTTGCGAAGTCCCAAGAGACAGCTGATTCCATTGACCGGTTTCTGTGATCCAATCTTGACACCTCGATACAGTCTTCCCTATCGTTAATGGTGGCAGTTTGCGATGTCTTTCCATATTTTTGCTGTTTGTGTGCAGTCCAGATCGACAATCTACCGAACACTGTAAGGCATCAGGGTGTTCGGCATGATGAAAAAGGTGCCTGCGAATGCGATACCACATTCAGGAGTACGGCCATACCTCGGTTTTGTTCCTGAAGGATGACCTGACTTTCCATGACATCCAGGATCTGGGTGCTTTGCTTTACAGGGAGGTCCGTGAAGCAAATGGTGCCCTGATCGTCGATATGCGGAATGTTCCGACGATGGACATTACCATCACTGGCCAGTTTGTTGCCGCACATCGTGAAGCCAAGAGCCACCGCCGGGAATTTGTGGTGGCCAATGTCTGTCCTTCGGTTTTGAACACCCTCATCGCGGGCCAGGTGAATAACCTCGTCCAGATTTACCCAACCACCCAGGAGGCCATCGCCGATATTGAAGAACGTGCCCGGGGTGGAGCAGCCCGCAAGTTCATCCCGGAGATCAAATGCGGACATGACGACTGTGTCTATTTCACCTATGCCCGCTATCGTGAACAAATCACCCAAGCCTGCCAGTATCCTTTTCCGGACGAGGTGACCAACGATCCCACCTGCCGTTGTTACCGGATGAACTGGAATCAGCGTAAAAACGATGCCCAGAATATTGAGATTCCACTCCAGATGGGAAAACGGAAGTCTCTTTATGAGATCCGGGATAAGGCAGGCCTGGAGCACGGAGCCAGCGATGAACCCGAGGAACGGGAGTCCCAAGTCCCAGGACCACTTTCGGCCTCACCTCCAGTACCCAAGGTAACGCGGGGAAGTAATAACCATCCTGTGGAGACTCAACCGACTCAAACCTTTCCCCACCGGCCATTACATGCTGGTCCCGCAACCTCTCCCAGTGCCATCATTCCAACCTCTCCTGCCCCGGATCCCTTTGCAGATGACAACTTCCCATCGGCACTCCACCCCGAAAGTCACCCCAAAGGTCCATCCCCTCAAGCCCATCCAGTGTCGCCCAAGGGAGCAGAGGTTCATCCCAGCCATGGTGTGCATGGAAGCAAAACTCCAGTCGAACCGAGAAACCAGACCCCAGAGGAAACTGTCCGTCATTATGTGGAAAGCTGGAACGATGGACGGTTTGCCGCTGAATACCGTTCCCTCTCCAAACGAAGCCGGGTTCTGCCTTTGGAGGAATACTGCCAGCGCCGGCGTTCTCTCCAGGCGGCTCAGATCCAATCACATGGAAAATCAACCCGCCAGGAGATCGGCAAATTCGACTCTGTCGCGATCGATGGGGAACATGCCCTGGTCGAAATAACCCGGATAGACCGGACTGCCAATGGAGTCCGTTGCTATGCTGAGTATTTCACATTGATCGTGGAGGATGGTGAGTGGCGAATCAAAACACTCCGCCAAGGCGAGGAACGGCGTAATCCCGCCACTCCCCCCAAAAACCGGATCATGAGAGCGGATGACTTCGCTGGACGCGAACAGCATCTCAAGCGTCGTCAAGCAGCGGGAACAGACCAGGAATAGGCTCCGGAAGTCTTAGGATCCTTCAGAGGCTGGATGTCTCTTCAAGGGTAATTCCGCGAAAAACCTGAAGGGCTTCATCCAGAGCCTCGGCGGTGATGCATAGGGGAGGATTGATCTTGATCGTCGCTCCCCCCGGACCGACCGGGGAGAAGGTGAGGATACCTTTCTCATAACAACGCTGAGTGATCCGGTGCGCAAGGACTCCATCGGGATCTTTAGTGCCTGGATGGACAAACCTCAACCCGCACACCAGACCCTTGCCATGTGCCGCTCCAATAGAGGGACATTCCGAATGTAGACTTTGGGCCCATTCTCCTAATCTCTCACCCAGCCGGGCTGAATTTTCAACCAGTCGTTCCGCCTCGATGACCTCAATACTGGCAAGCGCCGCACGGCAACAGACTGGATTGCCAGAGTGAGTACTGGTCATTTCACCATGTCCAAACTGGTCCATCAGTTCAGCACGTCCCAACACGGCTGATAGAGGCATCCCACTGCTGATTCCCTTGCCACAACAGATGAGATCAGGCTCGATACCATAGTGTTCAAAACCAAACCAGGTACCGCATCGTCCAAAACCAGCCTGGACTTCATCGAGTATCAGCACAATCTGGTTTCCGGTGCACCAGGTACGCAGAGACTTCATGAAGTCCACGGGAGCAAAGGAATCGGTCGCACCCTGGTAAGTCTCCAGCATGACGCCAGCCGTCTCCTCCGGTATCACATTCCGCAATTCCAATTGTTTCAAGAAACCTTGAAAACTGGTGTCTTCATTCTGAAAACCATCAGGAAATGGAACCTGAATGAAGGTGGGATCCTCCTGGTGAATCCATTCCTTGAGCATCGGAAAACCACCTGCCAACTGGGATCCGAGTGTCCGTCCATGGAACGCATTCTGAAAGCTGATGATTCTCTTCTTTTTGTCACCACCAATCGTTGTTCCGTGTTTCCTGGCAAGCTTGATCGCACACTCAGTGGTTTCCGCTCCGGTAGTCAGGAGAAACACCTTGGAGAGATGGGGAGGGGTTATTTGTATTAACTTCTCTGCGAGCTCCGCACGCGCTGCATGGGGGAAGCAGTAACAATGATGAAGCCCGCGATCGAGTTCATCCACCATCGCGGCACGAACCCAATTCCGTCCATGACCTGCATTCGCCACGAGGACACCCGAAGAAAGATCGATCCATCGGTTTCCATAGGGATCCTCCACGCTGAAGCGATGGGCCTTGTGCCAGATGATGGGGGGTTGTCCCTGCATGGCCCGAGCTTCGAACTTCGCAAGCCTATCGAGCAGGGGGATCGAATCCGGGTGTGGAAGAGGACTTTGAATCTTCCTGAAGGGTGTGGAAACAAGATCCACTACCTGGGGAGTCCGTGGGTATGCAGTGGGTGGCATGTTTTTTTGGTTATGACAGCGTTCCTAATGGATAAGCCTATTTGGGCAGTTCTTTCGTGTACTCTACACCACCCGCTTTGCTAAACCACCCCATGACATTATCAGTCCTGCGATGGAGGAAGATTCTCTGATTGGCTTTGTCGATACGGACCAGGACATAAGCGGGGGCCGCAGCGGGATTCTTGGGGATTGTATCGCCTTCTTTATATACTCCTGTCTTTTTGTCTCCAGTAACCAGCTGAACCACCTTATCTGTCATGTTCTTGATCGCCCAGTTCTCGTTGACAAGTGGAACGGGTGTCTCGGTAGGAGTCGGGAGTATCGGCTGAGTAGGTGTTGGCATGGGTGTAACCAGAAGCGAGAACAGGTCCGGACGGTCTTTGAAGACTCCTATGGCAGTTTCGATCGGGACAGGGCCTTCCATCTCATCGATCGCATTATCCGGATCGATTATATCGGGTTCCTTCAATTTTTCACGTTCAGTTTTTGCCTGCAGGATATCAGTTACCAGCAAAAGACTCAGACATCCTGCCAAAATGATGAGAAACAGGTAAACCAGAACCTCCGAGTATTTTTTCACCTCCCCCTCCTCCTTTCTCTCGGAGCCTTTTTGGATTCAATGGTGCGTGAGATGTCCACATCCGCCTGGATGGCTGTCCCGGATGTAACTCCAGCGCCCATCAACCTCCGAACAGTCAGCTTCTTAATCTCAAGCACGGCAGGATTGGTCTCAACCTGGTAAAGGAACGCTGCCAGGGTCGGCCAATCAGTCCTGATCGATTTGAGTGAGAAGGAGTAAGTCTTGAAGTCATCATCAATCCTTTCCTCCGGGTTTTCATTTTGTGAGTTCGGGATGATGCCGCATCCATTGAGAAGTTTGGTCAGCTCCGCACTGATGCTGTTACGTTTATCCTGTTCGGTTCCCTCAATCGAAAGGCTCTCACGAATTCGTTCGAACTCCGCTTTGTATTGTTTGGATCGGATGCTCTGTTCCAGGGTTTTTTCCAGATCTTTTTTGAGGTCGGCAATCCGGGTATTCATGTCGTTGTACTTGGCCATGAGGGGACGAAAGGCAAGAAGATACCCCCCCCCAAAGACCACTGCCAATGCGGTTACCCCCATCAGGAAACGTTCACGTTTGGTCTGCAACATCGCCATGGCCTGATTCCTTTACTGTCGCAACTTCGGACTGGTTTTGATCGTACATTTCGTTCCAGTCACCTTCTGGTAGTTGGGGATTGGATATTGCCCTTTCTTCTTTGTGAGGTCTTCTGTATCCATTTTGCCTCTTTCGATTGTCCCCGCGAAATGAGGTGAGTCTCCCAGGATTTTTACGTAGCTATCCATATCTGCATTGGTGTAAGTTTCCAGGTTCATCACGATGCTGTCGGATTTGGTAAAGTCGAGGCTCACGATTTTCACGCGGTCGGGAGTTCGTGAGAACAGATCTTCCAGAATCTTGAAGGCCGAATTTTCCCTGTCGATGTTGGCATTGATAACTTGGAGTTTCTTGGCAATTTCATCGATGCCCCGGATCTGGGGCTGGATTTCGGCGATTTTGCTCTCATAAATGTTGATCACCTGTTGTTTATTCCAGAACAAGTGCCCCACCCAGGCACCCAGAAGGATTAGATTAAAAACCATGAGGATGGTCGAATTCACCAGGAACTGTTTACGTCGCGCCATCGCGCGTTCCTGATAGATCTCCTCGGGCACAAGGTTGATGTGGTGAGGAGTTTCAATTTCTTCCAGCGCCAGACCGAGCGGACAGGAATAAAAAAGAAGAGGTTCGGAGATTTTACCCTGCTGGATGGGGAATCTTTGAGTCACCGGGATGGAGACTTCCCGTTCCAACGCCTCGCGGATACCCGGCAGTTCACTCCCGGGTCCTGAAAGAACCAGGTGAGACGGCTGAGTCCCCAGGGGCTCATGGGAAAAACCCGCCAGCGAACGCTTCAGATTGCGGACCAGCCCCCCCCACCATTGGCTCTGACTTTCGGGCCATGAGGAGGGATCACTGTCAAAGGCAAGACCCACCGCCGAGGTTTCCAATTCATCTGTGGCGATGGGAGTTGCACGGGAGAACCGGAGTTGACGATCCATGACCAATCCGACCAGGGAACTCTGCTGGTCAAGGTGAAAAACAGCGAATGGCTCACCATCGGCCTCACCGGTATTCCTCGCGAAAGCATACCCGCAACCATGCACCTCCACATCGAGACGCAGGGGTTCAATGCCCGCATCGTCCAGTTCCTCGAGAACTTCATAGAGATCTTTTCGGCGCGCCGCCACCATCAGAACATGAGACTCATTGGCGCCAACCTGCTCCACGATCCGGTAGGAGATTTCAGCCTCATCTGGTGGAAAAGGAAGATAACGCTCCACATCGAAGAAGAGCATCTCACGGACCTCAGCGGGGTCCCCGGAAGGCAAACTCACCAGCCGGGCGATCACATCTTCACGGGGGATACCAACTATCACATCGCCCAGATCTTTGGGATGTTTAGACAGAGCTTCCCTCAAGGCTGTTTGCCGGCCAGTCTGGATATCCTCGGCCACTCCGCGGCGTCCATGCGGCGCAATTGCCTGGGTTAAGCCCCGAACAGTCACTTTTCCAGAACGGCTGACGGAGACAGTTGCGATACGGACAACTCTCTTGCCATACTCGATCCCAGTGACAGTCCTGGCCTTACGGGATGAATCAGTCCTAGCCATCAGCCTTCTTCCTCAAAACCAATCACCAGGAACTTGACCTGTTCCTCTGGAATTCGATCCCGCTTGAAACGTGCATTGGATGATTCATTCAAATCCGCCTCTTCCACAAAAACACGAAGTACAGTTACATGAAGCGTTTTCTTCACATCATTGACGATACCTGTCGAATGGATCACAAAATAGTCCGAAGCCACTCCGAACAGGCTAGCCGCACGCGAAATCTCACTGGGATCGAGTCCCGCGCTGTCGATCCCTTCCTTGTTTTCATCGCTATGGGGAAGTGTCCGAAATTTCTTGTCATCATCCGAGCCCAGTGCATCATCATTTCCGTCCCGGTACTTGACAATTTTCTCAGCCACAGCGATGGCATCATCATCCGATTCATCCTCTCCCCAGAACAGGGCTTGTATCACCTCAAACGGGGCGGAGTTGAGATTCGGTCTGCCGAACCTTTCCGTGGCAAGCCCTGACTGGACAGTGAGGAAATCCTTGATTCCCAGTTGAAGTTCTCCATCTCCGTTGTCGTAGGGCGGAGACTCGTCCCCATCGTTTTCATTATCATCCAGTTCCCCGTTGTTGTTCTCGTCTTCTCCGTAAAAAATCAGGCTGGTCATATTGGGGACCATCAGGAGTTCCTCGACAGCGGCCAATGGTTCATTCTTCATGGCATTGGAAGGACCCGAGCTGTCAACTTCTTCAGGAGGCTGGTGCGGGTTGTAATAGTAATCCTCATTGGACTCATCACCGAATTCCCAACCAGGGACATTCTTTTCGTCGATCAGCGTGGGTTGGTCATCGGTATCCACGAAATCAACAATCGCCGCTCCCAGAGCCTGCGCCTGATTTTCCTCCACACCACAAACCTCCAACAGCCGTCTCATCTGCTGGTAGTTGGCGGTATTCACGTTGATTCGACCGGAAAGGTCTTCCACTTTGACAAGCAGTTTTCCACGGGCGTTCTCAACCTCCGCTCCCCACTTCTCTTCTTTCTTGCTGGGATCAATCCCGTAGGCCTCCGGATTGAAGCCCCAAGCCTCGGATGGAGCGTCATAAAGGTAGTTCTCGTCTTTGTCATCCACCTCGATGAGATCCTCTTTGCCGAGTACCCCCTTGTCTTTGAGCTTGTCTTCACGCAAGAAAACCATTGCACGTGAGACTCCCGCCTTGGCCAGGTAAAAAGCGCGGACACTGTTCGTCTGGTAGCCTGTCATCCGGAGTTCCATCTGGCATTGACGCGCATAGGTCCAGGCGATCACGGTCAGGATGAGCAAGACCCAGATCACCGTAACCAGCACAATACCTGACTCCCCTGCCCTTCTTATCTTCTTCTTCATCGGCGGTGGCTTCTCCGTTCACGGTTTCTCCGTGAGGGATTCGCGGGCCGTTCCCCCTTCCTGAGCCGGTCCAGGCGGTCCAGACTGGAGCGGTAGGCCGTGCCAAAATCGCTTTCACTGGCACGCGCGCTGACGATATTCAGGTCGGTTGTGGGAATCTCCGTACAGGTACTTAAACGAACCTCCTGAGCAACCTGTATTTCACATCGTACCAGTTTGGGCAGACCCACTTTCTCTTCGTCTTCATCGGTCAATTCAGATTCATCCATTTCCCTTGAAAACTCATTGATCACAATCTGTTCGGAATCCCAGGAATCTTTCCATTGTTCCCCATCGAAATAACCAAACTTAATCTCCTGAACATCATCACAGACGACCTGTATGATGGGTTTCTCGAAAAAGCCTTGATCAACATCGGGAACATAGCGCCGGCCCCTTCCCTCAAAGCGGTCCGGCACGGGGCTTCGTTGCTCCAAACGGCGTGCCATGAGTTCGGCAAGCCGTGCCTCAAGCAGACTCCGGTAGATTTCCTTGACCAGGCGGTTTTTTGCATCCAGATGGAATCGGACTTCCCTGATGTCCATCTCGGGACCATTTTTGGTCTCCATTTCCTGCCGGATCACGAATTGGACTTGTTTGCTGTCTCCACGGAAGGTGACGTGAAGTTGTTCTTCTGCTTCTTCCTGGAGGTAGTACTCATCGTCTGGCATGTTGGGATCCTCCTCCCGGTCATTGAATGGGAAGGAGGCCGGAGCGAGAGCCTTGCGAAGGTCCATCATCATCCGGTTCAGGCCTGCACGGCTGGTCTGGTAGTGCTCCATAGAAGCACGTCCCACAACCAGCGCCTGGGTGGCTGCACGCAATGAGGCATAAATGGTTGAAATGACAAGCACAAAAATGGCAATCGCCAGCATCAGTTCGATGAGAGAAAATCCGGAAGAACGTGTGGAGGGAGGAATACTGGAACTCATTTTTCGTAATCCTCCGGGTACCTTGGACGTGGAATCTCGGTCACAATGCGGAAGTAGTTTTCTTTACCATCATCGTACAGATCCCGTTCGCTTCCCGCCCAGATAACGGTTACCGCAATGCGCCGGACCCAGAATTCATCATCGATTTCACTCGAGGCTTTCCATCGGAAATTCGGATTTTCCTCAAATTCACCGCCGCTGGGGATGTTGAAATCCTCATCCACCTTGGCACGCGCCTCAAATTCGGACATGAGTTTTTGAGAGAGAAAAAGGGCCTGTGTATACATACGCGTTTCGGTCGTGGCACGCAGGGAGCCAAAGATGGCATTCAAAGCGGCAGTCACCCCCACCGCGAGAAGGGTCGTGGCCACTAGCACCTCGATGAGCATGAAGCCGTTGGAAGAACGACTAGAGGAGGTAGTCATAGGCTTCTCTTTCTTCCGGTGGCAAAACACGGACCCTGCCATCCCCTGCCCGGACTTCGATACCAAACAGCGAATCGAAAGTGCTTGGATTTTCGGGTGAAACACGTCCCATGAAGACCACCGCGTCCGTCGCGGTCCCATCAGGATGGAAAGAGATCCGGCCTTTGTGACGGTCTTCGCTTTCATCCTTGCCGGGGTAGTAGACCAGGAGGAATTGAAACCCCCCCGTCAGAGTGCGTATCTGGTCTGGACGCATTTTGAGTTTTTTTGAATGTTTTCCAGGCTGCATGAACTCAAGACAATACGTCTGTTTACGGAAATCAATGACGAGGTCATGTTTGGTCTGCAGAAACACGCTTTTCTGGTTGGCCAGGCGCAGTGTCATGGCGACTTCCTCAACGGCACTATCGGCTCTCACCTTGGCCAGTGTCGCACTGAACAGAGGGATAGCCATTCCCACCACAAGGCAGGTGATCGCCATAACGACCACCAGCTCAATCAGCGTGAATGCATATTCCCCCCCTCTCCTTCGAGAGAGGTATGAGGAGACCATAACCATTATCATGTTTTATACTCGAACCACTGGTACGGATTCCGGTTCCAGCTGAGTATCCGTTTCTGGGGAACTGCCATTGGGTGTGTGGCCGGGACGGGAGAAGAAAGGATTCTGGAATAGAGTCCTCTGATACTCCAAATTCTCAACACGTCTTTGGAGATCTTTCAGCTCCCGAATCTCTTTCCTGCCATTCAATCCACCCAACCATAAACCCAGGAGCAGGCCAACCGCAAAGACAGCCAGAAGGGCCTCGTTGAGGGTGACTGGCCGGTAGCTTCGTCCCGGTTTCTTTGGGTGTGCGAAGAATGAACCGCTCATTTCGACTCTCTCCCCGCATCCATTCACTCAACAGATCTGGCGTGTCGATGTAAAAAGAAATGACTCTTTTTAATTGCTCTTTTCAGCCAGAGCTGCCTGGTTCACTACCGCCCTTCCATGAAAATCAAATCTTTTTCCGGAAGGGCGGTCTTATCGTCGTTATTTGTTACTGACCACCACTCGTGGCACCACCACCGGTTGTACCACCACCTGTTCCAGAGGAGCTTCCGCCACCTGTAGCTCCGCTGCCACCCTCTTCACCACCTTCGGTCATCCAGTTACCAATGTCATCCTCGGTCCCTTCCTGTTTATCTTTCCCATTGGACCAGATATCGGGACCATCCAAACCGTTTTCGCTTTCCTGACGGTAGTTGTAAGGTTGACCCCAGGGGTCGATTGGCATCTGCTGGAGAAAAGCCCGGTGTTCATCCGTCTTCTCGCAAAGCGCCTGAATCCCTTCGTCATCACCGGGATATGTCCCCATTTGAACCTCATACATTCCCAAAGCCGTCTGGATGGCGGCAATATCGGTTCTTGCTTTGGTCTTGCGTGCATCTTCGCCCACGCCTGTCAGGTTGGTAACCGCGACACCCGCGAGAATCCCAAGGATCACGATCACCAGCATCAGTTCGATCAATGTAAAACCACGTTCATTCCTGCGATTGTCATCACTTCTGAAAATCATCGCCCGAAAACCTCCTTGCGCTTGTATAATTGCCTTCATCATTCTACCAGATGGCCCACCATCTTCGACGGGCACCCCACCAAGTTATTCGATTAGGTTCTCCTCGCACAGCCCTCTCAACCCGCAGTCCCGGTGGGAGCTGATTCTTGGCTGTCAGCCGCGCTGAAACCATAGTCTACCTTGGGAACCGAGGCACTCGTCCGCCGTGCCTCCAATGAATAAGCACCCAATGCACCCAAAACCACCACAAACAGGATCATCACAACCAGTTTCCAGGTGGCAATCCCTCCCGCGGTTTTGAGCTCCCGGCTCTTTGTAAAAGAAGTTGAATCCTTTTTCGCCATGACTGACTTCCCTCCCATCCTCGATTCGCTTACACCTTCATTCCGGTCGACAGCTGGAAGATGGGCAGGATCATCGCCATTACGATGAAGCCCACCACCAGCGCCATACAAACAATCAATAAAGGCTCAATCAGGGTCACCATGGTTTTGATGGCCCTGTCCGTCTCCACTTCATAGGTCTCAGCAATCCTCAAAAGCGCTCGTTCCAGTTCCCCTGTCTCCTCACCCACAGCCACCATATTGGTAGCCACTGGGGGGAAGATCTGACTTTGTTTCATCTTGTTGGAAAGACGTGCTCCCTCGGAGATGTCTCCCTTCAGTGCCGCTACTTCATCCGACAGGATCCTGTTACTGATGACCGCAGTGACCACATCCAGGGCTTTGAGGATCGAGACACCATTTCCCAAAAGAGTCCCCAGGGTCCGCGAAAACTTGGAGATTTCCTGTTTGCGGACCATGTCTCCCATGATTGGAAGGCTCAGTTTGAACTTATCGACCATGAGCCTCCCATCCGGTGTGGAGACAAAGTGCCGGAATGCATAAACGATAAGGCAAATTGCCGCGATTGCCACATACCAATAGCCCCGCAACAAATCGCTGGCGGTGATCAGAATCTTGGTGGCAGTGGGCAGCTCGAGATGCTGATCTTCGAACATGGTGACAAAGGTCGGTACCACGTAGACCGTCAGAATGAAGATCACCGATAGGGCCACAAAGATCATGATGATCGGGTAAGCCATCGCATTCCGGATCCGGCTGCGTAAGTCAGCTTCTTTCTCGAGGAAGTCGGCGAGCCGGTCGAGGACGGTATCGAGATACCCGCCCACTTCCCCGGCACGGACCATGCTTGAGTAGAGATCCGAGAATTGCTTCGGATACTTGGCCAGAGCGTCGGAAAACGGCGTTCCCCCAGCGACGTCGTTTTTCATCGCTCTGATCATGACCTTCATCTTCTCATTCTCATTCTGTTCCACCAACACATCGAGGGACCTGACCAAAGGCATCCCGGCTTTGGTGAGATCCGAAAGCTGACGTGTGAAGTTGACCACATCCGTGAACCGGACACGTGCGAAGGCGCTTAAACTGACTTCTTTCTGCAAGCCTTTCCCGCCCTCTTCCTCGACCGTGATCGGGAAGACCTTCATCCCTTGCAGCTTGGTGATGACCAAGCGCCGGTTCTCGGCTTCGAGAACTCCCTCCACAATCTCCCCATTGGGACGCTTGGCGCGATAAGCGAAACGGGCCATGGTCTAAAGCTCGAATCCGGCCTCGATGACCTTCTTCTCCTTGTTGAGCTCCTCCGTAATCGATTTCTCCAGATACACATCCTCCTGTGTCACGCGCAGGAGTTCTTCCACTGTAGTCATCCCTGATTTAACCCTTCCCCAACCATACTGACGGAGGGTCTGCATGCCTTGTTGCATGGCGGCCTTTTTGATCTCGGCCCCGGAGGCACGCCGTGTCGACAAGTCCCGGATTTCCTGGCCGATAGGCATCATCTCGTAAATACCCGTACGACCGCTGTATCCCAGGTATTTACAGGATTCGCATCCACGCCCTTTGTAGAAGGTCACCCCTTCATAGTCTTCCGGACGATACCCCAGGGCGAGGAGCAATTCCTGTTGAGGATTGACGGGTTCCTTGCAATTGGGACAGATGACACGGACAAGACGTTGAGCAATCACGCCGATCAGGGAAGAGGCCACCAGGAAAGGCTCCACCCCCATATCGATCAAACGCGGAATCGCTCCGGCGGCATCATTGGTATGAAGCGTGCTGAACACCAGGTGACCGGTGAGTGCGGTACGGATGGTGATCTCGGCGGTTTCCTGGTCACGGGTTTCACCCACGAGCATGATGTCGGGGTCTTGACGCAGAAGGGAGCGAAGCACGGTAGCGAATGTCAATCCGATCTTCGGTTGGACCTGGATCTGGGTGATACCCTCCATCTGGTACTCGATCGGTTCCTCGATGGTGATGATTTTCACATCGGTGCGGTTGAGCTCGGCCAGCGAGGCATACAGCGTGGTGGTCTTTCCGGAACCGGTCGGTCCGGTCACCTGAATGATCCCGTGACTGCGGTGGATCATCTTCTGCCAGATGTCGTAACTCTCCGGATCCATGCCTAGACGGCTTAGGTCATACAACTCACCGCTGCTGTTGAGAATACGGATGACGATGCTTTCGCCATAGGGAGTCGGCACTGTGGAAACACGCAGGTCAAACTCGGTTCCCCCACGGCGGATGGTGATACGTCCATCCTGCGGGAGCCTTTTCTCGGCGATGTTCATGTCCGCCATGATCTTGATACGCGAGATGATGGCGGCCTGGTAACGCCGAACGGCGGGCGGAAGAGAGGCTTCATAAAGCAGACCGTCGATGCGGTAACGGATCCGCAGGCGGTTGTCGAACGGTTCGATGTGAATATCGGTGGCGCGGTCGTTAATGGCCTCGCTCATCACCTGGTTCACAAAACGGATGATGGAGGCATCCTCGGAAAGCTCGTCGATGTCCGTCTCGCTATCCGAGAGCGATGCCGGTCCCGCCTCACCATCATCCTCCTCCATCAAGCTATCGACAGTATCCGAACCAATACCGTAATAACGCTTGATGGCGGTGCGAATATCCTGGCTGTATGCCAGAACTGGCTCCACCTCACATTTCAACAGCAACCGGAGATCATCAAGTGCGTCATAGTTGAGGGGATCAGCGGTGGCCACCTTGACACAACCATTCTCCCTTTCGACGGGGACCATGACGTGACGGTGAACCAGGCGGACGGGAACGAGATTCAGAACCTCGCGCTGGATAGTTTTGTCTTTGATACCGACGGTTTCAATTCCCAGGTGATCGCAGATCGCTTCATGGAGTCTTTCAAGTGGGACGATTTCATTCTCAACCAGAATGGCATCCAGATCACCGCCCTGATTAGACTGAATCGCCAGACTCCTGTTGAGATCATCCTCTGTGAGCACTCCCAGGCTAAGGAGAAGTTCTCCATAGGATCTACCCAGAATTGCGGTATCGACCATGGGGACAGACTGCTCAAGCAGCTCCTAAACTGGACTCAATTCATTTCCCGACATTACCCCGGGGCGGGCGCCTCGCCCCAGAGCCGCACCCTATTGCCTGCGAG
This sequence comes from uncultured bacterium, assembly GCA_964481775.1. GTDB lineage: Bacteria > Hinthialibacterota > Hinthialibacteria > OLB16 > OLB16 > OLB16. The sequence goes on along the minus strand of CAYZUX010000043.1, from coordinate 10,448 downwards.
TCGGTCTGCCCGCCCGCGATTTCGCGCAGCCGACAGCGGGTCCTCCCCCGAATCCAATCTCAACTCTAGCAATCTTCATGCCGCAGAAACCGCTGACACAAACGGAGAAAATAATTTGACATAATCGATTGATATACAAAGGCTTATGTGATTTCCTCGAAAGCTTTGGACTGTGAGATGAACAGGAAATTGAGAGGGTATGACCCGTGAAATCACTGGATGGACCCGGATATTCGCGGAGGCGGTACACCTTGAAAAGTGGTGGGGCAAGCCCCACCCTACCTTATCGGTCAACCGCTTATCCCGGATTCAGGAACAAAGGAAAATCATGCCGGAGCCAGATGTCTCTCATCCCCTCGAAACATTCGTGAATCAATACCCTGAGCGTGAGTATGAAATCCGCATTGAGTGCCCGGAATTCACCTCGGTTTGCCCGAAAACCGGATTACCCGATTTTGGAACCCTTATCTTTACCTATTCTCCCGCCAGGCTGTGTGTCGAACTTAAATCGCTCAAGTATTACCTCCTCTCTTTCCGGAACCAGGGAATCTTCTACGAGCATATAACAAACAAGATCCTGGATGATTTTGTGAAGGCCTGTTCGCCAAGATGGGCACGTCTGGAATCGAAATGGACCCCGCGCGGTGGTATCGCAACACAGGTCACCTGCAGATATGAAAGAGGACTGGAGGAAAGTTGATCCTAAACAACCACCAATTCAGATTCCCGGGCAGGCGCTCCCACTGACTCGCGTTCGACCAGCTCCGTAGACAGGATCAGGCATTCCGCTTCCCCCCGGCGGAAATCCATGACCCGCCGCAGCGTGGTGACCGCCAGTTCTCCCATCCTTCTGGTCTGAACACGGATGGTGGTGAGATGAGGTTTCGACATGGTGGCATAGGGGGTGTCATCAAAGCCCATGATGGAAATGTCTTCAGGAACACGCAGGCCAAGTCCTTCGGCGGCACGAACTCCATTCATGGCAAAGTGATCGTTGACAGCAAACAGGGCTGTTGGACGCATCTCCCGGGGCAGAGAGAGTATCTCTTCGAATTCAGGATAACCCGCCTCCTGGGCGAATCCGACGACCGATTTGATCCATTCCGGTTGAGATGACAGTTCTGCCTGCTTCATGGCCCGGATGAATCCTTGTGTTCTTTGACGGAAACTGGTGGTCCGGTCGCTGGTGAGAAGGCCGATTTTTCGGTGTCCCTTCTGGATCAGGTAGCGTACTGCAACCTCGGCCCCATAGACGTTGTCAGTGATCACCCGGTTAAAGCCGGGACGATCATCATCCACAAGGACAGTGGGAATGCGCTGGTCACGGATCAGGCTCAAAGCCTGCTCACTCAATGCTCCAAGGACTAAAAGGCCAGAGATTCCACGGCCTTGGAGCATGGCGGGAAGACTGTCAGGATCGATGATGTTCCGGTCGGACAGGGCAAAAACCAGGCTCCCCCCCTCATCAGTCACGCTTTCATAGATTCCCTGGAAGACCTTTGAGTAGAAATTGTTGGAAAACAGATCGAATGAGCTATCGGCGATCAGACCATAGTTTCTGGTTGGAGTCACATTCCCGTTGGGAGCGGCGACAAAGTTCCCCACTCCTTTCACCCGCCGGATAAGTCCCTCTCGAACCAGTTCATCCAATGCTCGTTTTGTCGTGATCCGGCTGACCTGAAACACCTCACACAACTGAGCCTCCGTGGGGAACTCGGTCCCGTCAGTCAGACCCTTTTCAAGGATGAAATTACTCAGGATTTCCTGAACCTGAGCATATAAAGGAACAGGACTATCCTTTGAAATGGAGTGCCCTTGAAGACCGGACAAATCAAGTGAGTCTTTTTCCATGAACATGATAGGTTTCCAAATACTCGCGGCTTTCTCCCTGGTTCCCCCATCTGAGTAGGATTCCCAAAAGGACACGCGGTACTAGTTCTTAAGAGTATGATAGTATAATCAGCTGGTTTTGTTGAGGCCCATCTTGAAAAACACCCAATAAATCGATTGTCTCCCCATCATAATATTATGCGTACATCCGAATTGACACTTTATAAAGACTCAGATAAATTGGGGGTGGCACTTGGAGTAAAGGGTCCATCCCGGGTTTGTGGTGACAGTCCTTACCCAGGATGGCCTCTGGCCAGATCACCTTTTGGGAAGGAGCTAGGCGATGATGAGATGGCGATTTGTCCCCGGTCTGTTCTTGGTGGTCAGTTGGTTTCTGGCGGGAGCCGGTTTGGCTCAGGCCCCTCATGTATTGAATAATTTTGAGGAAGGAACAGAAGGGTGGGAGTTGGGCTTTGGTACAATTAACAACATTTACAACGAAAACGGGAAGTTGTTCTGGGAAACAGATGGAACCGGCGGGGCCATCCGGGACAATTACAACAATACTGGAGCCGTGTTTCAACCGGGCGCAGGCGGCGTTGATCTGACCGGTTTACCCTACCTTGAGTTTGTGAACCTCATGTACACAGGTGAAGACCCCACCATCGATGTTGAGTTTTATGTTCAGGCCAGCGTCAACAGCAATTACAAGGGTTCAGCCCAATTGATCGGGCATGATGTCACCTTCACAGCCGGTATCCCACAATCCATTACTGTACCCTTGACAAGTCTCCAGGATGTCGAGATCGCCTGGGTCCGCGTCTGGGGAGTCAATGTCCGTGCTCATACCTCTCTCGCTCTCTGGTCGTTGGATGAGGTGCGTTCTCTCGGTCCTCCTCTTCAGGAAAGATATATTGCAAGGTTCACTCCAGAAAGCCCGGATGATGGCTTCCAGTCAATCTTTGCCAATTTTGGTTTGGAAGCGATCCAAGGTAATGAGGGAATTCAGAACCAGGATGGTTTCTCCCTTGTTCCTGATGCGGGAGTGGATGGTGCTATTCAGTTTGTTTCTATTGGTGGCGCCATGAGTGGTGGCAATCCAGCCGGGGGAGCCATTGCCCTGTGTAATGGGGCAGGGAATTTCGGGATAAGCGGTAGCAGCTACTGGAGCCGTCCAACCGATATCAGCAACTACCAGTACATGGAATGGCTCATGAAGGCCCAGGGTGAAGAGGGTGCATCTGTCGATATCCAACTCTATGTTCAGGCGGGTGGATGGGCTTATTATCATGTCCTGGGTGGTTCACCAGTGAATCTGCCAGCGGATGGTGAGTGGCATAAAGTAACCGGTGAGCTGACCGGCCTCCCGGCCATCGATAACGTTCAGACGATTGGACTTAACCTGTTTGGACATCCCACCGACCTGACCATCCAGATCGACCATGTCCGCGGGCATAACGACCAACCGACCGGGATCGGGAGTTGGGAGCTTTACTGAAACTCATCTATTGGAAAATAACCTGAGAAGGGGCGTGGAGTTCCACGCCCCTTTTTTCCATGTCACAGGAGTAGTTGGGTGTGTCGTTTTTTCCGCTGGCTGTTTCCTGGTCTCTTTCTTCTGCCATGCTGTTGGGTGTCCGGACAACCCCTTACAATTGTGAACATCACCCCTCCCGCACATCCAGTGACCAAGTACAGCCGTTGCCAGATTACCTTCAACCTCAACCGTCTCTATTCGGGTGGGGATCCATTTGACCCAACCATCATCGATGTCAGCGCGGTGATCACCAGTCCGACTGCCCGCCAGTGGGTGATACCGGCCTTCTACACCCAAGACTTCACCATCAGTAGTCCCTCCTATGAGGCCTATACTCCCAATGGAGCCCCTTACTGGAAGGTGTTCTTCACTCCTGATGAAACCGGAATCTACTCCTTTTTCCTGCGCGCCCGCGAGGGTGGGAACTCAACCTCCGGTCCGGAAGACATTTTCGAGGTGGCGGACTCGACAAACAAAGGGTTCATCGGGATTCACACAGCCAATCCCTATTTCCTGCAATACAGCGATGGCTCTCAATATCTTCCAATAGGTCACAACATCGCTTTCGGAGATGGGAATCCCTCCAACCTCAATGGTACTGCCTACTACTCCTCACTCCTATCCACACTTGCTTCCGCAAAGGGGAACTGGACCCGTATCTGGATGACCGATTTCGAGAGATCTTCACTGGAATGGTCAAGTGGTCACTGGTCAGGGTTTTACAGTGGTGCCGGAATTTACTCCCTGAAAGCAGCCTACCGGGTTGAGAAGATCCTGGAGATCGCCGAATCCAAAGGCATAGCTGTTCAACTGGTTCTTAATGATCATGGCCAGTTCAGCTCCTGGGTGGATGCCCGTTGGAATGACAATCCCTACAACAGCCTCAAAGGCGGGCCTGTTCCCTCCTCCAATCCCGAACAGTTCTTCACCAACACAACCGCCAAAGAGCTCCACAAACGCCGTTTACGGTACCTGGTGGCCCGTTATGGAGCCTTTCCGAATTTGCTCTGTTGGGAGCTTTTCAATGAAGTCCAGTTTTGCGGACGCAATGGAGCCAACTGGTTTAACAGCACCTCGGTCAGGAATGGGATTCGTGACTGGCATCGGGAGATGGCTGGCTGGCTGAAAGCGAATGATCCTTTCAGCCACCTGGTCAGCACCAGTTCCGATGGGCCGACCTTCGACCTCCTGTGGAGTTTGCCAGAGATCGATCTGCTTCAGATCCATGATTACTCCGCGCCCTCCTCCGAGAAAGACATCACCCTCGCGAGCGCGATACGCAACCTTTATTCAAGATTTGAGAAGCCCGTGTTTGTGGGAGAATTCGGGCTCGAAAGTTCTCCCGAGTGCAATTTCAATCCCAATACCTACAATGGAACCACAGCAGATCGTGAACACCTCCTCCAGGGAACCCACCTCCACAATGCTCTGTGGGCAGCGGCGATGACTGGAACTGGAGCGGGAACCTGGTGGTGGGGGTGTTACCTGGAGCCAGACACCAGCCGTTCACGGACCTCGCCAGGTTTTCCACTGCACAACCATCACTATCCCCCCTTGGCAGCTTTCTTTGAAAATGAACCACTGGCCGAGGAAGACTTGATTCCCTCGAACCTGTCTCTGCCCCAAGGGGTGGTGGGGTTTGGTCTGGCCTCCACCAGCTGTGCTCTTGTCTGGATCAGGGATGCCTTGAATGCTTTTGGTAGTGGAGCCGCTCCCGGAAATCTGGAGCCAGTTCGAACCTTAAATGGAATCAAGCTTACCATCCCGGAAATAGACGAAGGGATCTACCAGATCGATTTTTATCATCCTTGGACAGGCGAACCCATCGGAATCTCTGAGTCGAAGGAGGCCGATCACCAAGGACTCGCCCTGACATTACCTGCCTTCGAAAGAGATATTGCTCTGAAAGTTCACAGTCAGCCAGCTGCAGTGCCCAATTGGACCCGGTATTCCAACCCTCGGTAATCTTCGGTTTTTTCCCGTTCGACCAATTTCTTGTCACATTTCATGGATTCTTAACGTACTTAAGAAAGTGAATGCCATTCCGGTGGAGGGCTTCCCTTGGTTTGTTGGCCCCAAACCTGAAGCTGAGTGTTATTCTGTAATTATTGTTCTTCATACCTTCTCTTTTTGGGGTTGGCCCCGTTGGGATTTGGGCTTTTCATCTCCATATAAAAGGTATACACTACATTCATGTTATTATTGGTATTTCGCATATTTAGAGGGTGTGTATGGAAGCTGATGGCCGTCTGTGAGAGTTTCCTTCTGGGGGGAATTCTTCTCTGTGGTGATGCGTGTTCGCAGGGAACTGTCGCAGTCAATCTCCGTGAGTACCAACAGGTCCGGTATGTTTCCATCGAAAAGGGTGCCGATATCTCCTGGGGTGGTTCCCGGCAGGGCCCTTGGTTGACCTTGCATTATGCTCTATCAAGAATCACAGATGCTTCTCCCTCCAATCGATATGTGATCCTGCTGGGAGGGGGTGTCTATACCGGCATCGACACAACCGCTTTTGTGATGAAACCACACGTGGATGTCTATGGTGGGTATGAACCTTACAACTGGACACGGGACATTGTCAAAAATGCGAGCGTGTTGGACGGAGAGAACTCACGGCGGGTGGTCAAAGCGGCACGCGACTCCCGACTCGATGGAGTCCGGATCACTGGAGGAGTTTACAACTACCCTTATGATGTCTATGGGGCGGGAGTCCTTTTTGAACTTGCGACCGGATCGATACTCTCCAATTCCATCCTCAACTACAACAAGGGAGTCAACGGCGGCGCGGTCTGTTGCCGCTGGTGCTCGCCAAGGATACTCAACTGCAGCATTTTGACCAACGAGGCCAATGGGGGTACAGGGGGCGCTCTCTGCTGCTGGGAAGAGTCTTCACCCATTCTGGAGGGATGTCTGATCCGGGGTAACAGCAGCCTGACCGAGGGAGGGGCGATTTATTGCAGGCAGAATTCATCTCCGGCTTTCATCAACTGTTTTATGGTTGAGAACAGCGCCAATGCGGGAGGTGCGCTGTATTGCCTGTCTTCCTCGCCCACCTTCATCAATTGCACTCTCGCCAGGAACCAGGCGGTTGAGGGAGGTATCCTCTCGATCCGTTCCGGCAAGCCTCTGTTCAGGAATTGCATCCTTTGGGAAAATACAGGATTCAGCCTGCTCACCAGTGCCACCAACCCCACTCTTGAAAATTGTGTTGTGCCAAATGAGTGGACAGAAATCGCTTCAGGAAGTTTAAGTGTCGATCCCATGTTTATCGAGAAAGGTGACTATCACCTGCAACAGGGTAGTCCCTGCCTGAGCCAGGGACTTGGTCCCGATACCGACTCCTCGGTGCCAGTCAAGGACTATGATGGTGAGCCACGCAGCGGGAGAGTGTGCGATATCGGAGCCGATGAAAGGGTTCTGGATGAACCCACACGCACACCCGCCCCGACTCTTAGTCCTACCAGAACCCTGTCAAAGACTCCCACCAGAACACCCTCACCCAGCCGGACTGCCAGTTTCACTCCTCGGCCCACTGTCACTCACACTCCCACCAGCCCAGTGCTTCCAGTTCCAACAGGGACCGCAGTTCTGGGTGATCTGGATCAGGATGGGAGTATTGGCAGTTCCGATCTGTTGCTCCTTCAGTCTCTCTGGCACACGGGACCGAAAGATGTGGAGAAAAGGGGCAAGATGAGGCCTTGACGTTGAGCTGTCTATTTCCGAAGCTCTAATCAAATGTCCAGCGGACACCACCTGCGCCGGATTGAACTGCTCCGATCCGAGGTCCCTTCCTTCGACCAGTATCCCTTTTCTTTGCCCGCGATCCGTCACCTGGACACGCTGGAGTTGTATCCCTCTGTGACATTCCTGATCGGAGAGAATGGTTCTGGGAAATCGACTTTACTTGAGGCAGCTGCGGTGGCATGGGGCTTCAATCCCGAGGGAGGATCGAGGAACTTCAACTTCAGCACACGTTCCTCGCATTCCGAGTTGTACCGTTGTATCCGCCTCGTGAAATCCCCCAAGAGACCACGCGATGGCTTCTTCTTCCGGGCCGAAAGTTTTTTCAATGTCGCCACCGAGATCGAAAAAATTGGAGGAGAGATCCCCCTTGCCTATGGGGACCGGCCCCTCCATGAGCAGTCTCACGGCGAGTCCTTCCTCGCTTTGGTGATGAACCGCTTTCATGGCAATGGGTTGTACATCCTCGATGAACCAGAGGCGGCCCTTTCGCCCCAACGACAACTCTCAGTCCTGGCACGGATGTACGATCTGGTCAAGCAGAACTCCCAGTTTCTCATCGCCACCCACTCACCGATCCTGATGGCCTACCCGGATGCGTTCATCTACCACCTCACCCCTGAAGGGATTGTGCGCATGGAATACCAGGAGACTGAGCACTTCCGGGTGACACGGGATTTTCTGATGCGGCCGGGATGGATGTTGGAGAGGGTGTTGGGGGAGGAATAAGGAGGACTAACAAGTTTCAAACCCGATACGCCAAATCATGAGCAAATTGCCAAAAGCCTACATGCCTTTATTATTGGGGGATTGCTCAATGCAAGACATTGAGGAACACTACCAGGTGTAAGCCATGCGAATCCCTCGCCTTTACTGCGATACTTCGGTGTTTGGCGGCTGCTTCGATGTTAAATGCGCCAATGGCAGCAATCGACTCATGGATCTCATGCGATTCCAATCCACTCACCTTTGGAGGTTGTTTGACATGAAAACAAAACCATTTGATTGTGTTGAGATGAAAAACCAGATCCAGGCGGAACTGCTATCCGAGTATGAGGGCCTCTCTGAGGATGAAATCCGGAAGAGACGCCACGATAGAATCCATGCAGATCCGATACTTAGTAATCTTGTGAACCGAGTGGGTGCTAGAGACGTTGAAAAGATTCATGGCACCATGCGGTGACTTCAGATGAAATGCTCTTGGTCATTCAGGCGAACTGGTTGGGTTCTTATTGTGCTCTGTTCCCTTTATATTCCTCTCGTATACCTTTACTGCAGTTGGGGCGACAACGAAAAACACTGGTGGCATATTGAGCGTAATAAAGAACGGATTCACCGGGGAATGAGCAGTGATGAAGTGATCGGAATTCTTGGAAAACCAGCGCTATGGGGCGATATCAAGCAACAGCAACAGGGGTATCTCGGAGACAAGATCATGGAATATTCAAAACATGACCTTATTGGATTTGGCTTCACAGTATATGACGCAGTGTTTTCAGATGATATTGTCAGTGTGACGCACTATTATTGCGACTAACATATATTACAAGATAATTGTAGCTGTCATTTCTAAGTTTCATCCATTGAAAGGACCTCACCTCATGCCGATTCAAATGAACAGAAGGCAATTCGTAACGGGAGCCGCGGCCCTGGCGGGAACATTTGCGAGCCGTGCTCACGGGGATGAAAAAACAAAACCGAAACCCGCTAGCCCGAATGACCGTCCACGGATTGCTCATATCGGATGTGGGAGCATCGGCTGGCACAACGCCCAGATTGTCCTGGACCATGACCGTTCTGATTATGTCGCCATCTGCGACATCGACAGGAATCGGACCGATGAGTGGGTGGCCAAGATCACCGGACGTGGCAAACCGAAACCGGACACCTACCAGGACTTCCGCAAAGTGCTTGAACGCGACGATATCGATGCGGTCTGGATCAGTACTCCGGACCATTGGCATGCCTTGATCACGATCTACGCCTGCATGGCCGGGAAAGATGTCTTCGTGGAGAAGCCTGTGTCGCACAATGTCCATGAAGGACGTGCCATGGTCCGTGCAGCAAGGAAATACAACCGGATCGTCCAAGCGGGAACTCAGCAACGCAGCGGACCGCACATGAAGGCCGGGTGTGAGTTTGTCCAGAGTGGGAAACTGGGAAAGATCGGTCTCTGCAAGACATGGGTGGTGGGGCATCAAAAGGATCTGGGACATCCTGCGGATTCCCCTGTACCAGAGGGTGTTGATTACGATATGTGGCTGGGGCCTGCTCCTTCGCGTCCCTTCAATCCCAACCGGTTCCATTATGAGTGGCGCTGGTTCTGGGATTATGCGGGGGGTAAGTGTACAGACTGGGGGATTCACCTGATCGACATGGTCCACTGGGGGATGGGGGTGGATGCCCCGCTGGCGGTATCGAGTTCTGGAGACCGTCACATGCTCGATGACAACTGCGAGACACCGGATACCCAGATGGTGATTTTCGAGTATCCGGGATTTACCTGTTCCTGGGAGCACCGTGAAGGTAATGCCAATCCGCCCGAGGGAATGGAGCATGGGATCCTGTTTTATGGGACAGAGGGGACGATGCTCATGACACGCAGTGGTTGGGGGGTTTCTCCAGAGGCGAATTCAAAACTCGAACCGTACAAGGAAAAGGGTTCTGATCCTCAGATGTACGTCGATCATGCCGCACACTGGCTTGATTGCCTGGCCAGCCGGGAACTCCCTCGCTCGGATATCGAAATTGCGCACCGTACCACCACGGCGGTTCAATTGGCCAATATCGCACTCAAAGTGAAGCGACGAATTGTCTGGGACCGTGAACAGGAAGAGATTGTGGGTGATCCAGAGGCTAACAGGCTGCTGACACGGGAGTACCGGGAACCTTGGGGGCTGCCGGTGATTTAAGATTTCACTTGACTCCTCTTTGTGAGGGATATATCGACGAAAAGGCCTTTCCCCTGAATGAAAACTCTCAAATATACGATTGGTATATGAAACCTGAAGACTTTCCCTCCATCTTCCGCATCCTTCGCGCGCACCGGAAGTCAATCGGCCCCGCTTCGGTCACCGGGATTTCGGAAAACCACAAACAGGATCCCTACCGGGTTCTTATCTCTTGCCTGATCAGCCTGAGAACCAAGGACGAAGTCACCACGGGGGCAAGTGCACGGTTGTTCCAATTCGCCAGTACACCACACCAGATGGTACAGGTTTCTATAGAGACAATCGCCAAGGCAATCTATCCCGCCGGTTTCTACAGGACCAAGGCAGCCACCATCCTGGAGATCAGCCGAGTGATCCTGGAACGTTTCAATGGCAACGTCCCCAACAGT
>CAYZUX010000042.1:0-31416 GCA_964481775.1 uncultured bacterium | reverse complement strand
CAGAGGTTAATGGATGCGGTCAAGATCAACCAGCCACCTTACAGCACCAGGTATCCCGATCTGGCACGCCTCCATGAAGATCCCTACCGGAACCTGATCTGGAGAAATCTTGTCATCAATAGTGATAAGTTCATCGTGAGGGAAAGAATTGTGCAGGATCAGATGGATAATACTCTCACCCGGATCGATCCAGGATTCATCGATCTCAAGGAGGATGATTACTCCTGGAGGGATAATGCTTCAGGTAGAAATTTCTCCAGCTTCCGTCCGATTCCGTTCAGGGAAATTGGGCTGTATTCAGATTCGTTTCGTAGGAGCGAACCCTAATTGTTCATTGAAAAGAATGGCGTAACCGTGGATTCCCGCTAAAGCGGGAATCCGGAGGGATCAATGACGTTTCCTATTCAGAGGTCGCTCTCATCATTTCTCTTTGATTAACCAGACTTCGGCAACCTGGCAGCCACGTCCATTTCCTCCTCGTCCTGGTTCCTGAGTCCAGGTGAGAGTCAGGGTTCCATCATTGGTGGCTTCAGAAGGGACCGGAAAGTCCATGGGACGAAGAGGCTTTGGCTTCTCAATCAGGGGATGAACTGAATACTGTTCATCAGCGACGAGTTTAACCTGTGTGGTGAACACATCACCCGCATAAACCACACGGACTTTATAGGACCCATGAGGATCCAGCCCCTCATATCTCAGTTGCAGCGGAGCATCATAGCGTGACTCCGCATGACAGGCCCAGGATAACCTGCGAGCGGGATCGGTATCGAAACCAATCAAGGAGGATTCACGGAATTCCGGATCTTTTTCCGCACCCAATCCCCTCACCAGGTGGGGCTGGCAGGTAAGGTTTCCAAGGTCATCATAGAAACCTCCCGGTCCGGGATTGGTCCAGTTCACCAGTTTATCGATACGACCAATCCTTTGATTTTCCTCAGGGATCTGACGTATTTCACTGAATTGCTGTTTCAACCAGTTAGCATTGTTCAACGGAATATCGATGAGATCGAGATTGGCCCCCCGGCCCACCGCGATGGCCTGGTAGCGGGGAACACTCAGTTGCATTCGGATGCTTTGATAGAGGGCTTCGGCAAGTTCGAATACCCTTGCCCGTAAATCTTCCCCGGCACGTTCTTCTACTGCTTTGTCAAGAATCTCAACCGCAAGATCCATCGCCCTGAGAGAACCCAACTCCTCACTTTTGCGTAAAATATCCATAGCCTGAGCTTCAAGGCCAGTTTCATAGACTAAACGGCTTCTCAGATAAGCATCATAATAAGCGCGGTAGAGAGCTTGCTGGAACCGCCAATTGAGCATGTCCTGGGGGGTGGCGGCTTTTTCCATATCCTGGAATTGAGAGAGTGTAACCGGCACCTGCTCATTGGTCAGCAGTGGTCCCCGCCAATTACGTTCCAACGCCAGAAGCCCCTGTGCGAATCCCTCTGTAAATCGGTCATTGATAAAATAGCGTGAATATTGACGCAGGATGTCAACAACATTTTCCTCTGGGTTCCATCCCAACGCACTCCAGACTGCCTTGTTGACATCATCGTTGCATCCTTCGGAGTAAGTCAGGAAGCCGATGGAATACTCACACGAGTGGTGGAGAAAGAGCGCTTCATCCAACGGGCGGGGATTGATCGGTTCGCGGTTTTCAGTGAGGGGAAAGGCCACATCCCAGTCAGGCACCGGATACTGGCACTTGATGGTGTGGGTGATGTCAGGGTAGAGACGGATGGGGTACTGCCTGGGAATCCTGTCGCGGAGATCCGAGAGGCTGTACCGGTTCTGTGGCCCATAGACAATGCCAGTGAGCCACCTGGGTTTATCCTTCTGGAGGATACCGATCCAATCCTGCATCCATTCCTCATTGAATCCCTGTGGCGAAAGCCACATCGTGGCCTTGGGATGGGATTGGTGAAGCACCTGTGTCTGTTTTTCAAGGAAGGGCATCAGGACTTTGGGTGGAGTTCGCCCAGGATCACCGCCAGGAACAAACACCGCATCCACACGGGGAAGCTTCTCAAAGACTGCCCCCCATTCTTTAAGGGCAGCCTCCACGATCTCGGGATTTGTGTAATCGTCATCCAAAGCGGGATACCAGATCCACACATCGAGGCCATATTCACCAATCAGACGGGACATCTCCACCATCATTTCCATTTGTGGAAGTGGAAAATGGGGACTATCAGGATCATCATCCGTACGCGGAGGCATGATCTCAACCGCATTGGCACCAAAGACAACCAGGTCACGGATATATTGTTCCCACATCTCCACGGTCCAGGCATCATAGGAGTTAGTTTTGGGACGGAAACCGAGTTGGTGTCCACGCAGTGAGTAGCGTGGAGAGGTGTTGATATCAAGAGAATCCTCCAGGTGAATGGAACCCTTCGCGAAATGGAGCTCCCGCAACAGTCTTCCCACCCCAAAAAGAACCCCACGCTGGTCATTCCCAGCCACGAAGACAGTGGGAGCGGAACGCTTGCCTTTGGCCACCCAAAGATGAAAGCCTTCCGGGCCTTCGCCTGGCGCGATGGATGGAAATCCTTCCGTGTAGGGACCGGCTATGGAATCCGCTAACGATGCCTGGCCCACAACGATCACGGGAGTCTGGTCATCCGGCCAAGCCTGGTCCACTCTCCATTTTATGGTGGACCTTTTTGCAGTTTCCCCGAGGAGCATGGAAACCGCTTTTTGTTCGGGTAGAGACAGATTGGACGGGGTAATCACCACCGCCTGAGTCAAGTCGATCAGCACAGGATCAGAATCCGCCCGGGAAACCGGCGAAATCAGAGCCAAACAGCAGACAAGCCAAAGCAACCTGCAAAACCTTTGAGACATCCATCTTGTCCCGTGTGCATCGAGTGTCAGCATGGCGAACCTCCATAAGGAATGAAGGACCATCATCCCCCGGCTTTTCATAAAGGGCAAGGACTGGACGAATGGACCGACTCGCTTGATCGTGCCGCCAGCTTCAGGTAATTTTCTTATTCAGACACTGTTTTCAGTGGAAAAACCAGTTGCCAGCGCGATCGTTGGGGAGAGGGGACGAACGATGCGCGGATACACAGCGCTATTCATCACCATTTTACTGGGTTGGGCCCTTTGGCTGGTGCCAACCGCACAGACTCAAGATACCACAGCCGCGGGAAGCGGTGCGGTAACGGAATCGGCTGTTTCTAAAGCCCATTCGGAGACGGTCCAGGCGGTCAGCGGGGAGGTATCTCAAGAACCGGTACCAACGCCCACTAACACTGAGGCTCCACCTGTCCCAACTCCAACCCCGCCAGCGACCTCCACGCCCACCTTGACGGTCACCCCAACTAACACGCCCTCGTTTACCTCAACTCCCTCATCCACCTTCACCTCTACGGAAACTCCGACAGTGACCAGCACCTCCACTTCTACCGCCACTTTTACACCAACCCCGACAGCGACACCCACCCCGCTGAGTGTCACCCATTTCCTGGGCCGTCTGATTGACCTGGACCGACTGGCCACGCTGGAGGAAGAGGGTGTTGTTTGCAGGCAATTCTCCAGCTACGACCCGCGTTCTAAATACGATGATGCCAAAAATGAGTATGTGGACTGGGATGCGAATGGAGACGCTGGGAATTATCTGAGGGTGGAGCCTTCCGGCGAGGCGGTCATGGCCGAGATGGAGGGGCCAGGGTGCATCTGGCGAATCTGGTCCGCGAATCCACAGGGCAAAATCCGCTTCTACTTCGATGGAGCCACCACTCCCTCATATGAGTTCGATTTCAATGAAATGTTCAGCGCGGATAAATCCCCCTTCCCACGTCCCCTGGTCTGGCAACGAAGAGCCGATCTTGGCGGTGAAAATCCAGCCTCGAATTGCTACATGCCCATTCCCTACGCCAAAAGCTGCAAGGTAACAGCTGACAGCGCCCTCAAGCAGTATTACCACATCGGGTACACCACCTTCCCCAAGGACACCCGTGTCACCACCTTCACACTGAACCGGACACCAGAGGAAGAAGCCGAGCTCAACCGGATTTGCGCCATCCTCAAGAATGCAGGAACAGATCCTCAACCCATGGAGGGGATGCAGTGGATCGAGAAGACCCTCCGCCTCGAGCCCGGGCAACCACAGACGATCGCGGTTATCAATGGCCCCGGAACCATCCGTCAGCTCTTTGCAAAATTGAATTCCCCCGAACGGTTTGCCCGCAGAAAAGTCCTGCTCCAGATCTATTGGGACAACCAGGAAAAGCCTGAGGTCGAGGCACCGATCGGCGACTTTTTTGGAGATGCCTGGGAGGAATCCGGCTATCGGAGTCTGCCAATGGGCATCGGCGCTGATTTGAACTACTGCTACTGGCGGATGCCGTTCCAGAATTCAGCCCGAATTCTGGTTTCGAACCAAGGTGAAGCCCCGGCCGATCTGACCTTCAAAGCAGCCTGGGCCGCCGGACCTGTCCCCGACAATGCAGCCTATTTCCATGCCCGTTGGCGTCGCGATGCCACCAGCAAGGACTTTGATTACCCGGTCCTGGAATGCACTGGCAAAGGCCGGTTTGTGGGCATGGTCCTATTCCCCGACAACCTGGTGGGCGGCTGGTGGGGGGAGGGCGATGAGAAGGTTTATGTGGATGGAGAGAAGTTCCCCTCCACCTTCGGGACCGGTTCGGAGGACTATTTTGGAGATGCCTGGGGAATCCGAACCTTTGAAAATCCCTATCATGGTTGTTCCACCAAGGGAGAATACAACGAGGACCGTGCCCAGTCGCTGTACCGTTGGCACATCTCTGACGACATTCCCTTCAACCAGTCTTTCCGGATAACGATCGAAAATTATGCCGCCAAGCACAGTGATGACAGAAAAAACGATTACAGTTCCATGGCCTATTGGTACCAGGCCGCAGAGGGTGATGATTTCTTCGCAAGTGTGCCTGTTGAGGGACGCATTCCACATGGGCCAATCATCCCATTTGCAGTGGATGCCGAGCAGATACTTGTCAAGGAAAATTTACCCGCCGGGGTAGGGATTGTCACTGATTCCTTCCTGCAGAAGGAGGCTATCAACCACACCGCCATCCAGATCGCAGGCCCGGCAGGAATCCGTGTTCAACTCAAACTTCCCGTCGCCGAGGATGACAAATACACTCTCACCCCGGTCATCGTAAGCGCGAAAGGTTCCTCAACAGTCCTCTTCAGCAATGGAGGGAAGCCGGTTCGGGACTGGACACGCCTCAAAGCGGGCGAGAATGTCATCGAGGCGATCCTGGCTGGAAACAAGGAGGACAGCGCTGATCTCAATGTTGCCCTGGATGCGGTCGTGGTGCAACCTTATCGCAACCTGATCCAGAACTGGCTGACTTCGGGTCCTTTCCGGGGAGAGGGTGAGAAGAGTCTGGATCAGGCCTTTCCACCTGAGACCGGAGAAGCCGGTGAAATCTCATGGAGCCCCCTGCGGACCGCTGATGGAATCGTGGAGTTTGCAGAGTCCTCTGAGTCAGAGGCTGGTGTTTCCTATTTGAGTTCTGTCGTTTTCTCCTCTGATGATTGCCAGGCAACGGCATATTTCGCCTCCAATCGGGCTTCCCGGGTATGGATCAACCAGACCGAGGTTCATTCGGTCAGGAAATCACGTGACTTCAATGTCGATCAGGATCGTTTGGAGATCATGCTCAAGCGGGGATGGAACACGATTCTGATCAAGACACTTCAAACCAAGTCACCCGCCAAGGTGGCATTCCGGATTAAAGACCCGGATGACCGTCTGTTCTTCCGGGCACGCAAGCCAGCCCCAACTGCCGGTCCGGCGTTCCCAGTTCACCCCCCAGCAGCACTGGCATCAGAGTGTTGCCCGGATTTGGCTGAGACGGTGGGAGGATTGGTCCTCAAAGTTCTGGACACTGTTAAAAATCTTTGTCCTGGCTGTCCGGCGGATTGCCCCACCTGCCCTTGACAGGAGCCTGTTGGAAAAGGGGGTAACCATGGATTCCCGCTTTCGCGGGAATGACGGCGTAGCGGAGTCTATCATGTACCGCTCCTTGAATCCTGAAAAAATTATCGAAACAGTCCAAACGCTTCGTGGGCGGATCCAGGAACGGTTTCCGGAGTCGGGGCTTTACAAGGTCTGCGATGAGCTGCTTGGAATCGCGGAGACGGCGAGCACGAATTTCTCTCAGGTGCACCGTTCCCCCCTGATCTTTCGCGCCGCCCTTACCTGTCTGGTGGTTCTTGTTCTTGTGATCCTGATCGTGGGATTGCTTCAAGTCACACGAATCGAGGGGAATCTCACGATTGTGGATCTGATTCAGACCCTGGAAGCGGCCACCAGCGAAATCCTCGTGACCTGTGCCGGGTTTGCATTCATTATCACTATCGACATCAGGATCAAGCGGAAACGAGCCCTGGCGGCATTACATGAACTGCGCTCCATCGCGCATGTGGTCGACATGCACCAGCTGACCAAGGATCCCGAACAGATTCTGGGACGTGGAGCGACTACTTCCCTTCTGGAAAGAAGACCCATGAGCTCCTTCGAGTTAACCCGGTATCTCGACTACTGCAGCGAAATGCTGTCACTGATCGGCAAGCTTGCGGCTTTATATGCTCAAGGTCTTAATGATCCGGTGATTCTTGAGGCGGTCAACGACATCGAGAACCTGACCAACGGACTGGCGCGGAAGATCTGGCAGAAAATTACCATCCTTCAGACATATGATCTGCACCTCAGTGAAAAACCGATTGTATTGCCCTGATAGCTGAAAAATCTTTCGAATGGTCACTGATCAGTACTCTGGCCAGACCTGGACTCCCGTGGGAACGTCATAACGAACCCGCATCATCAGATCCATCGGATAGCCAAGTGAATTGAGCGTAAACCATTTCTTCAGATCGGTGTCAAAAACCCAGCTCCGTCCATCCGGGCGTTTCCAGGTTACACCATTGTAATAAGCAGAGTCCAACTCACGCCACCCCAGGAAGACATCTCCCTCATTGACTGTAATGCCGTTGATGACTCCAGTTCTGGACAGTATGGCTACATCATCGATATTCCATCCGCAATAGGCCACACTCACATCAGTCGGTCCCATACCCCAGCGGATATAAACGGTCTGCCTGCCATCCGCGCTGGAGGAAATGTCCAAAGACTGCAGATTCCATTGGGTGTCGATAATGTCCACGCTCCCGTTTTCCCACACCTTGGTCCAGGTCGTTCCATTGTTGGAAACCTCAATTGAAGCATGGTCATACTGTGAGTTTTCGACTCCGAGCCATCGTTGGAACTGGAGAGTAGTGCCTTCGAGAGCCGAGCAGTCAATGGCCCCGGTGGTGAGGTATTGCGGAGACACCAGGTTGTCCTGGTAAGCGCCTGAGAGGTTATACCCCATGATGGAAGATCCGTTGTATGCCGTCGAAGGATCCCCTCCAAGTCCCTGGGGGGCACCACGTTGCCAGAGCGACTGAGTGCTCCAACCGGGATTTGACTCCATGTTCCAACTGTAGGCTGTCTCATACTGATTAAAGACGAGTGGAACCTCATACCAGGCTCCACTGAATGGCACCTGAACCTGTTTGATGGGGGTTAATTCAGTACCAGGGCCACCTCCTGCTCCATCGTCATCCCACGCCATCACCTGGATAGAAACCGGATCCATATCGTTATAGGGTCCCTCTGTCATCAGGCGCAAGCTGGTCAGGGTGACAGGGTAGTTGGGAGGGGTGAATCGAACCGCAAATCCACCCCCTTTCCTGTTATATCCAAGCAGGCCTTGTTTTTCACCATCATCATACAGGATCTGATCCGGTGCATTGATCAACCAGTGGGCATCATGGGAGGCATACCCCCCATCGGCTGTAATTGTATAAGTCACTGGCAGAATTTCATCATCCGGACAGGCGGGTGAAATCGACACGGAGAATGAATCACCGGGTTGGATTATGGTATTGGAGTACCCGATGGACTCATGCATCACCACATTTTCGCTGATACTCAGGTGCGGGCTTCCAGACTGAGCAGTCAGGTGAACATTTGTGGCCACCAGATGAGAGGTCACATGAGGCAGCAGCTGGCCGGTTTCACCGGCATCGAGCTTCCGGTTGGCAAAAATCTCAGAGGAAGTTTCCTGGGAGAATGAATTGACACGCAAGCCTCCAATGCCATGTGGACCGAAAGACCGTGCGATCTCAAGCATGTGGGGGGTACCATTGAACAGGTTGGAATCATTGTCGTCGGTGATCAAAAGGTCTTCGTAATAATCAGCAAAGGACCCGGCAAGGTTGAAACGCGCGAAATGAATCAGATGGTCAGCCAGACTTTTTCCGATCAGGTTTCGGAGGGACCACAAACCCGCGCCGATGATTCTTCCATCATCATGAACCTCCAGAACGATGTCCTCGGGGACTGATAATTGATTGTCCATATTCCGCAGCCATGGTGCAACAGTCAGCATCCCCCCCTCGCCGATCATTGGTTCATTTGTAATCGTACAGGCGAAGTAATCGCTCCAGGCTTCATCCATGGCGCCGGTCTCACCTGAGTAGGGCAGGAGGTCATCCGGGTAGATCCGGTGTGTTACCGCATGGGCAAACTCGTGGTAGATCACATCGGCAAATTGAGCCAGATTACGGAATGTAATTCCATCACCTTCCCCAAAATTGAGCCCAAGGCCATCGAAATAGGCATTGGAATATCCATTGCCCACGCGGACAACCGCGGGCATCTGATAGTCTACCCCTGAAAAGGATGGATCAATTCCCTTAATGCTGTTACGCGCTATTCCCATATGATAAAAAACGTTGAGTTCATCCGAGTCA
Source organism: uncultured bacterium (assembly GCA_964481775.1). Classification (GTDB taxonomy): domain Bacteria; phylum Hinthialibacterota; class Hinthialibacteria; order OLB16; family OLB16; genus OLB16. The sequence continues at coordinate 22,623 of CAYZUX010000042.1, read as the reverse complement.
TACAGTCCAACCGTGAAACCGGGATGAGCGGGGGCTACAAGGATTTCAATATCATCAATGTTCCAGCCGGAATAGGTGACGCTTTCATCTGTCGGACCAAGGTTCCAGCGGATATAAACCGTAGTTTTTCCATCGGCGATGTGAGAGATATTATAGGTCACCTGTTGCCAGGAAGTATCCTGAAAACTGCTGTTGGGATTTTCATACACCGTGTACCAGTTGGAATTATCATTCGAGACTTGTATCGAGGCATGATCATACGAGTTAGATTCGATCCCCAACCATCTCCAGAAACGCAGGTGAGTGCCCGTGTAGCTGGAGCAGTTGAGGGAGGGAGTGGTCAGCGAATGGGTGGACTGAGTACTGTTCGCATAGGCACCAGCAAGATTATAACCAAAAACATTTTGCCCTGTGTGGGCCTGGCTGGGGTCACCCTCGGAGCCAAGAGGTTTGCCCCACGCCCAGTTTCCGGTGGTGCTCCACCCGGGGTTGGTATCAAGGTTCCAGGACTGAACCACATTCAGGACTGGAATACTCCAGTCCCAGTCCGCGGGATTGACAGGGGCTGACTGCTTGAAACGCAACCGTGGCCCATCCTCATTCACCACATCCGCGAAAGGACCTTTCAGTTCAGACTGGATCAGGGTGGTTCCCGAGGAAGGCACCGGGACTGAGAAATTCCCGCCTGAGGCAGTGATCGATGTTCCTCCCCCGGCATGAATACTGATGTCATCGATATAGAGTCCAGCGTAAGCAACACTGGAATCTGTCGGGCCCATGCCCCAACGGATATAGACAGTAGACCTTCCATCAGCGATGGAGGAAATATCATAAACACAATACTCCCAATCCATCCCGACCCTGGCTGAGTAAGAACGCCATACATTTACCCAGCTGATTCCATTGTTGGAGACATCGATTGCAGCTTTATCCAACTCTCCTGATTCAATTCCGAGCCATCGCCAGAAGGCCAGGTGGGTTCCTGTAAGAGCCGAACAGTTGATGGCGCTGGTGGTGAGATATTGGGGAGTATCCATATCGTTCTGGTATCCCCCACTCAGGTTGTATCCAAGCACATTGCTCCCGGTATAACCTGAGCTGGGTCCCCTGTCTCCTGCATCTCCCCCCACACCATTGGGAACCCCATAGCTCCACAAACCTTGTCTCGACCAGCCCGGATCGGTTGATAGATCCCAGAAATAGGCCGGTGTCTCTGAAAAGCTGGAGACAAACTCATTTTCAAAGGGCAGACCTTCCAGGGGATCATTGTAGTAGAAGGGGAGGATCTCGCCCTGGACAGTTCCATTGATATTTGCCGTACGGAAGTTGTTGTAGCGGACATACTCCCGTCCTGTTTCCGCATCCACCACAATCACCCAATCTCCCGGCGGATCGGGGGTATGAATCAGTTGACGATAAGCCAGGCGAAAAAGGATCTCCCGTGGAGAAGAGAGGGGAAAAAGAACTTTCTGACTGCTTTTCAAAAGGTAGCGACTGGAAGTCTCCTTCCCCGCCTTTTGAATAATCCGTTTCGCGGCAAGAGCCGCGGCCGCTTCTTCAGTTATCCGCGGGGAAGATGAATATTGAACTGATGGCCAACAAGTCGAGGTAAGCTGGGTGAGGTTTCCCTGCGAATCCAGCGATGCTTTCAGATAAGCACCATAAACAGGAAGGCCATCCACCTTCTGCTGGTACACAAAATAACTGCGATCCGGCCTCGCTGTCTCTCCCATCAGATCCAGGTTCGAGGATTCCACACCCAGTAAATCAGAATTCTCATCCACGAAACGACGCAGCAAGAGGTCTTTTTCTTTTGGCGTAGCAGTGTTTTTCAAACCACCACCGATTGGAACTCCTGTCAGCCTGCGGATCAAACCAGTGGAGGGATTGATCTCGAGCTTGCCTGTGGAGCCATATTTGGATACCAGGCTTCTACGGGTTTTGGTCATGAACTGACCCGAGTCTTTCTCCACGGAATGGGATTGGATGTCGTAGGCATCAGGACGGAGATCAATAAGACCATAAGTGGTTTTTTCGGGTATGGATTCCACTGATGAACGAAGTGCAAAGCAGGCAGGGAGCTGGAACATCAGTAAAACAACACTGACAACAAGAGGAAAAAGGTGGAGCATGTGTGTATCCTTGTGTATCGCGCTTCTCCAAAGGAAAACACCCTGTGGTGGATCACATCACCCCTGGAGAACATGGGTGCGGTCATCATTTTCAGGCACCCAGTGGTTATTATACCCGGGAATGAGCCTGAAGTCCCCACTTGTTCTATTGAAAGATTATCGGAAGTCTCGGTGCCAGGGGGCCTTCGGGACAAAAAACATGGCGAAGGCCCCCAGAACAGATGGATGTTGTGTTAACCGATCTCAGGTAATTCGTAACCTTTACGCCTTGGACGCGAGAGCAGCTTGTTGGCCTCCTCATCACCGATGAATTGCTCTGCCCTGGGATCCCACTGAAGTTTGCGTTGAACAGTCCGGCAGATATTAACCAGGTGACAAAGGGTAGTGGCCCGATGACCAGTCTCCGCATCCGCATTGGTTTTCTGACGGGTTCTGACACACTCAAGGAAATTGGAGATGTGCGGGGTTGTCTCGTGCGCACCCAAAGGAGTATTGGGAGGTGAACCCTTGTGTAAGTCTTCGGGAGTAGCGGTGAAGCTTCCGCGTATGATCTCAATCTTGCCCTGGTCCCCGATGAAAATAGCACCGAGATCATCCAGGTTCTTTTCCCGTTTCGCCCCCTCCAGTTTGAGGAGTGTTCCGCTGGCAAAACGCATGGTGACTTTGCAGTGTGGGCCTTGTTCCTCCGGCCAGATCTCCAGGGGGCCGGTGTCATCTGTTCCCAGGGCACACTGAACCTGATCGAGACTGTGGGTTCCCCAACCGGTCACACCCCAGCTCTGCCCGCCACCATCGAACTCAACATACTCACCCCATCCACGCCTCATTTTCTCGTAGTAGGGACGGAGTTCGGTCTGGTTACACCACTGGTCCCAGTCGAGTCCTTCGGGGATCGGGTCAGGGGTGGGAGAATCAGGTACCCACACTTTCCCGGGCTCGAAATTATACGTAATCACCGTGTGGACTTTTCCAATCGCACCCTCACGGACCAGTTTACTGGCATACATGTTGGCCGGCATGGAACGTTGCTGAGATCCGGTTTGAAGGATTCGATTGTACTTCTTGACCGCATTCACCAGGGCACGCCCCTCGGCAACAGTCAAAGTCAGGGGTTTTTCACCATAGACATCGAGACCTGCCTGCAAGGCATGAATACACACCAGCACGCGAGCGTGGGTGGTGGTTTCGACAAACACCGCATCGAGTTTTTCCTTCTCGAACATCTCCTTGTAGTACTGGTATTTATGCCATTTATCGCCGCCCGGAACATTCGCTGCGGCTTGCTCATAACGTTCTTTGAAGCAATCCGCGACCGCGACAATCTCGGCACCGGGAAATTCCTCATCGAGCAACAAACCCCGCGCACGTCCCCCCAGACCAATAATACCCAGTTGTATCCGGTCATTGGCACCGGGGACACCATCAGCAGCGAGAACATGCCGCGGGATGATGGTTGGAAACGAAATCGCCGCCGTGGCCGCGGCGGACCTGGTCAGAAACTCACGCCTCTTCATGGAACACTCCTTCTCACAGGTTCGGGGGCAATGGCGGACTAAGCCAAGACCGCCATGCCACCCGTATTCACACTAACGAGTTCCGCTCGCGGCGGAATCGAAAATCCTGATCCGGAGATTCCGGAACTGGATCTTCATGGGGGGCCCGGGGTGCATCTGCAAGGCGATAACTCCCTCCCTGGCCGCGAGTCCCTCCTGATTATCGGTCACATGAGTCATCACCTTTCCATTGATGGCGAGTGTGAGCTCATTGCCGATGGCAGTGATTTGATACTCATTCCAGTCCTGCTTCCTGATATGACTCATCAGCTCTTTGGGATCCCCCAGGGGGGTGATGTGTTTGGTACCATCTTTGTCGATGATCACCCGTTCTCCACGCATCCCCAGTCCCACTCGAGTGTGTTCAAAAAGACATCCTGACCACTGCTCGCCATCCTCGATATCGGCCTGATAGCCATTGGTATCCCAATCGGGGAGTTCACGGCTGCGGAACTGGACACCCGAGTTGCCACCCTCGATGCGGTATTCAAAACGCATCTCAAAATCAGCCGGCTTGCCTCCGCGCCACATGAGGTAGTGGGCTGAGGGGCAGGGCTTTTCGGGGGTGCTTTGTGAGGTGATGGCACCATCCTCGACAGTCCACCAGCCCGGTTTTCCCTCCCAGCCGGAAAGATCCTTTCCGTTGAACATCGAGACAAAACCCTCTTCCAGGGCAGATTCTGCCCCGCCATTGAGGCATGCAAGCAATAATACAAGGGTAAGGAGGTGACTCGCATTGGGTGTCATGATCGTATTGAAACCTTCGGGTGTGTGATGGTATGCGGGAGGGAATTCCCCTTTGTTTATAATGGAGGAAAGATACCATGCCCAAACTGGGGCATCAACAACCTCAGGAAAATCATTCCATTCGGGGGAAGCAAAGCGCCCTGGTGGAGAGGACTGTCCGGGTAACCAACCCCATTCAAGCCTGGACACCCTTCTTGCTATTTGATCGTATTTTCCAGAAAGTCACTTCCTGACAGATGATGACACCGGAATGGAGAGAATCATGCATGGTTTCACTCTTGTGGCTTTCGCCATCGTAATGATATCAAGGCCGATCATCTGCATTGCGCAAGATAATGGTCCATTGAGCCATGGGGCACTATCGGGAGAACGCTACCGAGTCATCGTCTCATCCGATATCGGTGGCTCTGACAATGATGACTTTCAGTCGATGGTCCATTTCCTCGTGTATGCGGATGTGTTTGACATCGAGGGCCTTATCTCCTCACCGCCTGAAGCGGGACGTGCGAAACACATTCATGAAGCCATCGATGCCTACACCAAGGACTACCCCCAACTCATCCGCTATGCGAAGACCTATCCTGAACCAGATCAGCTCCGTGCTTTGGTGAAGCAAGGGGCGATTGAACCCTCACCAGCTGAGGGTTTCTCCGAAGCCACCGAAGGCTCCCGTTGGCTTGTGGAACGTGCCCGTGCGGATGATCCGAGGCCGCTCTATGTGCTTGTTTGGGGCTGTATTACCGATGTGGCGCAGGCAGTGCATGACGCTCCGGACATCAAGAGCAAACTGCGTGTTTACTTCATCAGTTCCTGGAATAGAAGCAAGGATCAATCTGCCAGAAATTACCTTTTTGACCACCACCCGGACCTGTGGTGGGTTGAGTCGGATACCACCTTTCGCGGGATATATGTGGGTGGTGAGCAACAGGGTGACCTGGGGAACAAGACCTTTATCCAGGAACATGTCAAAGGCCATGGTGCCCTGGGTGATCTGTTGGTAGAGAAACTCTCTGCAATCAAGATGGGCGATACTCCTTCGGTTCTTTATCTTCTCGCAGGGAATCCAGACGATCCGCAGAGTGATCACTGGGGTGGCCGTTATGTGTCTACCGGGCATGGTCCGAATTATTGGACTGACATCCAGGATCCCAGCCTGAAGGAGGGGAAATATGCCGGTGCCAAATCAGTCAGTATTTGGCGGACCGCTTACCTCCGCGACTGGCAACGCCGTATGGAATGGCTGATCCCTACAGGCGATTCCCATTGACAAAGAAGGAGCTCTGAAACCTAAACTCCTCCTGTCGCTCCACATCTAATTCGCGGCAGACTCTGTCTTCTGGAGGTTCCCTGGCATGTCCTCACCCCACACGCTCTCCGTGGCATTTCACCACCTGTTTGTGTACTGTCTCGTGGTCTCAGCCTGTATCGGCAACCCGGCTTTTGGAGAAGAGACCAAGGACACATCGATGACCCATCCCCAACCCACCCTGCACTACCGTCCCAAGGAGGGACGCCTGGCGGACACGATTCCCTTCTTCTGGAAGGGGGAATACCACATCTTCTATCTGCGCGGGAACATCGGAAAAGTACCCTGGGAGCATATTGTTTCCACCGACCTGGTCCATTGGCGCGAGCTTCCCACCGCCCTGGTGTCTGATGGAGATGAGAACGGCCCCGATGGTGAGCACATGTTCACCGGGAGCGTGACCGAGAAGGATGGCACCTTCCACATCTTCTACACCGGCTGGAATCCCCGCAATACATCAGGACGCGAATGGGTCATGCATGCCACCAGCCCTGACCTGATCACCTGGACCAAGCATCCCGAGCATGGATTCAAAGCGGATGGAGAGCACTATCAGAATACCGACTTCCGCGACCCTTATGTCTTCTGGAACGAGGAGGACAAGCATCACTGGATGATCGTGTGCGCGCGGGATGGGAAAACCGGACATCCCGTGCAAGGTGTTTTACGGTCAGAGGATCTGGTCACCTGGAAACAGGAGGAGCCGCTGATCCTTGAACCACAACTGGGGGAGGGAACTCCGGAGTGCCCGGATGTGTTCAAAATCGGCAACCTCTTCTACCTGATCCACTCCCCCAGCGCCGGAACCACCGACATGCGCTGGGCCGAGAACCTGCGCGGCCCTTATCGTCCCCCATTCTCCCCTTCCATCGACACTCCGATCCTGTATGCCGCCAAGCGGATGTTCGATGGCAAACGTCACATCATCACGGGCTGGTTGCGGGACCTGGGCGGTTACAAGGATGGCGGCGGATTCGAATGGGGCGGGCACCAGAGTGTACCACGTGAGGTCTATGCCGGATCAGAGGGCCAACTCCTATTTCGTCCGGTACCCGAAGCGCTGGCCCTCTTCAACAAGGAATTTTCCAGCTTGAATGGAATAGTAATCGGCAAAGCCGAATCCAACAGTCCCGCAAACGCCAAATTTGGAATGCCCCCCGCATATCTCCTGGATTGCACAGTCGAATTCGCTCCTGAAGCCACCTTCTCGGTCTGTTTCCACAAACAAAAAGACAGGACCTCCGGCTACCGGCTGGTGCTGAATCCCTCTGGAAAGGAGGTTTCCATCGAGGGAGCCACCTTCCGTTATCCACGTCCAGTTCCACTCGAGCCCGGCAAACCGGTCCGCATTCAGGCGATAGTCGAGGGATCGATCATCGAGTGCTTCATCAACGATGGTTATGCCTTCAGTTGCCGGGCCTATGATCAAAAGGAGGGCGCCCTGGAACTGGAAGTCTCACGCGGTCTGGCAAGGCTGTCTGAGCTGACGATCAAGACCATGGAAACCGAGTGAGGAGAAGATCCATGCAGAAACAACAATCCTACAAAATGCTCATACCTGTCATCCTGGTATTCTCCCTGGCACTGGGCTGTTCGCAGGAGAATCAGACCTCCACTTCCAGTCAGAAGGGACGGTTATTGGGGGTGGTGTATCAGACTATGAACAACCCCTTTTTCGTGGAGCTGAACAAGGGCATCGAGGAGGTGGTTAGCGCCCATGGCGACACCCTGGTGGCACTCGATTCCCAGTTCGACAGTCTCAAGCAGAAGAATGACATCTCAGACCTGATCCTCAAGGGGGCGGCGGCGGTTTTTATCAACCCGGTCAACTGGGAAGGAGTCAAGGGGAGTCTCCTCCAGGCCAGGGATAAAAAAGTCCCCTGTGTGGTGGTGGATGCACCAGTCAAGGATAAGGAATTGGTGCTCTGCCAGGTGGCTTCGGACAATGTCGAAGCGGGCAGGCTGGCGGCGCGTGCCTTGGCCCAGGTGCGCCGTCCCGCCAAGATCGTGGTTCTTCATCATTTTGTAAACAAGGCCTGCATCGACCGTGTGGATGGATTCAAGGAGGAGCTGGCAAAGTACCCGGACATGGAGATCCTTGACATCCAGGAGGGAGGGGGCACCACCGAGTATGCGTTGCCGGTGATGCGCGATCTGCTCGGACGTTTCCCCGATATCAATGGAGTTTTTCCGATCAATGACCCAAGCTCCTTGGGAGTGATTTCCGCGTTGGAATCGGCGGAAAAGCTTAATGATGTGACTGTTGTCACGGTCGATGGATCGGCGGAAGGCATCGCCGCGATCAAAGCGGGCAAACTCCACTCAACCTCGGCTCAATTCCCTCGTCAAATCGGAAAGGTTTCCGCGGAGAAGGTCTACGAACACTTCGAGGGGAAGCCAGTTCCAGCGGATGTGGTGATCCCTGTGGAACTGATCACCAAGGAGAACGCAGATATCGCTGGATGGGACAAGTAGCACAGAACAAACAAGAATCCATCATCAAGAGGACGGAGAGTGAAACAACTTAAGCAAATGGCGCCGCTCTTATTGGCGGTAGTGGCTCTTCTTCTTATCTTCCGGATCTGGGTGCCCAGTTTTCTCAGGTTGGAGAACCTGATTGATCTCACCCAACAGATCTCGGTCAATGCCATCCTGGCCTTTGGGATGACCTTTGCAATTCTCATTGGTGGCATCGATCTTTCCGTGGGAGCCGTGGTGGCTTTGGTGGGAACGATCACTGTTTATATCCTCTCGGAACATTCGGGTGGGAGTGAAAGCCTTCTCTGGTTACTCCTGGCGGTTTCCATGGGGTTGGGGGCTTCCCTGCTCCTGGGGGCATTCAACGGTCTGTGCGCCTCAAAAACCGGCATCCCCCCTTTCATCATCACCCTGGCGACCATGTTGATTGCGCGCGGGTCGGCATTGCGTTTCAACGAGGGCCGTCCGATGCATATCCCGGAATCACAGGAGCTGTTTCTTGCGCTGGGGAATGGGCGTCTTTTCGGAGTTTTGCCGGTGCCGGTGGTGATCATGGTAGTGGTCTTCATTCTGTGTGCCCTGGTGCTTCATGGGACCTTGTTCGGAAGGCATCTGTACGCCATTGGCGGGAATCGTCAGGCCGCCTGGCTGAGCGGTCTCCCCGTGGTCTGGCGGGAGACGGTTGTGTATGCCATCTGCGCTTTCCTTGCGGGTGTAGCAGGACTGATCCAGGCCGCCCAGCTCTACTCGGCGGAACCTTCCTCGGGCGAGGGGTTCGAGCTGAATGCCATCGCGGCGGTGGTGGTCGGCGGGACCAGCTTCAGCGGCGGTGTGGGAACCATGCATGGCACCCTGATCGGGGCCATCATCATCGGGATCCTCAACAAGGGACTCAACCAGGCGGGAGTCCATTTCTCACTGCAATCGGTCGCCAAGGGGATGGTGATCCTCCTGGCGGTGTACATGGATGTGTACCGGAGGAGCAAGAGGAAATGACCATGACACCTCACCCCCCTGCCCCCCTCTCCCGCTGGGCGAGGGGGAAACTCTCCCTTCTCCTTGTGGGAGAGGGGGGCAGGGGGGTGAGGTTTACGTCAACCGGACCCTCGGATCGATCAGGCTGTAAAGGATATCCGTCAGCAGATTCACCACGATAAAGATCAACGCCGAAAGAAGCACGGTTCCCTCCAAGAGGAAGGGATCAGAACGGATCACCGCATCGAATCCCAATTTACCGATACCGGGCCAAGCGAAGATCACCTCGATGAAGAAAGCTCCCGCCAGGAGCTCCGCCAGCGATCCGCTGATGGCGGTAAGGACCGGATTCAGCGCATTCTTGAAAGCATGTTTGGCGAGCACCGAGCCGCGCGATAGCCCCTTGGCACGGGCCGTGGTGATGTAAGGGCTGCGCAGGGTTTCGATCATCGAGGCACGCATCAGGCGGGTGATGACCGCCATGGGGCGCGTTGCCAGCGCGGAGGCGGGAAGTACCAGCGCGGCCCAGCTCCGGTCGATGTAGCCGGTCACCGGGAACCATCCGAGAACAACCCCGAAGAGGAGCTGGAGGAAGACTGCCAAGGCGAAGATGGGGAAACTGATTCCGACCAGGGCAAAGAGCGAAGCTAAGCCATCCTGCCAGCGGGCATGATAGAGTGCCGAAAGAACCCCCAGCACAATCCCCACCAATACCGCCAGTGAAAGCGCGGTCACCGCCAACAAGGCGGTCGCCGGGAAGCGTTTGACCAGTTCTTCTGAAACATCGTAGTTGTAGGCCAGCGATTTCCCCAGATCACCCTGAATCGCCCCGCCGACAAAGTTGAGATAACGCTTCCAGTGCGGGTCATTGAAACCATATTTCTCGCGGATGGCCTCGAGGGAGGCCTGGTCGCTGCGTTGCCCCTGCAGGAGGCGTTCGGGATCGGTAGTCCCCTCCACCAGGGTATAGGTGAGCAGGGTCACTCCAAACAGAATTGGAATGGCCGCGAGGATCTTCCGGAGAATGTAGCTTGGAAGGTTATTGTGCATGACCTGGCGTACCCTATCTCATTCCATCCTTGAGGGTGGTATCCGGGGTATCATGGTAGAATAACAGCCACAGAAGCAAAGAGAAAACCGCAACTCCCGAGGCCAGGCCGAATAGTTTCGGGATTCCTATCCAGCCGGCGATCAATCCCGCTGAAGAGAGCCCCACCAGACGGGCGGTATGATTGGAAAGAACCGCATAAAGGGTTTGAGCCGAAGACCTTATCCGGTCTCCAGCAAGCTGGTTTACCACCAATGTGGTGACCACATGTTGGGTGCCAAAGGTGAGGCAGTGGAGAATCTGAATTCCAGCCAGAACCGGCCACTGGCTTGAGAAAGCGGTGACACCCATCCGGACCACCAAGGCGGCAAGGCAGAGAGCCATGAGATTTTTGGCTCCCCAACGGACCATCCAGCGTTGTGAATAAAAGATCGTAACAACCTCAGAAAGAGGCCCCAGGGCAAGAAACAGCCCAATACGGTCGACAGGGACACCCATCTCCTCAAAGTAAACCGCCTGGTAACCCTCCAGCGCCGAGGAAGCCACCCGGGCCAGGAAAGCACACACCAACAGGATCGAGAAAGCCGGATTCTTCACCAATCGGAAGGCACCCAGGTCGAGACGGTGGTGTTTTTCCGGAGAGACGGGGGGAAAAGTCGTCAGCAGCAGGAGTGTGATGACCGAGTACCCCGCGAACAGGAATCCCGGGGCTGTCCAGTTGATCTCCAACTCAGGTCCAACCATCCAGAAGAGGGGCAATAAAAGCGCTGGTACTGTGAATCCCAGAGATCCCCAGATGCGGATGCGGCCATAGTCTCCGCCATACAGGTGGAGCGCACGCAGAACCAGGCTGTCCTGGATCGGAAGGACCGGCTGGTAAAAAAGCGCGATACACAGACACACCACCAGACAGGTAAGGAATCCACTGCCTCCAAGCAGGAGCAGATGGGCCGCCGGAGCAAGCACCAACAGAAGTCCCAGAACCTTCCGGGGATCCCGGCTCGAGTCGGCCACAACTCCCCAGGCGGGAACGGAAAACATCGCAACCATCGGAATCAACGCCTGGAGGAAGCCGATTTCCCGGTAGCTGAACCCCTGATCTCTGAGGAAGATCTGGAGGTAATTGTAGTGGACACCCAGCCCCCCAAACATGGCCAGGAGATAGACCGACATCCAGAAGCGATGGGATCGTATGGTCTTGGAGAGCGGTTTTACGCCCACGTGAGAAAAACGGGTTGGGTCCAGGCACGTTGTCCCAGGTCGCCCGTCACCTCGAAACGGATATAGGTGGGGTGCCAGTCACCGAGTAACCTCTCAATGTCAAACTCCCAGGCCCGCCCGGGATAGTGCCCCAATTCCCTCCCCCAATCGATGACCGGAGTACACAGACTTCCGTTGGAAGAGACGATCCTTACCCTGGTGCCATCGGTGTGAAGCTCGGTGAATTCGACACCCGTGGTTGCATAAAAACATCCCGATTTGAGGCCATTCAGAATCTCCATCCCAGCCCGTGATTGACAATGGACCCGGCTCCAGCCCAATCCCAGATCCACATCGCTGTGGGTGTCATCATTGGCATATCCCCATGCCCGGATACCCTTGGAAAGGAGCATGTCCCAACGATCAGTGGCATAAGGATTTCCCTCCTGACGACGGGTGATGCCATTGAAGATCTCGATGCCATCGAAGAGCCGTGGAAGGGCTTCAATCTGAGCCTGTGGCCAATGATTAAAAGACTTCTCCCAGTTGGGGTGATTGAGGATGCAAACTCCTCCGGCATCCGCAGCTTCACGGAGGACCTCGTTCCGATCCGGGATTGGTTCGATCGCTGAATCAGTTCCCACATGGAGGATATGTGGCCCTTTATTGGTGATCTCGTTTCCTGTCAGGACCACAAAACCCTCCGGGATCTCCTTGGGGACGGGGGTGACCTTGTCGTGGTCACTGATACAAAGCCAGTCATATCCGAGTGAAGCATAAGCTTCCACGAGCGAAAGAGGATTTCTATTGCCATCGCTCTCGGTGGAGTGGGCATGCAAGTTGCCCCTGAGCCAGAGACCATTGGTCCCTTCGTAAGGGGATTCAATACGGACTGTCATGGGTGATTCTTGCCTTTCTCAGGTTTCTGAAGCGCCGTGGCATTCTCTCCAAAGCGAGTGTTGAGGGCGGAATAGCCTGCATGTTGGTCGCCCCAGAGGACACGGGTCACGCCGAAGTAGAGAGTGATGCTGATCGCCGCTGCTATCAAGCCCCTCGCGGTTACCGAACCAAGCATGGCAGGACAAACCGGACTGGCGGAGATCTCGGGTACTGCCCTCTTTCGGGGCCAGGTAAGAATGAGCACCGTAGCGATGACCGCATTGACATGGATGACCCCCTCGGTGACCAACCGTTGTTCGGCAAGGAGGGGAATGATCCTGATCAGGTTATAGGTCACACAGACCCAGAGAAAAACCAGATAAAGCAGCTGCCCTTTACTCAGCAAATCCTCCGGAATCAATGAAATCCTCTCCTGATGATGGCGCCAGAGGAGAAAAAGGAAAGCCACCACAACCAGTCCATAACCAATGTGGAACCAATCGTTGAGCGGGAGCCCATACAGAATCTCAGGGACAACCTTTTTATCAATCCATTCGGGGGCAATCTTGACGCTGTTGAGGTAGGGGACAAGCAACAGCACAAAACACAAGGAATAGAGCTCGGTCCAACGCTGGCAGGGTTCTTCATCCCGGACAGGTGGAAGCCGGGGAGCGAGGACACCCATGGTCACCGCAATACCAATTCCGTTGAGGAAGCCGGTGGTCTGCTCCAGGACACTATGCCAGTTGGTCTCCCAGCCTGTTTTGATCTCGATCAGCTTGAGACACACTGCCGTGATGAAGGCAAAGCCACCAAAGAAGCCGGAAACCAGGGTGGCATAAGCAAGGGGATAGAGCCTCTCGCGGATAAAAAAGATCAGCAATCCAGCGGTCATGCCCGCACAGCCAGCCCAGTTGTCGCCTCGTGGAGGGGTCATGCGAAAGTTGGTGTAGGGGATGCCCAGACGGTCATGGAGAAACCCTGCGAAGAAGACCACCACCAGGAACATGGCCCACCAGCCGATGGCCATATGCAGGATCAGACGAGACCCCCAACATAGCCTCTTTCGGAAAGCGGCCAGCAACAGGACCGCAATGATCGCCAGAAGGGCCGCAATCCAGTCGGTGTCGAACCAGTAAAGGATACTTTCATGGCGCCGTTCGGTATTCTCAAATTCTTCGATCCAGGGAACGATCAGGTCCTCGAGGAACCAGGCAACAAATACGGCGGTCATCGGTAAAAAGATTTGTTCGATACGTTTCCGATCTGCCACAGCAGCCAGGGCTGTACCCGCTCCGCCCAACGCGGCCCAGAGAAACCCAATGATAAAAAAACATATATACCCGTAGATCTGAGTGGGCCAGTGTCCCGAATGGGTGTATGAAAGAACCTGCATGTAAGACATCGAACCGCCAAATGACCAGCCAAGCGCACCGAACAGGGCAAAGAATGATATCCGTCGCCACCAGTCTTCCCGCCCTGAGAGGAGGACTGCTGCAATGGCACACAACACCCCCGGCATCATGGCCCCATATTCATGGCCGAAGTTGCCCCGGATTCCCCACCCGATCGAAAGGGATAATCCACAAAGAATCAAAGACTTACAATCTGAATGGGGGTTAAAAATAGAAGGAATCTGGGGCATCTGGCACCATCTCCCAAGCGTATAGTTTAGTTCAACTTGAACAAAAAAAAGTTTACTTGCAATCGATCAGAATCAAGCGTAACTTACTTTTCCTGAACTGAATACATGAAACAGGAGGAGTTCGATTAGCTGCTGTTTTGTCGTGTCTTTCCTACAAAAAGTTCAGTAATACCAGAGGTTTCCCAGGAGACATCAGTCTCAAGAAGGGAGGTGTTCATCAACGCCGAAGCGCTTGGGAGGGGTTCTCACAATCCAAACCCCATCCAACCATATTCTGTAACCCAAAGGAGAGAAAAGATGAGATTCAGTGTGTTGCTGTGTCTATTGTGCCTTTCTTGCCTTCTTGTTGGAGAAGTGGGTTTTGCTCAAACGACCAATCTTGAAACCGCGGGTGTCGTCGCTTTATCGGATAACTTTGATATCTGGCCAGACTTCCTTGCCTGGGGAAACAACCACCGGCACAGCCTGGGAATGGCTGCCTTGGGAAAGAATCCTCAAACCGGACTTGAAGAATTTGTGGTGATCGGCACTGAGAATACCAATGCCAATCAGGACTTGAGTGTATGCGGCTGGAAACGTGTGGTGATCAGCAAAAACGGGATTGTGAATTCCTATGGCGGGTATATCGGTGACAATGGCACCACAGATATCACTCACCCATACGCTGAAGGGGTGAATGTCAAGTATCAACAGGACTGCACAGTCAGGGCCAACCGCCTTACGGGAGAATACTTGTGCGGAGTCTGCATCTTCAGTTCTGCGGCTTACAAAGGAATCCTCTCAGCAGCCGGGGTGATGCCTGCTGCCTTTAACTACTGGAATGATGCCTCCCCAACAAGTGGAACGAGTAACGCGGAGAAGGTCATGTTCCAGCGTTTCGCAAGAAATGGAACTCCGATCAGCAATGTAACCGTGGGAAGGAATATCCCTGCCACCGATGAGCTGGATGGAGGCAATCCGGATTGGGTAGGCGGCATCCGTTGCCGTCCGGCCGGGTGTGGAATCCTCTCGGATGGAAACAGCTTTTATGGTATCTGCACTCGTTCCAGTAACCTGGGGTCGAATGAGATCAAGGTCTTTATCGACCCGAACCGTCTGGCTGTCGATAACACCTCAAATCCCAATTATGGGACCGGGAATGACGATGTAACCATTTTCTCTATCACCAATCCGGCAGCGACTGCTTTTGTGAAGAGCACCACAGCAGCTTTCCAGACCCGTAAAACCCCAAGATTTTACTATGGCCCGACTGCTCCTGGGTTCAACTCGCCCAAGTCAGAATGCCAACAGGGTGGCGCTTCGGACTACATCAACGGGTGGTTCGCCCTGTACCAGGATGAAATGATCGCGGTGTTCAACAATGCCGGAAACCTGATCGCCTATGCCACCCAGACCAATGCTGACAACAATCCGAATGGCAACAGCTTCCACCTGCCGGCCAATTTCGCCAATTACCCCGACCGTGGAACCTGGTTTGACCGTGATCAGGATGTCGCCGCGGGAGGTAACCGTCTGGCAAGAAATGCCACTGTGATCGACAACAACCTGGGCGGAATCAAGCGCCGTCTGGTCATGTTGTGGAAAGTGGACCCTGTCGCGGGTACTGTAACCCCATTCCCTCCCATCCTGCCCGAGGATGACTTCAATGATGGAGCCGGGCCAAGTGCGCAAACCACTGACAGCGATGGTTACCGTGTAGGGGCTGCCATTGATATCGATGAGGATGGATCCTTCGTGGTGGCATGGCGTAATGGTGAGAATTTTGCACCTGTCTGCCGGGTATATGACGCTAACGGAACTCCTTTGACCGGGAGCTTCTATGTGAGCAGTCTTGAGGATCCGACCACGGACAACACCTCCTCGACCGGTGGCAATGATGGTTGCAAGCTCGAAGTGGCCAAGAGCGGTAATACCATCTGTGTTGTCTGGACCAGCGATAATGGCGTGGAAAATGTTGCGACGGTCGATTGCAACGGTTTTACAAAGAATCCTCCAATCACTCAAGTCGCACGTGTTTTCCAAACCACAAACAATACTGATGTCAAGAACTGGGATCTTTACTGAATGTCACGATAGGAACCTGGGTTGGGAGCGCGGATGTCCGCGCTCCCTTTGTTTGATTCTCTTATTCCTGTCAGTCGTTCCTGCATATTCTGGAACCGCCTCCAACAATCAGGTTCTTGCCCATGACCGGCTGGGGGACATCACCCAGGGGGAGATGGCTCTCTACCGCCGTTCCAAAGAACACACCCCAAGTACCAAGTCAAACAGCCAGGAAAACACCCGGAACGATATCGAGGAATACTCAGCACTCCGGATCCTGGCCGCTTCAGCAGAGTCAGAAAGGCAGGATTTCATCGACACACCTTCCGTAAGGTGGGGGCTGTGGAAGGTTCGCACCGCTGAGGCTTATACACGTTTCATGGAGGAGGTCTTTACACCGGACAGGAATCCATCGTCCGAAGAGATCGAAAAGTACTACCGGGAACACCAGAAAGATTTTGAGATCAAGGGACATATCCGTTTCCGGAGCATCTTCCTGGATGCAACCCGTTGCCCTGATGAACCATCACGAAGAGAACTGGAGCGGAAGGCTGAGGAGATCCTGGCGGCTCTGGTGGGAAGCGCCACAATTCCTGCTGAAGTGCCGCTGGATCGATTCCTTGAGGTGGCCTCCGAAGCCATGGGGCAACCCACCTCCAGTTTCGAGATCCGGGGGCCTTTCCCCCTCGGACAAATCAGTCCCTCGATCGAAAAGACAGCGTTGAGCTTGGAACCGGGGCAGGTGGGACCTGTCATCACCGTGAAACACGGGTTTCAGATTCTCCGCCTGGAATCCAAAGCATTACCGGGGATTCACCCCCTCGAGGAAGTGCGAACACGAATCCGGGAAATCCTCCGAGTCCGGGAAACGCAAGGACGGCGGAAAGATTTCATCGACAGGATGGTGGATTCCGGGGATCTGGAGGTGAGCCAGGAGGGACTCGCGGCGCTTCTACGATCGGCAACAGATCCCCTGCAAGCCTCCTCAGTCATGCTCTCGCCTGCTTTCGAGGGAGGCCTTACGGTTGGAAAGTATCTTGAATACCTGGACGCCACCGGAACTGCGCTCCGTCAGGGAGATGACCCCGATGAGAAAGTGATGTCCACCCACCGGGATACCATCCAGCGATTTCTCCTGGTGCCGGACCTCACCTACCAGGAAGCAGAAGCCACTGGTTTGACCTCCGATGCCACTTTCCAGGAGCGATTGAAGGTTGGAAACATCCTTTTTCTTGGAAACCTTTACCTCAAGCGCCTGGTACATTCACGGCTGGAAAAACAACCTCGTATCACCGTTGAGGAGATCCGCGCTTACTACGAATCTCACCCGGATGAATTCATGTCCAAGGAAGAGTACCTGCTGCGTGAGATCCTGGTCCGGATCGGTGAGGCTGCCTCCCCTCCCGCCATCGAATTCGCCTACCGTGAGGCCGAAGAAAAAGTCCTGATGGCACTCCAACAAATCCACAATGGTTCCTCCGAGGAGGAGTTGATCCGGGAAATTTCCCAGGGAGCGGAGGCTTCCCAGGGAGGCCTGACCGGCTGGGTCCTTTCTGGAACACGTTATTCCCACGAGATCTGGAAAGTCCTTGCGGAGGTTCCCAACGGCACATGGTGCCGCCAGGTGTTCCGCTTCGGAGGAAGTGTGATTGCCTTGAAAGTCGAGGATCGCAAAGCCTCGGAGAGGATCCCTCTTGGGGAGTGTCATATGGAAATATTCTCCAAACTGGAGAGTAAACGTTACAGGGATGAGGAGGAATGGGTGAAAAGGGAAGCCCGTAAAGGGCTTAAATGGACTGGATAAGGATCCACCGACAGACATTTGAATTCAGGATTCCACGACAGTCTTTCATTCAAATTCCAGATCAGTTGTTTCCCGCCTGTGTTTTCTATACACTCTCTTGCCCGCAAAACCGATAGCGGCCCCATCTACATAGAGAGAAAATGACAACCAATCTGAAGAATGCCATCAACATCCACCGTCAAAAAGCCGAATGGGAAGAAATCATTCCCCTAGCACACGAGATTCTCTCAAGAGATCCGGGTGACTTACCGGCTTTAAGAAGCCTTGCAGACGCTTATGAGAAGACTGACCAACAGCAGAAAGCGGCCGAAACCTGGAGACTGCTGGTCGACCGTCACCACGAGATCACCCCCTTTGCACGCAAACTAGGTCTGGCGCTCAAGGCACAGGCCGATCCCGCCGCACGAGGGTATCTGGAACAGGCGTTGATCTCCGCCATTGACCGGAAAAACCTCGCGGAGGTCGAGGAGATCTGGCTGGAACTGGTAGAACTGGGATCCGCCCGAGCCTCTTTTTTCGTGGATTTCGCGCAACGGCTGGCGGGACGGAGAGAGAAAGAACGTGCCGGCGAGCTTCTTCTGATCTTCATGGAATCAGCCAAGCTCGATCCCCAGGACCGTCTTCGTTGCCTCCGCTGTATTGTGGAGTTCCTGCCCGAACGCCAGGCAAGTTTCCGAGACACGATCCTCAAAGCCTACCAGGAAGTTTATGCTGATCGTCCTGACCTGTCCAAATTGCTGGACCTGGCACATATCAAAACCACGGACACGGTTCTGGAGGCCATGGTCGAGCTCGATCGTTACCTCAAGTTCGGGGAGGGTCAGTTTTTTTACCATTCAGGTTGGGGGGCAGGCAAGGTACGCCGGATCGATCCCGGTCAACAACGTGTCTTTGTCGACTTCGCCAAGAAGAAGGAACACCTCCTGACCCTGGAGATGGCGGATAAGTCTCTCATTCCAATCCCTGCCAATGATTTACGTGCGTTATGGCTGGAGAGTGAAGAGAAGGTCCGCCGGATGTCTGAGGAATCCCCCATCGATCTGATCAAAGCCGCACTCATCTCGATGGGTGGCAAGGCCAATGCCAAGGAGTTGAAGGATGCCTTGCTGGAGCGGCCCATCCCGGAGTCAGGATGGTCGAAATGGTGGTCCACTGTCAGCAAGCAGTTAAAAGATGACCATTACATCGAGGTGACTGGAGGAGCTCTCAAGACCTTCACGCTCAGGGAGGCACCAGAGGGGCCAGATGAAGAGTATGCACGGCGTTTCCGCGAGTGCCGTACTCTCAGGGGACGTCTCGATATCCTCGCGGATTACCGTAGCCACCGGCGTGGTGATTGCCAGACTTCCATCCTCACCCAGATGGTAAACGATCTGATCTCGAAGGCCTCACAAACCCGCTCTGACAGTGAGGCCATCGAAGCGGTTTTTGTCGCCGAGGAGTTATCCGGCCAGGTCAAAGTGAACCGAAGCCACCTCGACCAGATTATCCAGCCGGTCCTGGCGGACCTGGACCGTGCAGTCAACGCGCTGGAGGGAATGCGGAGTGTATCCCTGCAGACCCGCTGGTTCGGCATGATGGAAGAATCGCTGAGAGAACAGCTGGCGAATGCCTATGAGCGGTTGTTATTTGATGGACCGGACTCGATCCGCGATCTGGTCGCTGAGCATGTTGCCAAGAACCATGAGGAAGGAGTTTTGGAAGGACTCTTCCGTAAAGTCCGTCCGATCTTCCGTGATGCTTCCGGATTGTTCATCTGGTTCGCAAGGAGACTGCTGGCAAGCCGTGAAGCCGCGGAGCAGGCAGGGATTACACGGCCCGCCCTTATCGAGCACCTGGTGGGACTCCATGAGGTCCTCAGCTATCGTTCCAAAACCACCAAAAAGGATGCTTCCCAGGAACTCAGTTCGCGGATGTCCGACATCCGCCAGATCTTCAAGCGTTCCGGTTTCAAGCGCCTGCGCGAGATCATGACGGAAACCGATGTCACTACCGCACGACAGCTCATGAAGACCACCGAGGGGGCTGTCGGTATCGAGGATCGGATCCGTAAGGAGATCACGGGATACTTGAGTGCCCATTTCCACGATCAGTTGACAGGATCAACCGATGGCGCCATGGACGGCCCGGCAGCGCCACTCCCGACACGGCTGCTCTGTCTGGCGGAAAACCTGGAAGCCAAACAAGCACAACTCAAACAGCTTAAAGAAATCGACATTCCAAGGAATTCAAAGGAGATCGATGCGGCCCGCCAACTGGGTGATTTACGTGAGAACGCCGAATACCATGCCGCCAAGGAACGGCAGGGGGTACTTCTCTCATTAGTCAATACTCTGCAGGAAGAACTGGGGCGCGCCACTTCTGTCCGCGAAGAGGAATTTGCCAGGGATTCGGCACTTTTCGGGTCGAAGGTCCAGATCCGGATTGGAGATATGGAACGTACCGTGATCCTGCTCGGACCCTGGGAGTCTGATCCTGACATGGGCATCCTGTCCTATGAAAGTCCATTGGGACAGGCATTGTGGGGCCATCGTCCAGGGGACACCTTTGAATTTTCCAGTGGAGGGAATCCCTCTCCAGTCGAAGTGCTATCGGTGGAGGCTTGGAATCCACAGCAGACACCAGTCCAGGAATCGAGCTAACCTCCATGACAAACCGTGAGCGGGTTCTGGCATCTCTCGAACACCATCAGCCTGACAGGACTCCCTATCACATCGATTTCACGCAAACCGCACACGCCCGGATGGTGGCTTACTATGGTGATCCGGATTTCCTCAACGGGCTGGGGAACTGTTTTGAGGTGCACCGTGCCATTTCCACAGACTGTTGGAAAGAGGTTTTTCGAGGGATCTGGCAGGATCCATTCGGTGCTCGCTGGGACCGGACGATTGACAAGGACATCGGCACAGTCTGCAACCAGGTCATCACGGACCGGAATCTGGAGGAGTTCCTTTTCCCAGAGGTGGAAGATTTGAGGAACTGGGATGAGCTCCCCGCCATTGGAGATGACCCGGGCGAAAGCTTTACGGTTGTGAACCTTGGGTTCAGTCTGTTCGAGCGGGCCTGGTCATTGCATGGGATGGAAAACCTTCTGGTGGCCATGGCCTGTAATCCCGCCTTTGTGCACCGTTTCCTGGACAAAATTCTCAAATTCAACCTGGCTGTCATTGAAAAGATCCATCAATACAGGATCGATGCAGTGATGTTTGGGGATGATTGGGGCACCCAGAAGGGGGTCTTGATGGGGCCTCCTCTCTGGCGGGAATTCATCAAGCCGCGTGTTTCTGAAATGTATCGCGCTGTCCATGCAGGCGGAAAATACGTCTTCATCCACAGCTGTGGAAAGGTGGAGGAGCTGTTTCAAGAACTGATTGAGCTCGGAGTCAATGTCTTCAATCCCTTTCAACCAGAAGCCCTGGATGTGTATACCGCCAAACAAACCTTTGGCGACCGGCTTGCCTTTTTTGGAGGTATCAGCACTCAACGCACTCTTCCCTATGGGAGTGCCCAGCAGGTGGAGGAGGAGGTCCGGCGGCTGATCAGGGAAATTGGCAAGGATGGCGGATACTTCGCTGCACCAGCCCACGCTATCCCAGCGGATGCGAAACCAGAGAACATCGCTGCGATGATCTCCGTTTTGCAGAACCAGTAATTTCAAGGATTATCTCTCCTCGAAAAGAGGGCATTGGATTTCCCCGAGCGGATTCCATCACAAAGCAGGTGAGATCAATGGAGGTGAAGGTCAGATGATTGCCTTTATGTTCCCGGGCCAGGGAAGCCAGACTGTTGGGATGGGAAAGGAATGGGCCGAGGGAAGTCCGGTGGCGGCGAGCTATTTCCAACGTGCCAATAAGGCGCTGGGACGTGATATTCAAAGCCTCTGTTTCAATGGCCCCGAAGCCGAGTTGACAGATACTCACAACACCCAGGTGGCCATTTACACCGTCAGCTGTATCGCGGCACGTTTGCTCTTTGACCAGGGACTTGTCCCGGATTATGTCCTGGGTCACAGCATTGGGGAGTATGCCGCGCTGTATTTCGCTCGCGTGTATGACTTCGAGACGGGACTCCTGTTGGTTCAGAAGCGCGCGGATGCGATGGCAAAGGCAGCCGGAAAGAATCCCGGGAGCATGGCCGCGGTGATCCGTCTCGATCCAGCCGTGATTGAACAAACCTGCCGTGAAATCAGTGAAGCCGAGGGTGCACCTCTTTCGGTGGCGGGATTCAATTCACCCGAGCAGACCGTGATCAGTGGAACCACCGGGTTGGTTCAGAAGGCCACCGAGACACTCAAGGCCAAGGGCGCCAAGCGGGTGGTGACCCTCAATGTTTCGGGAGCCTTCCACTCAGGTCTGATGAAAGGAGCGCAGGAGGAATTCCAAAAAGTGGTAGCAGAAACCACTTTTCAGAAACCCTCCACGCTATTCGTGTCGAACCACGATGGACGTCCCGTAACCGAGGTGACTCAGTTGAAAGAGCATCTTCCCAAACAACTCACCTCACCGGTCCGCTGGACAGCCAGCCTGGGCTTTCTCAAAGAGCAGGGTTGTCAGGCCTATGTGGAGGTGGGTGTGGGATCAGTACTCAGTGGTTTACTCACAAAGTTCGATCCGGATGCGCCTTGTGCCACACTGAGCGGTCTAGCGTCCTTCGCAGAGGCAGTTGAAAAGTTCAAGCCCTATCAATGTGGTGTCCGCGCTCAATATGAGGATCTACGGTAGGGTGGGGCTTGCCCCACCGATCAAAAAATCATGAAATCTGGGCTTTCTCAAAGAGCAGGGTTGTCAGGCCTATGTGGAGGTGGGTGTGGGAT
>CAYZUX010000041.1:20347-31551 GCA_964481775.1 uncultured bacterium | reverse complement strand
GAAGAGACGATAAAGACCTCTGAGATATCGAAAGAGTCCTCCCCTAACCACGGTCCGGATCTTTGAGTGAGCTAGTAGTATAAAAACAAGAGCAAGAACCCGCTGGAGGCGAAGGAATAACAGATCCAAGTCGATTTTCCGGAGAATCGCATGGAAGTATCCGTTCTTACAGGGATACTTTCTCCTTATCACTCAGAAAAGGAAAGGGATATTGTGTGCAAAAAGGAAAATACCCCTGAGAGCCGGCCGCACAGCCCTCAGGGGTTAGGGGGTAAGGATCGATGAGCTTGTACTCGGTCCACCAAAGCGGACCGTCTCTCGAAATCTTCGAGCTTCTCGACTAATGCCGGGAGGCCTTGAATCATCGCCTCCTGTTCATCGAAAAGCTCCGGCGCCATCGCAGGAAACAACCCTTTCAGGTGGGTGTTTTTTCCCAGCGACTTTGTGACGCCTGTGCACGATTCGAGCGTGCACCCTTCTTCCACTTTCAAGTGGCCAACCAGTCCGGCGTGATCGCCAATGGCCACGTTAGGTCCTATCTTTGTACTTCCTGAGACTCCGCTGAGTGCCTCCAGCCGAGTTTCATTTCCGATGACGACATTGTGTCCGACCATCACCAATGGGCCAATTCGCACTCCCTCGCCCAGAAGGGTCTTCCCCAATGTGGCACGGTCAATTGTTGCCTGAGCGCCTATCCAACAGTCGTCGCCGATCTCGACCACGCCCACCTGTGGTATCTTGAACTGTGTTCCATCAGCACGCTGGGCGAATCCAAAACCATCGCTCCCCAGCACCACACCGGCTTCGATCACCACTCTCTGACCAATCCACGTGTGCTCCCGGAGAGTACACCTCGGTCCGATGATGGTATCGTTTCCGATCCGGCACCCTTCGCCGATGAAGCTTCCGTCTCCGATCCTGACCCGGTCGCCGATAGTGACATTCCCTTCGATGACAACGAATCGTCCGATCTGGCATTCCTCACCCATCTCGGTGTCTTCGGCAATCACCTGACATTCATTCTCAGGGCACGTTGTCAAAGAACTTGCCAGGTGACTCATCATGTCCAAAGCATTCGTGTGGTTCCTGGCATACCTGAAAGAAGTGCAGGTAACGTGCCAGCCCCCAAGTCTTCCAGAGAGACCCAATCGATCACCCCGTAACACAGTGTTATCAGAGGCTTGAGATGAATCCGTGAGAAGCTGGAGTAGAATTCAGGAATAGCATTTTGGCCGCAACCATCGCCTGGCAACCGACTGAATGCGGTTCTTTTACCGCATTTGTGGAAGGTTCCCAATTCCTCTGTGAGGAAAGGTGTGAATTCAATTTCCCCCGGTCTGCCCTATCCGGGCGGCGGGGATGACCCAGAGACGCCCATTTTCCCTCACCAGATGGAGTGGAAGACCATAGGTTGTACTCAGGTTCTCCTCTGTGAGAACAAACTCCTTTTCACCTCGGGCCACCACCTTCCCTGACCGTATGAGCAGGACATGCGAGATACTGGGAACAATTTCTTCCGGGTGGTGAGTGATCAAAACATGTGAGTGGGTGTCCTGGATTTCGCAAGCTTTCTCCAGTGCCAGAAGGGTCTTCTCCCTGGCCGCCAGATCCAGCCCAGCACAGGGTTCATCCAGAATCGTCAAGCCCTTGGAACTGCTTTGAGCCCGGGCGATGAGGCAAATCTGTCTCTCACCACTCGACATTAGACCAAATGGACGGGTTGCAAGATGGGGAAAACCCAGATTCTCCAGCAGGCGTGTCGCGTGTTCGCGCTCCTTGAGTGTTGCACGGGCAAAAGCTCCGATCACAGCCTCCTTACCGGAAGCGACCACCTCCACTCCAGGGGTGTGTGTCCACCAGCGCAGAAGGTGGTCTGCGACCGCTGAACTGACAAACCCTACCCTTTGGCGAACCTTGGGAAGGATGATCTCGCTGATCCAACCCTCCAGCAGATAGACCCGTCCCCGGCTGGATCCAATATATCCCGTGGCAATCCGCATCAGGGTGGTCTTGCCGGATCCATTCGAACCCAGGACCGCCCAGTTCTCCCCTTTCCTGACCTCCCAATCGATCCCGCTGAGAATCTGGTCCTCTCCCCTCCAATAGTGCACATCCTCCATCCGCAAGCAGAACTCGTCCACGTCCTTGTCTCCAGCCGCCGAAACACGTAAAACGTATCATTGCCCGTTTATATAAAGAAAGGATAGGTCTCCATGACTCAGAAGGCCAAACCCGGAACCAGGGGCCTCCCCCATTCACAGGATTGTTTTGTGTGTGGGGAACGAAATCCAGCAGGTTTCAAGGGGAGATTTGAGATTGACGATTGTGGGCACATCTTCTTTCGTTTTCGGGGCCATCCCACCATGCAGGGATTCGGGACCATCATGCATGGCGGACTCCAGGCCACTATTCTCGATGAAACCATGGGCTGGGCGACAGCAGTTTCGTGTAAGCGAATGACGGTGCTGGCCGAGATCACTGTCCGTTACATGAAGCGAACACCATTGGAAACAGATTTAGTGGTGGAGGCCTGGACAACCTCGGTGGGCTCCCGTCTGATCAAGGCGGAGGGGGTGATCCGTGATGAACAGGGAACGATTTACACCAAAGCGGTGGGGAAGTTCACGGCCCTGAGCCTCGAGGAGACCCTTTTTGTCAACGACCATCTGATCTACCGCGAGGGAGATGTGCACATCTTTGCGGAAGCAGTTCCAGGGGTGGAAATTCGAAAGAAACCGATATGATTGGGTTGCCTGGGGTATCGTATCATGAAGCAGTGCTCCTGATTGCCCATGGAAGCCGTGAGGAAATCGCCAACCGCGAGGTGGTCGAGATGGCAAAACGTCTCGGACAACAGCTCCCTGGAGTTCCGGTCATCCCCTGTTTTCTCGATGTGGTTCAACCCGATATCCCGGCTGGATTCCAGATGGCTGTCGACAAAGGTGCCCATCGGATCATTGCTGTTCCCTATTTTCTTGCTACGGGAGCCCATGTGGGCCAAGATATCCCTCGGATTCTCGAGGAATGCCGTGCCCGATATCCCGGTGTGGAGATCCGGATCACCGCGGCAATCGGACCTGATCCGGGCCTCGATGAAATTGCGCTACGCCGGATCCAAGAATCCCAGTAGCGAATTCATTCGCATTTTGAGGTGAACCAGCATCCTCAGTTGCGAGGGTGACAAGGGGCGAATGAATTCTCAACTCTTTGAGCGAGAAAGGAAAAGGAGAAAACAACCATGCCCGAAGTTGAGACTCCAAAAGCAAGATGGATTTTCAAACCGGCGGGAGAGCGGGATGAATTCCGCAGCGTTTGCGGTTTCCGCAAGAATGTTCTGACACCCGCCGATCAGACTCCGATCTCCATCTCTCATCTCCGGATCAACGAGTCCCGCGAGCATTACCACAAGGTCCTGGAGGAGGTTTACTTTGTCCTCAAGGGCCAAGGCATCATGGTGCTGGATGGGGAACGGATCTCTATCCGGGAGGGGGATGCGGTGGTAATCCGTCCCGGGGTACGCCACCACTCGGAGGGGGATATCGAGGTGCTGATCGTCTGTTGTCCACCTTTTGAGGATGGTGATTGCTTCTTCGATGACTGAAACGCCTGGCAATGAAGGAATCTATACTGGCTTCGCGCGAGGTTATGACCTCGTGATGAAAGATGTCGACTATCCCTTGTGGGCGCAATATGTGCTCGATCTCCTTGGGCATTATCAGATCAAGGGACGGCGGATACTCAACCTGGCGTGTGGCACCGGAAGCACCGAGGGGGTGTGGTCTTCGGCTGGATACAAGGTGACAGGCATCGACCAGTCCGCCACGATGATCGAGGAGGCCATTCGGAAGAATGCTGGAGTCCCACGGCTCACTTTTCATGTTGGTGATATGCGGAGCCTGGATCTCAACGAGGAATTTGACTTCGTTTTCTGCCTTTATGACTCGCTCAATTACCTGACCCATCCGCGCGATGTCCAGGCCTGTTTTCATTGTGCGGCGGATCACTTGCGTTCCGGTGGGGGATTTATTTTTGATGTGGCTACTGAAACCAACATCCTCGAAAACTTTACCAATACCACCTATGCCGAGAACTTCGAGGATTTCGCCTATATCTGGGAGAATGAGTACAACATCAAGACCAAAATCTGCAGGAGCGATTTCTATTTCTTTATCCGGGCTGCCGGTGAAGCGGTTTTTTCACGCAGCCATGAGATTCATTATCAGAAGATTTATTCGAATCGTGAGTTGCTCAGATGGCTCCGTGAGGCTGGCTTTGAGTTTCTCGGTTCTTATGATGGATTTACCTGGAATCCACCGGAGGCCTCCAGCGAGAGGATCCATTTTGTGGCCAGGAAGAAGTAAGGGGGAAAGGTGGGGGTAGCCCCTGCCGGAGACCATGAAACCCTTCACCTTGCGCTGGATCGTCCCAGCCCTTTTGACATTGGTCTTCGTGATCCTGATCCTCAGCTCTGGTCAACAGCTCCTGCGTGCCCACACTGTATTTGAAAAAACACTTGAGACCGCCCTGCTTATCGAAGGCAATGAACGGATTCGCTGGCTCTCAGACCGTCTGGATCCGTTTTTCAGCGATTGGAGCACCTCCATTTCGGAGCCCACCTTTCAGAATCTGACCAGTGCCAGCTGGCTTCTCCTGGATGCCAGCGGTGAGGTTTTTCCCGCTGATAATGGAATGGCTTTTTATGCGAGCCCTACCTCGGCATCGGGTGAGATCGAGTGGAGGCAGGATCAGGAGGCCTTCCAAAAGGCGGCCCATGGCGAGATATCAGCAGGTCCTCTACGTCTCAGTCAGGGACTCTACCGGATGCGTGTGTTCCTGCCAGTGACTACAGCGAGTGGTTCGATCAGTACGCACTGGGTTTTGGTCGGAGAGGCAGCTGGAGAGGCAGCCCAGCAGGAAGGAGACAAAACCCTCTTCGATCAGCTTTATGATACTCAACGGCGTTTCTGGTTCACTGCCACACCGTTGGCTTTTGCATCTTTGCTGTTGCTCATTCTCCTTTACCGGGGAATCACTCGAACCAACCGTCTCGAGGCTGCCCTGCGGGAGGCCGAGGAGTCGATCGAGATCGAATCGCTTACTTCCACTTTGGCTCATGAATTACGCAACCCACTCTCGATTATCCAGAGTTGCGTGGAAATACTTCGGAAACAGGAGTCCCTATCCGAGGATGGAAAGACACTGACCGCGGATATTCTGGAGGAAATCGCACGTTCACAGGAGGTGCTGTTGAGGCATCTTCATCCCGAGCGATATCGCAGCACCGAAATTCATGATCTCGGTTCCTTTTGTGCTGATTTCTGGCAACACCGTCAAGCGCTCCTGCAAGCCCATTCCATCTCGCTTGATGCCCCCCTTCCGGAGGCCCTTCAACCACTGGCGGTTCAGGCGGAGGCTGACCAGCTCGAAAAAATTTTTGATAATCTGTTGCGCAACTCGATCGAGGCCATGCCGAAGGGTGGTTCTATCTGTTTCGCGCTCGAACCCCTCGGAGATCAGGTTCAGATCCGGTTTGTCGATAGCGGTCCCGGTCTCAGTAGTACCCACTTTTTCTCCAGAGATGGATGGCGGCTGGGTTCCGTCAAACCCGCGGGGAAGGGGATCGGACTCCGACTGGCCCGGAAATGGATCAAACGTTGGGGTGGGGAGTTGACCGCCAGGACACTCCGGAAGGGCTTCTTTGGAAAGGTGAGGGGAACAGAGATCCTGATCAAACTTCGTAGGCTGGGAGATCCAAAAGTCCTTCCAGGCTACACGCTTCAGGAGTAGCGAATTTATTCGCTTGGAGGCGTATCTCATCCGGAGTATTCGGTGTTAGCATGATGGAGCGATAGGAGGTTTACCAATATGTCTGATACAACTCAGAAACAGCCGTTCGTGATGGAGGTCAAAGCGGGAACCTATGCCTGGTGCCGTTGCGGTCAGTCGAACAACCAGCCCTACTGTGATGGCTCTCACCGTGGCAGCGGCAAGTCCCCCATGGTGGTGAATATCGAGGAAGATAAGACCGTGGCCTGGTGCGGCTGCAAGGAGACCTGCACCCCGCCTTATTGCGATGGGACCCATAGCAAGCTGTAGGAGTGGAAGAGAACGGCGTTCTCCTTGTGTTCTTTCGACTGGACTCACTTGCCTTTTGGCTGAGTTCCTGATTGATGCTTATCGACATAGGCGTCGAGGAGCCGTCGGATCATGCGTTGGTATTGCGTGTGGTGGCGCACCGCCTCGGATTTGAAGAAATCGACACTCTTCTTGCTTAGAGAGAGCGTAATTTTCACCCCCTCCTCTTTGAAGGCTAGCTCCTCGGGAGGAGGGAGGAAGTCCCTGATCACCCTGGCCTCGATGGGTTCATCGGTGTAATTGATTCTCCCTCTCATAGATTACCTTGCCTTTCCGCCAGTATCCAGCACCGAAGATCCGAATGACACTTCCGCGGTGGGTGGGGCGGAGTTTTTCTTCTTTGTGAGGAGGTTGTGGCCATTGTCTTGCATGACCTTTCAGGCCGCCGGCAGTCTCCGTGCCTTGATGGAGGGTCTCTTTTGCTCCGCGATCCAGAGGTCGTAATGGACCTGCTGGTTGAGCCAGCTCTCAGCGCTGGTTCCGAAAGCTATTGATAGGCGGATCGCCATTTCTGGGCTGATTCCGGCGCGCCGGTTGAGGATGGCGGAGAGGGTTTTACGCGAGACTCCCAACGCCTCCGCGGCCGCAGTCACACTCAACCCAAGCCGTTCAAGGCAGAGTTCCTTCAGGATTTCGCCAGGATGGGGGGGATTGTGCATTCTCATGATATTTCCTCAGTGGTAGTCCTCATAATTCACATCAATTGCATCGCCGTCTTCAAACCGGAATGTGACTCGCCAGTTACCACTAACAGATACCGACCAGGTTCCTTTCCGCGTGCCAGTGAGCTGATGCAAGCGCAACCCAGGGAGATCCATATCATGAGGTGATAGCGCCGCTTGAAGCTGGCCAAGGATGAGCCTCAGCCGTGAAGCATGTACAGCCTGGATACCCGATGCCACACCCTGCAGGAAGAATCTTTCAAGACCCTTGTGTTTGAAGGTCCGGATCACACAGGAAGTGTAACGTATCCCGTATCACTTCTCAAGCAGGTTTTTTTGGGGGCGTATGGCCATCGATTGACCCGCGCTCAAGGGTGTTATCCGCGCCACCGTCTCCTTGAGGTCTCTTTCGGCATCCCAGAGATCCACCGCGCGTTGGGCGTTGAGCCAGAACTCAGGCGAGTTTCCAAACAAGCGCGAGAGCCGCAGAGCCATCTCGGTACTGACCGCGCGGCGTCCCCGGAGCAGTTCATTGATGCTCTGACGCGAAACCCCCAGCACTTTGGCCAGGCTGGAGGCTGACAGGCCGTAGTCGGGCAGGAAATCCTCGCGGAGGAATTCACCGGGATGGGTGGGACGGATTTTTCTTCTTTGTGTGTTGGGAATGCTCATTATGCGCCTCCTCTCAGTGATAATCCGTGAGCTCGACATCATATGCGTCACCCTCGAAGAACCGGAAACAGATCCGCCACTGGTCATTCACCGAAATGGAATACTGGCCTTTTCGATCCCCTTTGAGTGGGTGAAGCCGGTTGTTGAGGGGAACCTTCAGATCGTCCAGACTGGTGGCTAGATCGATGTACTCCAGTTTCCGTTTCGTTCGTTCCCTGATTTCAGGAGGAATACGTGTCGATTTCCCCGAGATATACAAGTCCTGTGTATTCCGGTCGGCAAACGACTTGATCATGCAAGGAAGTGTAAAGCGTCACGTGACGCTTGTCAATGCAAAGGCTTCCTCTACTCTACTTCGAGGCATCCCGGAAGGCCCGCAAGACCGCGTTGATGCGAGTTTGATTCCCCGGCCCCTGGGCTTTGAACCACTCCAGCACATCTCGGTCGATGCGCAGCGACACCGAGGCCTTGGCGGGGAGGGGTTTCAGACCACATGATCCTCAGGCACACCATGTAGGCCACAGTAAATTATGCAAACGAATGGCCAAGAACCAGAAGACACTGTGAACCAATAACCAGAGAGAGATAACGAGGCTGGGCGCATGAAACCTCTTCATCCAAACCATTCTCGCTATCGGGACCGCCATCAAAAAGAGCAGCCAAACGAGTACTCGCAGTCCATCGCGATACCGAACATCACCCATGCTGATGCATGTTGAAACGAGAGTAATGTAAACTGCAATACAGTAGGACCACCGCCACATCAAGGCCATTGCTTCTCCCAATATCGCAGGACTCGTTTACATCTTGAAATAGTGAACTGGAGAATTCAACAACTCAATGGTGGAAATGAAAAAGCGGATTTCCAAGCACAAAAGCACCACTACACAGATAACACTGGCGATAGCAGCGACAAACGTCAACCACTCCCACCAACGTGCCACCATGTGCATATATCCTTCAGAAGGGTCCACGTTGTAACCTTATGTTTGTCCTACTTTCATCATATCAATAATATTGCATATGCATAGCTGGAGCCATTAAAGGGTCATTTTCCGCGAACCAGAAGTAGCTGAAGACCGCACCCACAACGATAAGGATGATCAAAATGACAATTCCTAGCCACCTCATTTTCGCGATCATTGCTAATTTGAGAAAAAGAAAGAGTGTCCTCCTCCGCCAATGGCCTTGCCGCATGAACACGGGTTTCAGCCCACGGCGGACAATGCCATGGACAATATGCTGCAAGTCGGCCTCGGGGCTGGCCTTCACAAGATGGATATCTTTAGTCGGTGATGGTGGAAAGGATGGAGATGTCACTTTGAGAGTTGTTGGGGAGGTACGGAATCAAGGTATTTCTCTGTGAGGGCAGAAATAACAGATTCCTTCTCCTGTTGGAATGATTCCCAAGTGTATCCCGATTCTGGAGCGGTTCCATCGAACTTCTTGAGGCCGACCACTGCCCAGTATTGGACGCCCTCCGATGGACTATCAAGGCCAGATACCAAAAAAGGGATAGCTCTTCTATCTCCAAGATGAATCATTCTTTGAAAGGCCTGAGCTTCTCGACCAGTGGAAGCAGCTTCTACAAGCCAAGTAAATACATCATTTTGCTTATTCCTCTTCCACCATTCACGCCAGAAATTGTTCTGATATGCAGTCTGGTTCTCAACGGGTGTGACTGACACCCCCAATGAATTCCGGTACCCAGAAACAGTAGCAAGTATTTCTCTGATCTGATACGCATACTCCTCTTGATCTTCCTCATCCTTTAATGCGGCCACAAGCTGCCCAGCTCTTGTTGGCTGTCTGATAATCATCTGCTCCAATCGTTCGACAGCATCCAATCGCCTCATCTGAACATGAACCAATTCGATTAGTAATTGGAGGATGTCCTGTTCTCTGTTAATAGGATAATTCCTTATTGCGCAACTTGTTGCAGACCGTTTGTCGTGTGTGTTTAAAATCTCCCGGACGAAATCGAGGGATCTGTCTGTACCAACCATACAGAGATATAACACAAGTGGCCAAGATGCATCATCGGACGTTTCTTTATACCGGTCGATTACAAGAGGTAGAGCCTCATCACCATACGCCATCACATGGCCAATACGCCGGTGCATATCGTCCGTTGATATCTTGCCACGCTCAAGCATCTTATCGATTGCTTGCTCAATCTGGGCGGTTCGCTCAGATTCCAGGGCGATACTTGGTCCTTCGATTAGAGCCAGAATGAAGATAACAACAAGTCGTTGTCCCATATCCCTCATCCTTTGGTACTCCACCTCGCAGGGACGTAACCCCCTGCCACTTCCCATTGTAGCATCATACAGCCCTTTCCAACCACAATTATTGTTGGTTGTTCATTTTGACTGACCTACTCCCTACTTCCCCCTCCCCAACAATCTCGCCCGTGTCTCCACCGGGAGCCCGAACAGCCGTATAAATCCCGTCGCGTCGCCGTGGCTATACAGCGCGCCGCTGTCTCCAAAGGTGGCCACCTTGGTACTGTAGAGGCTATTCGGCGACTCGACTCCGAACGGGGTGCAGTTGCCCTTGTAGAGTTTGATGCGGACTTTTCCGGTGACGACTTTCTCGCAGGAATTCACAAACGCATCCAAGGCCTCGCGCAGGGGGGTAAACCACTCGCCGTTGTAAACCAACTCCGAATACAACGTCGCCACCTGCTGGCGGAAAAACACGGTCCGGCGGTCATGCGTCAGGTGGATCAACTCACGGTGTGCCGCATACAGCACTGTCGCCGCCGGGCACTCATACACCCCGCGCGACTTCATCCCCACCAGACGGTCCTCCACGAGATCCACACGCCCGACCCCATGCTGCCCGGCAACGTCATTCAGCATCATGATCAGGTCGAGCCCGCTCATTTTTTTCCCATCCACCGCGACCGGACTTCCCTCCACGAACTCGATCTCCAGCACACGCGGCTTGTCGGGGGCCTTCTCCGGGTCGACTGTCAGCACGAACATCTCCGGGTCGGGGGCATTGGCCGGGTCCTCGAGCACTCCCCCCTCGAAGGAGAGGTGCCACAGGTTGCGGTCCATGCTGTAAGGCTTGGCGGCGGTCACCGGCACCGGGATGTTGCGCGCCTTGGCATACTCGATGGCCTCCTCGCGCGAGGTCAGCGTCCACTCCGGCTCGCGCCAGCAGGCCACCACCGTGAGCGAGGGATCGAGCGCCTTGTAGGTCAGCTCGAAACGCACCTGGTCGTTGCCCTTACCGGTGGCTCCATGGGAGACCGCATCGGCCCCTTCTTTGTGAGCGATTTCGACCTGGCGTTTGGCGATCAGTGGACGAGCCAGCGAGGTCGCCAGGAGATACTTGTGCTCGTAGACCGCATCGGCGCGCAGCACCGGCAGGATGAAATCGTTGACCAGCTCCTCCTTGAGGTCCTCGATGTAGAGCTTCGAGGCCCCCGATTTGATCGCCTTCTCATGCAGCGGCTCGAGTTCCTCCCCCTGCCCCAGATCGGCGGCATAAGCGATCACCTCGCAGCCATAGGTTTCGCGCAGCCAGGGGATGATGACCGAGGTATCGAGACCTCCGGAATACGCCAGCACCACTTTCTTCACTGATTTCATGATTGAATCCTCCAATTCCGCGAGCTGGGGCAGGAGTTCAACTCCTGCCCCAGCTGGTGTTATATAATCCCTTTCCAGTCTCACTCAACCCAAGGGAGAAGACCGATGGCGGATACCATATTCGGAAAGATCA
>CAYZUX010000041.1:0-20247 GCA_964481775.1 uncultured bacterium | reverse complement strand
TCTCACTCAACCCAAGGGAGAAGACCGATGGCGGATACCATATTCGGAAAGATCATCCGTGGGGAGGTGCCCTGCAACAAGGTGTTCGAAGATGAGCGCGCTCTGGCCTTCCGGGACATCAACCCGCAGGCCCCGGTGCACATTCTGGTGATCCCCAAGGCCGAGATTGAGGATGTCTCCCAGATCGGCGAACACCCCGGCCTGATGGATTACCTGGTCAAGGTGGCCAACCAACTGGCCATTCAGGAGGGGATCGCTGAAACAGGTTACCGCCTGGTGATCAACAAGGGACGCAGCGCGGGGCAATCGGTGGACCACCTGCACATCCACCTGCTGGGCGGACGTGCCATGGCATGGCCTCCCGGCTGAGCCGGAAAGCAGGCCAGTCGTCTGGCCACGCCCCCATCTATCGATTTTTAGAGGTGATCCGCAGTGCCTCCAGCCAGATGGGCAAATCCTGCGGAGATCTCTGAAGGATGGTGAGAGAGTTGTTGCCCGCCTTTAGGGTGACAGGCTCTGGCAACGAAACCCATTCCGGCATCACCTTTTCTCTTGCCCAGGGATCGAGGGTCCCAATCTCCTTCCCGTTCAGCTGGAGTGAGAATGGACCCAGATTGGGGCCTTTCGGAAGGCGGATTGCGAAGTCCGCCTGGGTCTCAGTGGGAGATGAGATGAGAAAGGTAATCCCTGCGGTTTCTGTCAGATCATGGATCACGCACAAGGTGGCTGCCTTCGGCTCACCGGATGGCACAGTCCAGACCTCCTGGTGAAGGTGTGGACGTTTCTGCATCCGTGCCTGGTAATCCTCCTGGGCCAGACGGTAGGATTCGATCCCCCGGGGAGAACTGACCACCCCGGGCATATCGCCGGAACGAGAGTTCTTTCTCATTCCTTTCCCAGACTGCCTGGCCTCCAGAATCGGTGCGGGCGGGTTCGGGAGAGAGTATTGCCCCTGTTCGAGGGCACAAAACTGGAGTTCTTCCGCCAGACCGGCATTCGATACGAGTCCCAGACAGACCCCCATCAGAAGGAAAGTCAATGATAATGGGGCATGCATCCTATTTCTTTCGTGCATTCCCATTGCGCTTCCCATAGCGTTTCCGATACCAGTTTCGATAGTACTCCTCGATCTGCGCGGCTTCGGTAAAAAGAATCTCATACTCTGAATTCGACTCCGAGGTGGCATGGCAGTTGACCGCCTTTTCCTCATCAAAACCATACTCACGGCAGATGTCGGGACGGGTTTCATAGATCCCGCAACGGTTATCAGGCTGGAGATGCTGGCAGGGAGTCCACACCTGGAGGTACCACTTCCCGGCATCCACAAACACATGCACCTTCTGATGCATCAGATACCAGCGGAGGTTCTCGAAATCTTTTCGGCAGGTTGGGGTATCAATCTGAAGGGCGAAATAACTGCAGCAGATAGCGGGACAGAGGTGACACGGTGGTTCCGCGGGTGTCTCTGTGACCAAGGGTAATTGATAAACAAGCCCTGAAAAAACCATCTTTTCTTCCCCCTCCTGACTCAATGAGAAGGCAACCATTCCCTCAAGCTGTCAACCACCTGGCGATGGAGGTCCTCAGGCGGTGCCTCCCCCTGAAGGCATAGCACCTCTTCCCCAATCAAGTCGTGTTCCAGTACCGACTGATAATTATCCGCCACACGCCGGAGTTCTTCTTCACGTTCAAAGAGTTCCACTGAGTTTCCACGTCGCCCAATTCTCTTCAGGCAGACCTGCCAGGGAGTTTTCAGGAAAACCAGCAGGTCAGGACGTGGGAAGGGCAGACTCAATGCCCTCAGCCACTCCCGGTCGACTCCATCCTGATAAGCCAGTGTCGAATAGAGGTAACGGTCCTGAACAATCCAGTGTCCCTGCTCGCGATGTGCCAGGATCCCATCTTTGCGATAAAGGTGGTCGCTCCGGTCGGCATTGAAGGTCAGGGCCAGAGTTTTCCGGTCCAGATGATACACACCACGCAGGGCGGAACGACAGACCTCACCCAGGGGGCCATGGGTTGGCTCCGCGGTGGCGAAGACCAGATCTTTCCCCATGCTGGCATGGAGGTATTCCACCAGTAGCCTGGCCTGGGTTGTGGTACCCGCCCCATCAAGCCCCTCAAAAACAATCCATTTCCCCGCCATCCCCATCTCCAGGAGGACCTCACCCCTTTTATCCCCTCTCCCACCAGGTGAGGGGCTATTCGCCCCTTTCTCTGTGGGGAGAAGGGGGTGGGGGGATGAGGTGGTTTGATGTACCGCAGTCTATCAAAGGCAGGAAAGGACTCCAGCTGGAGCGAGGATTACCTTCCGAACGGCCACCACCCTTTTCCGTTAGAGGGTTTTTCCATCTCGGGAGTAGCCAGGGGGATTGAAGATCCACAGGCTTTGAATGGGCTGATCTGTTCGAATTCCTCCGCTGGAATGGAGGGGCCCCTGCGTGTGCAGTGTTGATTGAACCAGTTTGTCAGGATCGAAGCGACCTGGTGTGCATCCTGGCTCTCGATGTGACGGCGTTCGAGGATTTCGAGGAGCTGGCCCTTCTTAAGAAGGGCAATACAGGGTGAGGAGGGGGCTATCCCGGTCAGAAATTCACGTGCCCGTGCCACCGCGAGCTTCTCCTGGCCGGCGAACACCGTGGTCAATCGATCGGGGATAAGACTGTTCTGGAGCGCGAGCATGGCTCCGGGACGTGCATTCCCGGCGGCGCAACCACACACCGAGTTGATCACAAGCAGGACAGTCCCTTCCTCCCCGGTAAAGACTTCATCCACCTGCTCCGGAGTCAGGAGCTCCTCAAAACCAACTGCGACCAGCTCATCACGCATCGGCTGAACCGCTTCCTGATCATAGGTTGGAGCATACAAGGCGGGATTCGACATTCTCAAAACCTCCATCAATAAGGCATTTCCCTTGCGGTGAACCTTAGTTTACAGGTGGTTTGGGAAGGGTGCAATCGGTATGGAGTGAGCGAGAGGAGGCGCCGCCACCTCAATGGTCAGCGCCTCCTCAGGTTGAATATCAGTTGCCGGGCCTTTCACGTACCAGAACACGGGTCGCCTGGATGGACTTGCTATCGCTGCTGTCGCCTTTCACCAGGCCAGAGACAATGAGAAACTGACCGATGGTCAGGTTCAGGCTTTGGTAACGTCCTGCCTCATGATCGACCACGATTGCCCCGGTGTTGTCCTGAAGCACAAAGCCGGTGTCTCCAAGCATCCGGATGATCGAGCCGGAAATGGTAACCACAGCCCCCGATGGATAATCGTAATAGACATTCGAAATAGGGATCTCCACCAGGTTTTCGACAGGGACCTCCACCTCTTCCTTGCGTGGCTCGGTGGGAAGAGCGGTGATAACCATGGCCAGGATCTGGACCTCACCCTGAGAGTCTACCTGAACTTTCCCTGTGACCATGTAACTCCTTCCGGTCTGCAGGCCCAGGTGTGAGAACAGTCTTGGGTTGGCCATGATGGTAATCTGTCCGCTGTCATCATTGATCAGGTATTCATCTTCATCAATTTGACGGGACAACTCGCCTTTCACGGTGACGATCTGGCCTGTCATCTTCTTGGCGAGTATGTCCGAGATGGGGATCACCACGAGTTGAGTGGGAATGGTGGGTTGTGGAGGCGGGGTCTGAAGAGGTTGGATGGTCCGCGGCTCAATCTCACGCCATGGGCCGCCCCAGTACAGATCCACCTCGCCAGTGACCATGATGGACTGGCCGATATTGATCGCGGCGATTCCACCTGTTTTGAATTTTGGATCAATGAGGATCTCTCCTGAATCATCCCGCAGAACAAACTCACCGCTCTCAAGCTTTCTGATAATTTTCCCCCCGACTGTCACGATCTCCCCATCACTGGCACGGAAGTAGGCCTGCCAGATGGGGATCAGGTTGGGGGCGGGAGTGACTGGTGCTTCAGGAGCTGAGGGATTGGTGACAGGGACTGCCTCCGTGACTTCGATCTTGCGTGCGCGAGTCAGATATTTGTGAACCTCTCCACGTACGGTCATGGTCTGTCCAACACTGATCGGCATCGTCTTGAGACGATCCATGCTCAATTCGACAGAACCTGAGTCATCTCTGAGAATATAATTGTGTCTTCCCAGATCACGGCTGATAACACCTCGCAAGACGACGATGTCATGGTCCTTGGTGATCTTGTGGACTGTGCTGATCGGGACAATCGAGGAGGGATCCAATGTCACCTGCCCCCAGGATTGGCACATGGAAACAACGAAAACAAGAAATGGAATAAACCGGATGAGTGGATGGGTACTCTGGTAAGGCATGGTTTTGTCCTCCGAGATTGGGATCGAACAGATCCCTGGCCGAATTGAATTGGTTACTGGAAGCCTGCCAAAAAGACTTCTATCCGTCAACTTTTACATCTACAGATTGGCGAAAAAATCTCCAGAACTTTTCTATCCATTAAAGCTCCCCAGCTCCCAGATCCCTCCAGCGGGCAACTGGAGGTCTTTGCCGTTTGGGACTCAGGAAGTGGGAATAGGTCCACATCCCGGCAACAAATCCTCCGATGTGTGCCCACCAGGCGATTCCTCCACCCTCACCCGCTCCCGTGAGTGAGGCTGCCCCGCTGACAAATTGCATCACAAACCACACGAGCAGGTAAACGACCGCTGGAATGGGGATGAAGAGGGGGAAGATGAGGATGGGGACCAGGGTGATGACCATGGAATGTGGAAAAAGGAGGAAATAGGCCCCCATGACGCCGGCGATTGCTCCCGAGGCGCCAATGGCGGGTATTTCCGAGAAGGGATTGGTCAAGGTATGGAACACCATCGAGAGAATTCCGCACATCAGGTAGAAGATCAGGAAACGGAAGGATCCCATCCGGTCCTCCACGTTGTCCCCAAAGATCCACAGGCTCCACATGTTACTGGCGATATGGAGCAGCCCTCCATGCAGGAACATGGATGTCATAAAAGGCCAGTACCCCATATCAGGAGCACCAAGAGCCGCCATCATCCGTGGACGTGTGAAGTAGACTGGGACCACCCCGAAATAGTGGAAAAGGTGCTGGACCTGATATTCAGAAAGGAAAAGTTGAAAAACGAAGACCACAATATTCGCCGAAATCAGAAGGCGAGTGACGACTGGAGGGTGTTGGCTGGGTATGGTGTCTCGTATTGGGAACATGGCCGTTGGTTATCTCTAGCGGTGGATTATGAATTCGATGGATGAGGAAAGGGAGAGAGGAGATCGGTTTTTTTCCTTGGTCATCAAGGGAAAAAAACAAGGTTTCGAAAAAAGTTGAGAAGGAATACGGAATAACTCATGTCTCAAGTGATTCCACTGATGGACTCATGCCTGATCTAACCTACTGATTAAACAGGATTTATATCCATGGAGGAGATATTTGTATGGTATTACGGGATTACATGTTACAGCTTTGTCATTTTTAACCTCCCTCTAACAAGTTCCTGTTGACACTTGGTTCTGGTTGGGTACGATTCCGAACTGTTGGTTCTGGATGGAGGAGCATCAGACCCACTGGGGTTTGATGATTGCAGTCCAAAGGGCTCCAAGGACTGTCTCTTCCTTGCTCATGATTCGAGCGCACAGCAAGGGGTGTACAACAAATGTTTCGCATGCTCTCGCAACAGAGTACGGGTATGCCTGCGATTGTGTATCTTCCAGGTATTGATGGCTCAGGGGCACTGGTTTCTCATTTCCTTTCCAAGGCGGAAAGTACATTCCCTCTGATTCGTTTACACTACCCCGGCCACAGCCGTTTGAACCTGGAGGAGCTGGCGGATGGGTGTGTGGGGGCACTGGCTGAGCGGGATCAAACGGGTGTGATCTGGCTGGGGGACTCGTTTGGTTCCGCCGTGGCTCTCTCCATCGCTCTCAGGCATCCCCAGGTAACCAAGGGAGTGATTCTCGCGGGGGGGTTCTCAAAAGGCCCGAATCCTTTTCGACTTTTGTTGATGGCTCGAGCCTGGGATAGTGCTCCCAAGCATTGGCGTAAAAAATTTGTGCGGAACCGCCTGACCCGTCTCTCTCGCCGTAGTCCGTCAGCCATCCCCTGCTCCTGTGTCGATGAGGTGGTTTCCAATGGCCACCTGGATTATATCTCCTGGCGGCTCAGGCTCATTTCCACATTTGATGTCCGTGATGCACTTTCCTCTCTATCCTCACCGGTTCTTTATTTGGGGGGGGAGGACGATGGGATTGTGAACACGATCGAGGAATCCAGAATCTTCAGGGAAAAGGTTCAGGAATGCCGGACATTCCTCTTCCCGGAATGTGGCCATGCCGTCCTCGCGGAACGTTCCGCGGAATGTCTGGACCTCATCGATATGTTCGTGCCTCTGGCAAAAAGGGTGGCGGCTTGATACGGCACAAGTCTGTTGTGTCCGGTATTGGCTTCATCTTACTTGTTTCCTTTCCTGCCTCTGGCTTTCGTCACACCTCACCACTGAGGTGAGGGGACCATGCCGGATCGAGCTCACCTTACCCATGCGATGATTCAGGTATCGAAGGGTCTGATGACCTTTGTCCCAGGCGTGTATCCCTGGTTGTCGAGGAAATACACCGGGGGAACCTGTAACGCACGTTACTGTTACTCGGTCTGGCTGCGTCACCTCATTCTCGCCGAAGAGTGCAACCTTCCAGCGAATCCCGGAAGAGTGGCCGAACTGGGACCGGGAGATTCAATTGGAGTCGGCCTTGCTGCCCTGCTTTCGGGAGCGGAAAAGTACTTCGCCCTTGATGCAGTAGCCTATGCGGATCTCTCAAACAACCTCACCATCTTCGATGAACTCGTGAACCTGTTCGAAAAACGTGAATCGATCCCTGGTCCCAATGAGTTCCCAGAGCTGAACCCTCCACTCACCTCCTATGAGTTCCCGCATCACTTGCTTACCAGGGAACGATTGGCATGTAGCCTGGACAGGGTACGCATTTCGGCGATCCGCCATTCTATTGAGAATCCGGGAACCAGAGACTCACGGATCTCCTATATGGCTCCGTGGATGGACCCCGCAGTGATCCCTGAGCAATCACTGGATATGATCTTTTCTCAGGCAGTTCTTGAACATGTCAATGATCTGCAGTTCACCTACGCGGCTTTTTACCGCTGGCTCAAGCCGGGAGGTGGCATGTCCCATCGCATCGACTTCAGGTGTCATGGGACCGCTTCCGAATGGAATGGCCACTGGCTCTATGGTGATCGAATCTGGAACCTGATCAGAGGAAAACGTCCCTTTCTGATTAACCGGGAACCTCATTCCACACACACACGCCTGGTGGCGGAAAACGGGTTTGAACTGGTCAGAGACCAGACCACCAGGATGCCTTCTTATTATTCAATTCGTGATTTCGCCCCACGTTTTCAGGGGATGACTGAAGAAGACAGCATCACCAGCGGTGCGTTGATTCAGGCTCTCAAGCCTGAGACTTCCTGACCTGATAAAGTGATTCCATCTCCCTGATGAACCGGCCGGGGGAAAACCGCTCGCTCACCCAGTTGCGTAACAGGTCCCTGTCACGAGTCATTCCACATACTTCCTGGATCGACAGTGCGAACTGTTCAGCCGATTCGGCGACTTCCCAGATGGGTGGATCCTCCTCGCTCCACAATCCTTCACAGCCGACCAGGGAGCTCAGTACAGGGCATCCAAGGGCAAGGGCTTCGAGGATTTTCAGCCGGATCCCCCCACCGATCCTGAGGGGAACCACTGCCAGATCGGCATGGAAGATGAAAGGACGGATGTCGGGAACCCTGCCTGTGACATGAACAGAAGGTGGATCATTGAGATTCCTGACTGCTTCGGTGGGATTGTTCCCCACCAGCCAGAGACTGTAAGTGTCTTCCGGTAATCTCGGCAGAACTTCATTGACCATCCAACAAGCCGCGTCCGCATTGGCCTCGTAGGAGAACGTCCCCGTGAAAATCAGGTTCTTCCGGGATACGGAGGGAAACGGATTGGATAGGGAACCGGCCTTTAACGGATCATAATAGTCCAGATCAATGCTGGGACGGACAGTCCGCAGACGAGTCGCCAGGTGACGTTCGGTTTCAGGAAAGCCGCTGGAGGCTTCACGGTATTTCTGCTCATCCTCAATGGATATCGTTACCAGGTGATCGAACCACAACGGACACTCCATCTCGAAATTGAGAGTTCGATTGCGCTCGATCTCAATGAGACGTTGCAGGATTGGGTTGCTGACCGTCTGTGCCCAACGTTCGAGCATGAGTGTCTCGAAATTCTCCTGGT
Source organism: uncultured bacterium (assembly GCA_964481775.1). Classification (GTDB taxonomy): domain Bacteria; phylum Hinthialibacterota; class Hinthialibacteria; order OLB16; family OLB16; genus OLB16. The sequence continues at coordinate 11,996 of CAYZUX010000041.1, read as the reverse complement.
AAAGGACCTTGCATCCGGCCTGCAGGTCCCGGCCGTACAGGGCCATGTAAAAGTTCTGGCAATGAATGGCATCAGGGGGGTGGTTGCGGGCCACCTTTGAGGCCATCCGCGCGAGCTGTTGTTTGGCGAACCGATTCACCTTGTAAGGGTATCGTGAAAAGAAGGACCGCCCCAGCACGGGCAGATCGATTCGCCGTGTGCCGGCAGCCGTATAGACACCCGCAACAACCTTTTGTAAGAGTGCCTTACCTTCGTTTTCGGATTCCTCGCCATGGGTCAATGCAAAGACATGCACCTCGTGGCGGGAAGCCAGTCCCTCAACCAGAGGGGCGGTGACAATCCTCCCCCCACTGTGTGCTGGATAGGGAAGCTGGGGGAGGAAGATGAAGATACGCACTGGATCTCAAGCGGAGCCGCGGTGGAGCTTCTTCTGGACCGACTGGCGCGTTTGCTTTTCAATCTCAAGAAGAGTTTCGAAGTCAAGGATCTTTGGATCTTTGAAGGTGTCGAGTTCCTCTCCAATGGTCTCACTGATCTGTCCAAAGGTGATATGACCATCTAAAAATGCGGCGACTGCTTCTTCATTGGCAACCGACAGGACCGCCGGATAACCACCTCCCTTGCGGCAGGCTTCACGAGCCATCGCGAGACAGGGGAAGCGCTCCAAATCCGGTTCACCAAAGGTCAGTGTTCCCAATCCGGGAAGGTCGAGTGCCGGATCTTTCCTGGGCAACCGGTCAGGATAGGCAAGGGCAAACTGGATGGGGATCTTCATGTCAGGAACCCCCATCTGCGCCATCACCGCGCCATCTGTGAACTCGACCATGGAATGGATGATCGATTGGGGATGAATGACCACATCGATCTGATTGACAGGCAGATCGAACAGGTGGTGAGCTTCGATCACCTCCAGCCCCTTGTTCATGAGAGTCGCTGAATCAATGGTGATCTTGGGTCCCATTGACCAGGTGGGGTGGTTGAGGGCATCTTGTGGGGTCGCAGAATGGATCCGCGGGGTAGGCCATTCCCTGAAAGGACCTCCGGAGGCTGTGATGACTATCCTGCGGATACGGCTGTGGTTTTCTCCTTGCAGGCATTGCAGGATCGCGCTGTGTTCCGAGTCAATGGGAAGGATGGTCCCATTCAGATGCTTCACCTCGGCCATGAGGATTTCACCGCCCATGACCAGGACTTCCTTGTTGGCGAGAGCGATTCGCTTGCCTGCCCGTAACGCGGCGAGTGTGGGGATCAGACCTGCCGCCCCCACCGTAGCCACCACCACCGTGTCCACCACGGGATGAGTGGCGATTTCAACCAGTCCGTCTACCCCGGGTGCTGCAAGCGGACACCCGAAACCATGGGGGTCGATTCCCTGGATGGTTTGCAGACTGGCAATTAAAGGTTTGAACTCCTGAATCTGGGAACGCAGCAAATCGATTTTTTTGCCAGCTGCGAGACCCACAACCTCAAAGTCTCCCGGATGGTCACGAATAACATCAAGGGTTTGTGTCCCGATTGAACCGGTGGAACCAAGGATAGCAATCTTGCGTCTCATCGCGGGCAATTATTCCACAAACTGCGGGCCTTGGAAGGCATTTGACGATGAGGACTTCAAAAGATTGGGAGACACCGGCCCGTTACCTGGCACTCACCAGGGAACCAGCCCCGCAGGTTTCCCGGACTATCAACCGGGGTTTCAGCTCAAGATGCATAGGCTCAGGTATCTTCCCCTGGATCAGGTCCATCAGCCGGGTTACAGACTTGATGTAGATTTCAGCGAAAGGAATCCGCATCGCAGTCAACAATGGAGGTTCGATGATCGTCAGGAGCGTGTCATCGAAGTTGACCACGGATACGTCATCGGGAATTCTGCGTCCTGATTCCTGAATGGCATAAACCGCCCCACGAGCCATGCCCTCGCAGCCAACCACCAAACCATCCAGATCGGGATGCTTTTCCAGGATTCTTCTGGTAAGCCAGTAACCTCTTCCCAAACCGATGTCTGGTCCTGAAAAGTAGGATCCCAAAGGTGCCAGTCCATGATTTTCCAGGCAGTTAACGAATCCCCGGTATCGTCCTGCTGAAAGGGACAGATACGCTCCATGGGGCCAGAGTCCGACCAGACGCTCCCTTCCGATACCCAGGAGGTGACTGACCAGCTCCGCTGATGCCTTGGGATTATCAATGCCCACTGCGGAAACATCCTCAGGAATTCCTGAAATATGTCCAATGATCACGGTTGGGTACCCCGCACGTGCAAAACGGGCATACTCGGTCCGTTGGATGGTTGGTTGCTGGTAGAGCAACCCATCCACCAGGTCCAGTCCAAGATCGGTTCCCAATAAGGGAGAATCCAGGGACTCATTGCGTTGCTTGATGACAAGGTCCCACTTTGCCCCGTCCGCTAACCCCTTGATCGCATCGAGGATGATGCCCGCTGTAAAATTGCGTTCGTATGTAATGACATCCTCTACTGCGGGGTGATGGTATTCCGGAGGCAGGGGAGGCAGGATGAGGGTTTCCTCCTCAGTCTGAGGTGCTCCATAAGGGGGAGCTTCGCTGCGGATACTGACTCCAATCAGATTGAGACGGTTTCCCTTTTTAAGTGAACGAGCGGACCGTGAGGGAATATAATTCAGCTCAGCCGCAATACGCTCGATTCGGCGTGTGGTTTCCTCAGGAATCGGGATCTGGGATTGGACCTTGTTGAGCACTCTCGAGACAAGTGCCTTGCTGACATCGGCAGCCCTGGCCACATCCGCCATCGTCACACGAGCTCCTGCCTGGTGACTCCTCTTTTTCCTGCGCTGGTCCTCGCTTGCAACCCCCATAACAGTCAAGCTCCTGCCTGAGGCAGAGTCATCACCGGAACCATCAGAGTCCCTCCCTTGTGAAGTAAGTGAGGGACTCTGTAACTCCGCACCCCAGAACCTCCCGGAAGTTCCTCTTCCGATGATTCCTTCCTGAGGCTAGAAATGAATTGTTAACCGTTTAACCGTAGGACTTTACAGCCAGAGAGTCAATCCACTTTTCCAATCGCTTCACAGGGGCACTGTTCAAGGGCATCCTGCATGTTGGTCAATTCCTCTTCACTTTCAGGTTGTTTGCTGACAAAGCAGTGATCACCATCGGGTGATTCCTTCAGGTTGTCTGGAGCGATTTCAGTGCAGAGGTTGCAGAATGAGCAGGATTTGTCCACATACCAAGCCCCTTCTACATTGTCTTCCCATTTTTCATCGATTTGTGCCATGGCGGTTTCCTTTCACTCAAAAATCAGGGACGGGGAGAGTCTCCTCCGCCCGTCCCGTCTGACTTCCAACTAAGGGAATTGTAATAGTGGCACGACAAAAATGGAATGGTATTACCGCGACAGGAAACTGTGGGAAAGTCAATTAAGATCGAAACACAATAAATGCTTGATTGGAGTCTGGTGGTGTTTTAGCATTCCCAAGTCTCCGGATAAGTGGGCCCTCGCCAGATGGATCTTCGACCTTGTCACTTCCGGTTATTTGCCGATGGAGGGTGAGGTCCTATCGAGTGGCTTCCACCTGTCTCGAATGGGAACCAGGTGAAAAATAACCGTTCCATACGGGGCGTATCGATTTTGGTCTCCCTGAGGTGCCTTCATGTTCTTCAACAAGATGAATCTTGCCACAAAAATCGGTTCTGGATTTGGGCTCATACTACTGCTCCTGATCGCTGTGGGGACAATCGCAATTCAGCGGATGACTAACGTTGGGATGGAATCCACAAAACTTTCCAAGGTGTTCATTCCCGAAGTCAGGATCTCCAGCAATCTTGAGGCGGATGTCTTGGAAACCTTTTTCCATATGCGCGGGTATGGCTATACAGAGAATCCTGAGTTCCTCCGGCTAGCGAGGGAAAGCCTTAACAAAGCAAAAAAAGGAGCTGTAGCGGCTGTCGACCTTGCTAATGAATATCCTTCTGACCAGACCGAAGATATAAAAAAAGCGGGTGAACAGGGCAAAGATCTGTTATCGAAGTATGAGCGCCTGGTCAACGAAACAGTGGCCATGAATGAGGCCAACGTGGTGGTTAAATCTGCATTTGAAGCATCGTCTGCTGGAATGCGCGAGGCTTGTCTGAAGTACCAGGTTGACCAGTTCTCGGCTCTCTCCAAGGAGATAGGAACATTAACGGATACAGTCAGACTTAATGAAAGAACGGAAAAACTGAAATCCCTCTCCAGGCTTAATGAGCTCCTTCACGAGTCGGTCATTACCGTTTGGCGGGGACAAGCACAAAGGGATCCCGGGGTGATTCGAAACTGTGTGGAACCCCTGAAGGAGGCCAGGACCATACTGGAGGGACTCAGGCCGATCACCCGCCAGGCGGTGAATGTGGAGAATCTTAACAATTGCCTCGCACAGATCACTGCTTTTGAGAATGCCGGCTTGAGTATCGCCGAGAGTATTGAGAAAGGGAGCACGCTTACCAACGAAAGGCAGAAGCTGGCGGATGAAGTGAAGAAAATGGCGAAAGACACCGCTGACAATGGAATGGGGGAGGTGGCGCTGTTAGGTGAGGAGTCCGTGAAACATCTCACCGAGGCGTCCACCATGGTCAAAATGGGCCTCCTGACAGCTTTCCTAATCGGTGTGCTGTTTGCCATTGGTTTAACCAGGGCGATTGTAGGTCCCCTCAGGAAAGGCGTCGACTTTGCGGCCTTGGTTGCTGGGGGTGATTTGACCCAACAGATCGAGATCAAGCAACAGGATGAGATCGGTGTCCTGGCGGGAGCTCTCAACACGATGTCAGCGCGTCTCCGGAAAAGTTTTATCGAGGTCGCGGAAAATACGGATTCTGTGGCTTCCGCCTCAGAGGAACTAACCGCGGTCTCCAATGACCTGGCTGCCAATGCTGAAGAGACCCAGGCACAGGCGGCCCATGTGGCTTCCTCGACTGAACAGATGGCGGCCAATATCCACAATGTGGCGGCTGCAACCGAGGAGATGTCATCCTCCATGGAGACTGTTTCGGCCTCAGTCGAGGAGATCAATGCATCGCTGAGTGAAGTTGCGAAGAATTGCACCGAGGGATCACGGATCTCCCAGGACGCGGATCGTCAAGCCGAGGAGGCGAAATCCGCGATGCAAAGCCTGGCTCAGTCTGCGGGCGATATTGGAAATGTGATTGAGACGATCAGCTCCATCGCGAAACAGACCAACCTGCTGGCTTTGAATGCCACCATTGAGGCAGCACGTGCGGGTGAAGCAGGGAAGGGCTTTGCGGTGGTGGCTTCCGAGGTGAAAGAACTGGCTAACCAGACCGGACGCGCCACCAGGGAGATCGGAACCCGGATCCAGGCGATGCAAACCGACACCCGCAATGCCTCGGAAATAATTGAAAAAACGACTGAAATCATCGGAAGGATGAGTGCCATCTCTCATGCTATTGCGGTGGCGGTTGAACAACAATCCGCTACCACCAGCGAAATCTCGAAAACCGTGTATGGTGTTTCTTCGGCCGCCAGGGAAGTTGCACGGAATATCCAGGAAGCCTCGTCGGCCACCAATCTGATCTCTTCGACCATCCAGGGGGTCAACCAGGCTGCGGGAGGGACCGCTTCCGCCGCAACTCAGTCCAATGCCAGCGCGAAGGAATTGGCGGAAATGGCCATGCGGTTACGATCGATTGTGGGACGGTTCAAGGTGTAAGGATTCCGCATCCAGGCTTCTGAATGCTCGTATATAACGAAAGGAAGAAACATGTCTAAATTACGCAGCATCAAATATAAACTGATGTTTTTTGTCAGCATTATCCTGATCTTTACAGTCACTTCCGTGGTAGTCCTCCAGACAATTTCCTCCAGAAAACTGGCGGAATCGGAAGCGTATGCTCATGCGGAGGAAATGGCGAATCGATATGCCAACCTGATTGATGCCCAGCTGGAATCCGCCATGGATGCCGCCAGGATTGTCGCGCAGACCTTCGAAGGATTGAAAGCGAGTGGTTCCGTTGACCGCAGTCTTTATCTCACCATCCTCAAACATGTCTTGACCAAGTCACCGGGCTTCCTCGCCATCTGGACAGCCTGGGAACCGGATGCCCTTGATGGGAAGGATGCGGAATTCGCCGGTAAAGATGGGCATGATTCCTCAGGCCGTTTCGTGCCCTACTGGCATCGAGAGGCCGAAGGACTCAAGCTGGAACCCCTTGTGGATTATGACAAGCCGGGGGCAGGAGATTATTATTTGTTGGCACGGGATACCGGGCAGGAGACTGTTGTGGAACCATATATCTACAGCGTTGGTGGCAAGGATGTGCTCATGACCAGCCTGGTAGTTCCAATCCGTGTGGGTGAGAAAGTGGCCGGAGTCGCCGGAGTGGATATCACTCTGGATATCTTTCAGAAACTGATCGAGAAAGTGACTCCATATGAGACCGGTTATGCCACTCTTTTTTCTTCAAAAGGTCTCATTGTCGCCCACCCGGATGCCAGTCGAGTGAATACCGATATTGGGAGTACCGACCAGTTGAAGAAAATAAAAGAAAGTATCGCCAAGGGAGAAACGATCCGTGATTTCGGCCTTTCATTCCGGGGTGGAGAACCCTCCTACAAGGTAAATGTTCCTGTGCTCGTTGGGGAGGCGAAATCTTTCTGGTCTTTTGCGATTGTCATTCCGATTCAAAAGATACTTGAGGGCACGAATCGCATGACTCGCAACTCCATATTGGTGGGGGTGGGAGCGCTTGTCATCGCCTTGGTCCTGGTCTTCATGCTGGCAAATCGCATAACCAGCCCGGTCACTCGTATGGCCGGCCTGGCCCGTGAACTGGCTGCTGGAGATTTCACCAAGCAGCTGGAAGTGACCAGCCGTGATGAAGTGGGTGAATTGGCGAGTTCATTGAATCGGATGACATCGGAATTGAGAGCGGCTTTTCAGTCGATTGCTTCCAGCACCGACTCAGTGGCGTCGGCATCGGAGGAACTCACGGTGGTTTCCAACGATCTGGCTGTAACAGCCGAGGAGACCCAGTCGCAGGCCGCGAGCGTGGCTTCCTCCACCGAACAAATGTCAGTGAACATTCAGGGAGTCGCAGCAGCCTCGGAGGAAATGTCGGCTTCGATGGGGATGGTCTCAGCCTCGATCGAGGAAATCAATGTATCGTTGGGCGAGGTGGCCAAGAATTGCTCCGAGGGCTCCATGATTGCTTCGGATGCGGATCGTCAGGCCGAGGAAGCCAAGTCCGCCATGCAAAGCCTGGCCCGTTCGGCAAGTGACATCGGAAATGTCATCGAAACCATCAACTCCATCGCCAAGCAAACTAACCTCTTGGCTCTTAACGCGACGATCGAGGCAGCACGCGCGGGCGAGGCTGGCAAAGGTTTCGCGGTGGTAGCCTCGGAGGTCAAAGAGCTGGCCAACCAGACCGGACGGGCCACTGAGGAAATCCGAGGCCGAATCCAGGCGATGCAGGCCGATACCCACAACGCTTCCAGTATCATCGATAAGACCACACAAATCATCGGCAAGATAAATTCGATCTCCCAGACGATTGCTGCATCGGTCGAGGAACAGTCTGTCACCACCAGTGAAATCTCCCAGACCATACAGGGTGTCGCCACTGCAGCATGTGAGATCACGAGCAATGTCCATCAGGCCTCCTCAGCCGCGAACCTGATTGCTACGACAATCAGCGGAGTCAATCAGGCCGCAGGAGGTACCGCTTCAGCGGCCGCGCAGTCGAATGCCAGTGCCCGTGAGCTGGCTGAAATGGCGACTCGCTTGAGGGCGATCGTCGGGCGGTTCAAGGTGTAGGAAATCACGCTGCGGGGAAGGATCCACTCACGGGAAACAGCACACGGAAGGTCGAGCCGGCTCTCTCTTCGCTATGGACATGGAGCGTACCGCCATGGCCGCGTACGATCCCGAGTACCGCCGCGAGTCCCAGGCCCCGGCCTATAAACTTGGTCGAAAAGAAGGGATCAAAAATCCTTGGCAGGTTCTCCGGTGGAATCCCACAACCGGTATCCGTGACCTGGATAAAGACATATGCCCCTTCGGACAGGTTTTGATGGATCCATGGAGAAACCAATTCATCTCGATTGAAAAACTGCGAACCGGTAGTCAGGCTGGCAATGCCATTCCGTTCACCAATGGCTTCAATGGCATTCATCGCCAGGTTCATGATGACCTGATGAATCTGAGATGGGTCGGCTTCGATGCTTGGGATTGTTTCCGGCAAATTGCAATGTAGTTCAACGTGCTGGGGGACCGAAACCTTGAGGATCTGGAATACCTCACGGGCTTCCCGGTTCACATCCACAGGTTGGATAGTGAAACGGCCTTTTCCTGAAAAGGCCAACATCTGCTGACAGATTTCAGCAGCACGATGAGAAGCCTTCAGGGCTGCATCAAGATTTTGCCGGTGAGTGCCGGGAAGGGAAGGGTCCATCAGCGTCAAGTCGATATTTCCCATCATCCCCAACAACAGGTTGTTGAAGTCATGGGCAATGCCCCCGGCGAGGATACCAAGGCTCTCCATCTTTTGTGACCGCTCGAGCTTCCGCTCCACATCGATAAGCGCCATTTCAACCTGACGTTGCTCGGTGACATCCCGGAGGACAAGGATTTTCCCCACCTTGTGTTGGTGCCGGTTGGTCAGTTGCTTCACCCGTACATCGATCCAACGGCTTTCGGAGGGATTTCCCTTTGATTCCACGCAGATACCATCCGTGTTCTCATGGTAGCGATCCAGGATTGCCGGGGAGTTTGAGATAACCTTGGAAATGAACTTTCCGACCTCGGCATCCGCATGGATCCCAAACCAGTTCTCAGCTGCAGAATTAAGATTGACAAGCCGGTCCTGCGAGTCTGTCACCAATACGGCATCCGGGATTTCCCGGAATAGAACTTCATGTGCGATGGGAGCGACATCCAGTAGATGTAAGGTGAAGAGGTTCCATGTCACAAGCAGGCCTGAGATGGCGAATGCCATCGGTGTAAGATCCACCTCGGGGAGTGGTCCCAGGCGCATGGCATAAATAGCGCTGGTAGTCCAGGGAATAACTGCTGCAATAATCAGAATCCAGGATTGGTTACGATAAAGCTTTGGCAATCGGAGGGCCTGTTGGATCACCAGGACTGCCCCCATCAGCAAAAACAGGTAACAGCAGAGGATGTTCAACCAGAAGACAGGACCGTGGTCATACTTCATGAGGGTGTAGCCATCACGTACGACTGGGGTGATCCTGGGCCAGACCCACAAGTGATACTCATTGGTGAAAACCAGCAGCACCATGACTGCTGGAATGAGACCGGCAACCGCAATTCTGCCCGGAGTGACCCACTCGGTCCGTCCACGGAACTGGAGGGCAAAAAAGACCCATGCCGGTCCGATCAGGTTTGCTCCGATGTAGGATGCCTTCGAACACCAGACTTTCAAGGTGAGGGAATCCACGGCAAATTCAATCGCCTCGCTGAAAGCCCAGATCGAAATCCCGGCCATCAGCACGGCAAGACAGGTGGATCCTTGCGCCTCGCTACGCCGTTGCCAGATATAAACAGCGACCGACAGAGAAATGACTGTTGTGAGAACGTGTGAACCAACGAGTAGGATCTGTTCAAGATTCATATGTACATCCAGATTGTACAGCTACTTGATGGATTCCATTTCCATAGACCATCGAATGCTCATTTCCCCGGAAGAAGCCCTCGATGCTCCAGGTGAAAGCTACAAAGGATCTTAAAACTTGTATGTAGTCATCAGGTAGACAAAGTCGGCGTCATCCGCTCCGCCTCGAACCGGGGCAGTGTCGGCAGCATATTGGGCCGCGAAAAAGTGGCCATAACCTGTTTCCATCTCGAGCTTTTCATTGACCTTGTATGTCGCATAAAGGTTGAATTCATGGCCGAGGAACTTGGATACGTCAGCCCCTTGTGCATTCCGGAAGGATCTTCCCGCCGAATCATACCAGGCATCGTTGCTTTGTTCATCCAGCCAGAAGAAATGCCACTCCCAGTTGATCTTGAGTTTCTTGCTGTGTGCCCAGGAAAGCTTGGGGGCCAAGCTGTGCATGTTTTTCCAACCGATAAAATCCATGATGCCAAAGGGGACATGATTGGTGGGATAAAGCTGGTCAAAGTTATTATTTTCCCCATCATAGGGATCTTCATCGCCTGTGGCGAAGTTGTATTCCAGGGCATACCGGGGCTTCAGATGATGGGATTTGCAGGTGTAACCCAGTTCGGCATGAACTGCCCAGGCCTCATGATCCAACTGAGTGTCTTGCAGGAAAGGCTGTACCGTATCGCTCGATGTGCCCCACTGGTAAGCCCCCTCCAGGTTCCAATCCAGGCAATCCGCATCCCCCATGATCCGTGTTCCCAGCGTGTAGATCTCAATATTGTTGGGATTGTTGTCACGATAAAGGAGATAGACATCCTGCAGCCCTTGGGGAAGGTTTTTCACAGTGGCATAGGCACCCAACAGGTTGTCGTGGTGATCCACGTGATCCCAGGCGTTGGAATCAACCAACACCCGGTTGCCAGCGAACAGATCCAGCTTGAAATCACCCTCCTCGTAAATGAACTTGGCTGCATCCCAGCTGCGTCCACTATTTCCCCACCCATTATTGCCAAGGAGACGTTTATCGCCGTATACCAGTTCCTGGCGTCCCACCTGAAACCAGGCCGGGGCTTCCCCCAGTTTCAACTTCAAATAGCCTTCGTAAATGTCAAGCTTGTTCTGGAAGGTATTCCGGTTGAACTCATCCAGGGCATCATGATCGATCTGGTGAGAACCGAATTCACGGGAATCCTGAAAGGTGAAATGGACATAAACAAACTCATTCGGTCTCAGGTCAAGGAAAAACCTTAATTGACTCAGGAAGAAGTTGTCATCGTTATCACTTGCGGGTGGATTCAATGAGGAACGGTCATAGACCAGATCGAAGTTCTGCTTGCTTTCATAACGAAGACGGAGATGGCCGGTGAACTCGACTTTCCTGGGGACCTTAGTCTTTTCCTTGCCAGCCTGCGCACTACCCTCCCCCTTCGCCATCAGGAAATCGTGGAGGGGCAATGCACCATCATCCTGGAGGAACTGTGGTGAGCCTGGCTGGTGCGGGAGGTTCAATGGACCAGGCAAATCCTGTTGCCCCGACTCCAATGTTGCCGATGGGTCATCTGCCTGTAAGGGGAGAAGGGTGTTGTTCCCCCTGTCCATATCCTGCCCCCACACTGTAAAAGGGACGGCCAAACACCATCCCAGACACACCAGGAATTGCCTCACTCTCAACCCCTCTCAGACCAACCGAAAGATGCACTTACAGCAAACAAAAAAGTGAATGGTAGTATAGTCGAATCCGAGTGTGCCTACCATCATGAAAGCCTTAACCTGAATACGCCTGGGTCAATCAGGCCCTTTTTCGTTCGGTTACGGATTGGTAGAGTGAATCCACGAGAATAAGGACAAATCAATCCCTGCACTTAGGAGCACCGGCATGTCTTCCACATTGGCCAATGGACTACTTCGGGAACCAGATGAGCCAGTTTCCATCATCGTCTTGGGAGCATCAGGGGATCTTGCCAGGAGAAAAGTCATCCCGGCCCTTTTTGCTCTCTATTGTCAGAAGCTCCTCCCGGAAAGATTCCATGTGATCGGTTTCGCTCGAAGCCATCTCACACATGAGGAGTTCCGTACCCGGATTACAGAGCACCTGACCTGCCGGTATGCCCCAGGTGAATCGTGCGGCGAAAGGATGGAGGAATTCCTGGGCCATTGTTTCTATGTGAGTGGGAAATACGATGACCGGGTTTCATTCGCTAACCTGCGTGAGGAGCTTCGCAACCTCGAAGAGGCGCGGCCTGCCAACCGGGTTTTCTACTTGGCCATTCCCCCCTTTGTGTTCCTCGATGTAGCGCAATCACTCCGGTATGCGGGTCTGGTCAGTGGTCCGAATGATCCCCACTGGTCACGGGCAGTGATCGAGAAACCTTTTGGCTCTGATCGGGCCTCATCGGATGAGC
>CAYZUX010000040.1:0-32009 GCA_964481775.1 uncultured bacterium | reverse complement strand
ATCACCCTGGTGAACCAGCCGTTCCTCAACTTCAGGGTACGTTGGAGTTCACCAGGCGCTTCGGCGGTGTTTGCCAACCTGTGGACACGACTTTTCGTGGATCGAGCGAACCGGTTGGCTGTGGAAATGGGAAACTCCACCGAGGAATCCATCCTTAAGGAGTCCTCCAAGATCGAGAAAGAGGTCGAAAGACTGAAGCTGTATCTATCTGAACTCCAAGCCAAGCCGGAATACCAGAAGATGCTTGAGGTGCAGGGTCTGGAGAATGCCCTGTATGGCAGCCGGACCCAGCTGGATATGTTCGGTTATGTGGAGCTCCACGCCGATATTGGATTTCAATCGGGACTCATAGGGGATTTGGGAAAACTGGAACTTGAACTGGCCAAGGCTGAGGGAGTTTCTGGGGCAAGCGGAGAGGGAATGCCGACTCACGCTGAGATGGCAAGGCTCCAGGGAGCTGTCTTGTCCACTCAGGCAAGGATCTACGAGATGAGGGAGCGTGCCCAGAAGATTCGAGCTGAGATAGCCGCGTTTGTTGCCGAATACAAACAGACTGAATTTGAGATCAACCAGCGTTACCGGATCATGGCGGAACGTCTCACTACCGCAACCTTCAGCAGCACACGTCTGAAATCAGGCTATCTGGCTCCCCCCATCTCCTTCGGTGAGAGAGCGGTCCCTTCACGGCAACCAACCGGACCGGGCCGGTCCATCCTGGCTCTGGCAATCGGCATACTCTTCTCGATGCTCTACACCTGCTGGGTCATCTACAGGGGATACCTGGTGCCGGTACTGGGAAGGAACTGAATCCAAAACCAAATCCTTCTCCCAAGCGCATGCACCCGTGCGATACAAGAGAAGGATGTAGTCTACTGACTCACATTGGCTGTCATCTGGACATCACCCTGGCACTGGTTATCGATCCGCATCCCCCCATAGGTGAAACGATTCCCCATGATCACCGCCGAATCAAGGTCCTGTCCAAGCAGTATATGCGGAGCCTTGACTCCTTCTCCCATGAACTCACAACCATTCAGGATCAATGAGCCACCGAGTGCCTGGATGCAGGGTTTTCCTTGCCCCTCCTGGTCCCACTTGTGGAAATGGGTGGCAGTCAAGGTAACAGTTCCCTTCCCTTTCAGGGCCATCTGGGATCCAGCCCCTGCCTTGCCCCAGAATCCGCAGGTGGTCAATTTGATTGGGCCTTTATTCTCAGGACCGACCTCAAACCCGGACATGAACTGGCAGTTTTCAAAAATGGTTCCGGCATGATCCTGCACATTGTCCACCTTGACCGCCACAGGTCCCAGGTCTGAACCGCTTTGGGTGATCAGTGCATTTGCCTTGCCGGTCTTACCTTCGATGAAGTGGAAACCCACCTTGGCCCAGATTACAAAACAGTTCGAAATATACTCCCAGTCCGTCCGTCCGATGATGAAACCCTCCAGATGCTCGAGCGTGTACTTCTCGAGCTTCTCAGCCTGTCCCGGCTTGAGCCTGTAAGGCTCTGAAACGCGCCACCAGTAGACGTTGTGAATGTGGACATTCTCCAGGCGCCCGATATCCGAGCAGTAGTCGATGTAGACACCTTTGTTCAGCGCGCAAAGAAACACATTCCGGAGATGATGGCCTTCATTGTGGAAGCTGCCGCAATCAACTCCGTTGTAAGCATTCACGATCACGGTATCAATCACATTGTAGTGCTGACCACGTCCCTGGAGGGTCCAGGGATAGGGGTGTATATCTTCAACTGCCTGTTCAGGGTAGAAGATGGTCATCCCTTTCAGGCAACTTGCCGTGTAGAGACTGATGAAAGGTGTGCTGTCCTCAATATCCCTGCCGCTGAAGGCCAACAGTGTGGAACCTTTATCAAGTTGCGAGGTGTGTTGGCCGCGCCATGTGCCTTCGAGTGTCACCCCTTCAGGAATCCTCAGCTGGCCATGGATGGCATACTGGCCGGCGGGAACTGTCACTACATCGCCGGTCTTCCCACCTTCATCCAGAGCATTCTGAAAGGCTGCCGTGTCATCACTCTTACCATCCCCCAAGGCTCCAAAATCACGGACATTCGCTGCCTGAACGAATGGCGCGATGGCAAGGAGGAGGAAAAAGATCTGGATACACTGAACGATATGTTTCGATACCATTGGGAGAACTCCTGAATCGGCAGTACAGACACCCCTCCTGCTGGAGGGAACAGCCGGAAGGGATTGAAGCACCTGCCAGGCGACAGGTAAAGCAGTCAAAAAAGGACTATGGAGTGTCCTCGCGTTTGACATCCCCCATGGCGCGTCCCACACGAACTTCCGCAGCTTTGGGATAGTGGAAGCGTTTGCGGGTTTCTTTCTTTCCCATTGCAGTCCCATTGGCTGACTTGGTTCCCACAATCCCCTCGGCTTGCACGAATCCCTCCAAGAGCGGAAGATTCTTGCCATTGCCATTCCTGAAGGACGCTTCGCGGTTAGCCGCATCGGCACGGTGTTCCGCGAAGATGTCTTTAAGTTCTTCTGTCGCCGTGCGTCCGCTATCCTTCGGACGGAACCGTGAGGGAAGGTCCAGGAGGTTTCTGGTGATTCGTACTCCTGACTCGACTATTCCAGTCACACGTTCCTTGACCGCAAAGTAACCTTTGACCGCACGGCTCCCTTCCATCCGCATATAATAAGTTTCCAAATCACGGATGTGTTTGTCTTTGTATTGCCAGTTGCCAGTCACGGTACGGGTGTAATTCATCAGCTGCAACTGTTGCATGAGCTCTGTAAGCAACTCCGGCCGTTCACGGTACAGCGGATTGTCCACAAAGGAAGAGATCAAGTCGGGAGAGATGGACTGGAACATGCCGGTGATCACCATCATCGCATGCCAGAAGGGGTATTCCTTTTTAGGCGCACTTAACCAAGTGTGTTCATTGGTCTGAATCAAGGGAAGGCCAGCCGCGAAGGCTCGATCGGTGATGGGGAAGTTTTTCCAGAACATGAGTTCGTAGACCGACTGGAAGAGGAAGGGCCTCGGCATCTTCTGGAGCAGTTTGAGGTTTTCCCGGAAATCCTCCTCGGTCTCGAAGGGGTTGTAACCGATCATGTCCACGCTATAGAGAATGCCATGGTCGGCGAAAATACGCCCAGCCTCAAGCGCATCTTCCTGGGTGGCAAAACGGTGGAAGACTTCACGATTCAAACGGTCGCTGCCGCTTTGGATGCCCATCTGGACATAACACTCACCCATTCTCGCCAAGGCTTGAGCAAACCAGGGTTTGACTGTGGTGGGATAAGCATAACACGCGAATGGAAGTCCCACCTCGCTATGATAAACATCCGCGAATTCCTCAACCCACCGGCGGTTCATCGGGAAGACTTCATCGCTGAAATAGATCATCCCGGTGCCTGATGAGACCTTCATGAGATGCTTGAGTTCGGCAATGACATTGTTCACCGATCTCTGGCGCCCAAGACGAGAGAGGTTCACATCCTCCTTCTCATACCCATTGCAGCAAAATGAACAGGTGAAAGGGCATCCACGGGCTGTCATTACATTCCGGAAACCTTGGCCAACCATGCTGAGGGGATGATACCCATGACGGAAAAGCTGGTCGGCGGACACTTCGTAAAAGTGGTCCAGGGACCAGTCTCCCGGGGGAAGACTCTCCAAATCTTCGAAGGGATCAAGGGGGGGGTTTTTGTGGATTTCCCCTGAACGGTCTTTGAACCAGATACCTGGAATGTCCGCGAGGTCTTTGTCTCCATCGATAGCCTTCGCCAAGTCGTTGATGATCGCATCTGCCTCAGACAGCACAATGACATCGGCATAGTGACTGTCTTCCTCGGCATTGAACCAGACATCGGCTCCTCCCCAGACGATCGGGATCCCGGGCTTGGCTTCCTTGAAAAGGTTGCCGAGGTAACGGATCAGTCCGATATGATTCGAGGTAACCGAGAAACCGACCCAGTCGGGATCCACCTCCTCGAATACAGTCATCACATGGTCCACTTCCTTCTGGGTGGTCTGAAGAGAGTAATTGTAAATGGGGTGCATCAGGGGAGGCACGCAGGGTGTGAAGCAATCTTCGAGATGACGAATCGCCAGCAAGGACACCTCATGACCATCAGCCTGAAGCTGAGCCGACATGGTCCTTAGAGCCAGCATCATGTCGTCATAACAATTAATGAAAAGAATTTTAGACACAAGTAACCGCCTTAGATGAGCTCAGAACGCAGCGGTCTACAAACGCAGACATACTTAGGATAGTGGTGTATTGGAAAGGTGTCAATGAAGGGGTGGCACCTCTTCATATCCCTCGCATTCGATCACGGGGAGCCTGGGGTATTTCAGGTAGATCGGATCAAACACTGAACGCTTACACAGCAGAAACAAACTCCCCTTGGCTGTGGTCACCCGGCGTGCATGGAGGCAGTCAGAGCATAACCCGGCGGATCCCAAGGATTCGTCCACATTCGCCTTCTCATCCATCTTCCCCTACATCACCATTCCGCCATCTACCGTCAGTACCTGTCCCGTGATGTAGGAGGAGTCCGGCCCGGCGAGAAAGGAGCAGACCGAGGCGATTTGGTCTACGGTACCCATACGTCCAAGGGGAATCTCAGTGAGGATCTGTTTCCTCAAGTCTTCGCCAACCACAGCAGTCATGTCGGTTTCGATGAAGCCAGGTGCGATGGCATTGACAAGAATGTTGCGCGAAGCGAACTCCTTGGCGAGGGATTTGGTGAGACCGATGAGTCCGGCTTTCGAGGCGGCGTAGTTGGCCTGCCCGGCATTGCCCATCAGTCCAATCACAGAGCTGATGTTGATGATCCTCCCCCCCTCCTGGTTCTTCATCATGGGACGGGCAGCTGATTGGGCGCACAGGAAAGCTCCCTTGAGATTCGTATTCAGAACCTCATCCCAGTGCTCGGGTTTCAAGCGAAAGACCAGGCCATCGCGGGTGATGCCGGCATTGTTGACCAGCACATCGATCCGTCCGAACTCTTTGAGCACCTGCTCGAACAGGGCGCGCACCGCGGTGACATCCGCCACATCACAGACACATCCCATCGCTCCTTCGGACAGTCCTTCCCTGGCCTTAGCCACAGACTCCTCGCTTCTTCCCGTGAACACAACGGAGAAACCATCCTTCAGGAACCGTTCGACAATGGCCCTTCCAATCCCCCGGGTTCCACCGGTGACGACTGCGACTTTGGGTGACATGGTTTCCTTTCAATACGCCAAAAAAAATCTGGATTCAGGGAGTAATTATCGTGACCTTGGCCCGGGAAAAAAGAGGGGAGAGAAACTATCCTGAAAAACCAAAAAAAACATTGACACGAACCAAATTGGTTGTATCCTAATTTCAGTATTCATTATATCTCATTTTCATATTCTTCCATCCAAAGCCTTAGAACAGCGTATCCAACTGAAAGGAGGGTTCTCCGATGAGTTTATTTTGCGTTTGGAAAACTCTGTTTGTGTTTTTTTCTTTGGGCGTGTTATTGGGAGGAATCTCTGATCCCACCTGGGCCGCGGCGGATATGTTCATGAAGATTGAAGGCGGAATTGAGGGTGAAAGCACAGATAGCAAACACGATAAATGGATCGAAATCGAAAGCTGGAGCTGGGGTTTATCCAACACAGGGAGCTTCAATGCTGGAGGCGGCAAACGGAGTGTTCAGGAATTCAGTGTTGTCAAGAAGTTGGATAAATCCTCCCCCAAGCTTGCAATGGCTTGTGCGAGTGGACAAATCATCCCGACAGTAACCCTTGAACTTGTTGTTCTACCAGAAGATCCAGCAATCCCAGATGCAACCACCCGTTACATGAAGTATATCATGAGGGATGTCCTTATTAGCTCGGTGCGTCCGGGAGGCACTGTAGGAGATGTGCTCCCCCTCGAGGAGGTATCACTCAATTTCATAATAATCGAACTGATTTACACTCGGGAGTTACCCTCAGGTGAGCCACTCGACCAGGAAATAGCGATTGTCTTAAACCCGGATCGTGAAGCGAATCCCGCGAAGTAGAGGGATTCCAGCTCGACTCCGAGCCAACTCCAATGGCTAATTATGCTGGCGTAAACACATCACATATCGCTGGTTTGGTTCTGGGATTCCTGGTGGGAGCGGGGTGTCTCCCTGTGTATGGGGAAAATGACACCGGTCCGGGTACCGGCAAGATCTCCATTCCACAGACCTTCTCACCCGTGAATTTCTCAACATTACGGCTGGGGACAAAACCCATCCCTTGGCAGACTTCGCCGGCTGTGCTGGCAGGCCTGGGTGCTTGCGTTGATCCTTTGGGTGGTCCTGTGAAATCTCCCATCGAGTTCGACCTTCGGATCACCACACCCGATGCTGTTAACATTCCCTGGTTAGTAGGTGAGACCCATGAAATCCACCTCATGGGACGTTCTTCTTCAAACCGGTTTGTCCTCACACCCCCATTGATCACCCTCGTTTGTGCCGGTGGAGCAGCGGGCAGTGTTCAGCTATCGGGAGGACCCTGGAAGGTGGGTGATGATCCCATCTTCTGGGTGATTCCCAGTCTGAGCAATGGGAGCTATCGCCTCCATGCCTTCGACCAGTCAACCGGCATGTGCAAGGCCAGCGAATTCTCTTTCATCATCGCGGCATCCAATCCAACACCTACTCCGACTGAAACACCTCTGCCAACAGGTACGAGTACCTTAACCCATACTCCAACAGACTCTCTCACACCGACAAACACCACTACCCGGTCATACACGAATACACCCACTCCGACAGCGACAGCTCCCCCTCCAACCCACACAAGCACCAACACTCGGAGCGCAACTCCAACCCCGACAAGAACCGTAACCCCAACAAAGACACCCAGTCCGACAAGTACTCCCACTCCATCGTCAACAAACACCCAGACACCATCATCCACACCATCACAGACATCCACACTAACCCCGACCGAGCTCCCCTCGGGAATCACGCACTGGCAGGAATACTAGTGCGTAACCGGTTTGTGGACTCCATCACCTGTCAGCCTGTTAAAAATGATGGTAACCGTGGATTCCCGCTTCCGCGGGAACAATGATTTCCAGGATAAGGATGCTTGCTCCTGCGTCATTTGCCGCTACGGCACAAACTGGAATGCGAACAGCTTTCCATTCTGCAGTTCCAGTTGCATACGCACGGTCCGACCGACCAGGGTGCTTAAGGCCTCACCACCGTTCCAGCTAACCGTCGCCTCGACCGAGTCTGTCGTCAAGGGCGTGCAATTGGCAAGGGCGAAACCCTCTATCGGAGAGCTATCGGCGTTAATCAAACCCACCCGCAATTGGCCCCCTTCCGCAGTATTCACATTGACCTTCAATTTCCCGCCTGTGAATGTGAACGGCTTGGTCGTGGCCGTGCCGGTGGTCCGGCCGGCGTTCAGCGAGACGAAACCATCGAGCCGTTGGGTATAGCGGTATAGCCCTCTTTGGCTGCCCGTCGGCTCTGTCATCACAAGAGCGTAATTCCACAACTCGTTGCCTCGCCGGACCATACCCTGGCTGCCGACTACATGGATGATCCTCTCGCCATTGCCCACATCCTCGCCGGCATCCATATACCAGGGATCATAATATCTCCAGTTCAGGCCATCGCGGCTCACACCCAGGTCGGTCACAAACTCCCCCGAATTGGGATTATGCGGGCCATTGGCGCCGCCGCGCCAGACGAAACTCAGATAGGTGTCGGGCGCCCAGGCGTACTTGAGCGGGCGTGCGCGATATACGTGACCGCGATCGCCGGGAACGATCGGGGTCGGCAACTCCGTGCTCATGCTGGGCATATCCCAGGCGTCGATGAAAACATTGGCATTGTCGGCCGGCGTGAAGGGCCAGGGTTTCATTGGCTCACGTGTGCGGGCCAGCGCCACCGCCCGTCCGAACGCCGTGCCAAACCCCCACAAATAGCCTTCATTACGGATATAGGAGAAATACTCCCCGCGCTGGTCATCCCAGAACGATTCCACGCCGCCGCCGCAATCGAACGGTTCCATGATCGCTTCATTGCGCTGCCAATGGATGCCATCCGCCGAGTAATACAGATAAACCCCTCGCGTCATGTAATAAGCCGTGAATTTGAAGCGCGCCGCCGCGGGTACAGCCGGATTCGGATCCTCGAAAACCTGCCCCTGAACCGGTTCTTTAATGATCACACTGTTTTGGGTGTTGCCGTTCAACTCGTAAAAACCCAGGTTGGGGGTCGCAAATGTCGTTCCGTTATCCGAGGTGTAGACAGATTGCGCGGCCTTTCTGCCTTCCGCCAGGTTATCCGCATAGGACTTGCCCAGATTCCACATGTCGCCATTGGTGGTATAGATGCGTATCTGGCCATCACAATCGACCACCGAGGGATCTCCGCTGATGTTCAGATTGGTCTTTGTCCGTGAGGTCCAGGGATTGGACGCGAGGTACAGGTCCGACTGCTGTTCCAGGATCGCGTCGTCGATGAAAACATGCTTGTTGCTGGCCAACGGCAGCGGGTTGGGCGCCGCGATATCGGACGCAAAGAGCAGGGGTGGCCCATTGGGACGAGTTGGTTCCGGGGCGTCGGGCCCGTAGGAGTATGTGAAACTCTCCGGTGGAGCAAAGTCGGCCGTATAACGGGCGACCCGCGAGAACCGCAATTCATCCACCCACCCGGACATCGCGAGCGCCCCGCCCACAGTCGTCCCCACTCGCATTTCAAAATCCCTCGGCTCGTTGTTCCTAAAGTCGCCATTCACCTGCGCGCCGACCTTCTGCGCGTCCAGGGGGCTGTAAAACAGGTATGCCGTGGGTACCCGTTCCTGGGCATGTCCCGGCCAGCTCCAGGAAAGTGAAAGCCGCGGGCTCGTGAGTGGATCTTCATTCCCATACTCCAGAACGATCGGCACCAGCTCCCCCTCGGTCATTGCAATGCTTCCCGTGCGTGCGGTATTGGGGCTCCAGCCATCAATCACCAGTGTATCGTTGACGTACAAACGCACGTCCTTCCACGCGTCGATGGTGAAGGTCACTTCCCCACTGACCGGTCCTTTGATCGATCCGCGCCACCGATCGGACCAGGCCTTGCTCCGGTAGGTGCCGTAATCGAAGTCGAAGAAATGGTCCACAAAGGCATGCTGAGACTCTACGAAATTGGCCCGGTCATAGTTGACACGGATCAGGCCACGGCTGTAATCGATATTTCCCTGATCCAGGCCGGGAGCGCCGGCGGGTATCGTTTGAGCCGGTGATTGCCGGACGCCATCCACAAACAGGCGATAGGTCGCCGGCTGCCCCGATTTGGTGATCGCCAGGTGATGCCATCCTCCGCCGGTGATGGATTTCGAGATCGGCAGGCTCAAATGCGTACCGCTGACGCTCGTACCCCAGTCACGCAGTACTACCGCATCGGCACTGGAGGTCAGGGCCATGTAAAGTCGGTTCAGATGGTCATTATCCGGGTCACTCGGTACCGCCAGGTGCATCAGCGCGACTTCAGATTGTGGTGTTTGCTCAAGTTTTAGCCATAATTCCCAAGTCCAATCCTGCCCAGAAAGTGTTTGCAGAATTCTTGTGGGTGCATCAACTGCGCGCGTGGTGATATCAGGGACCATGTGCTGTGCGCCGACCTCCGCGTACATACATGCTGGCAGCTTCTGGCCCATGATCTGCAGGGCGTTACCATATTTTCCCGGTGTCAACCGTCCCCCCAAACGCAGCCGCAAGTCGTAATGATTGGGACTGGCATCCGTCAGTGTCATGTTGATGTATTCCGGGTCGTCGAATGGCCAGAAGGCTACCGTGTTTTCGTCCACGCCTGGCGTGAGAGACTGCCAGCCAGCTGATGATGGAATCATAATCGCGCTAAACAGGATGGCGGTCAGCCAATGAGCTGATCGTTTCAAAAACGATAGTTCAGACAGAATATTCATGCATCACATTCTACTAAAATAATTGATATGTCAATATACTTGGTATCACTTATGTTCGTGATCTCTGAAACACAAGGTAACCGGTTGCCGAACTTCATTCACCGCGTCTTACGATCTTTTTGATCATCTGTGTCAATGAGAGAATCCGTCGGCGAGCAATTCGTCACAGGAGACCAAATAGAGGAAACTGGCAAATACACGGGAATTTTCCAGGAATGACTTAATGACTGATTTTTTTACATAGAAATAGAACGATATCACGCACGCGGATGGTGCTTACAAATCGCTTATGAATTAAACAAGTTCAAGAATTTTGCGGGGAATATCCTTAAGGGAGGCTACATGGTCTACCGCCCCAATCATGGCCGCTTCTTTGGGCATCCCATACACAACAGAACTGGCCTCATCCTGACCGATTGTGATTGCACCGTTGTCTTTCATTTCCTTCAATCCCTGAGCGCCATCTCTGCCCATTCCTGTCATAATGACACCTATCGCATTCTTCCCTGCATATCTCGCCACAGATCGGAAAAGGACATCAACTGAAGGACGATGTTGCGATACCAGGGGACCATTCTTAATTTCGATCTCGTACACTGCTCCGGAACGGTGAAGAACCATATGATGATTTCCAGGGGCGATATAGGCATGTCCAGGTAAAACATTATCACCATTTTCAGCTTCTTTCACTTCAATCGCACAGAGACTATTTAGTCGTTCAGCGAAAGACCGTGTAAAGAGTTCGGGCATGTGTTGAACGATTAGTGTTCCAGGCGCATTTTCAGGCAATGCCGTCAGGACAATTTGAAGTGCTTGCGTACCCCCGGTTGACGCACCTATGGCAACTATTTTGTGAGTTGTTCTCGTAAGTGATTCACGTTTGATTGATGGCTTCATGGAATTATTTTTATGAATTGTATCCCTGACATTCACTCGAGCTGCGGCTTTGACTTTTTCAATCAACAATACCGCAGCATCTCCAACTGTATACGATGTTCCAGGTTTGCATAGAACATCAACAGCTCCCCCCTCAAGAGCCTCAATCGCAAGTTCACTTCCCTTCGGCGTAAGGGATGAAACTATCACTACAGGAATTGGATGGTATTTCATGAGCTTTCGCAAAAAGGTAATACCATCCATACGCGGCATTTCAATGTCCAGAGTTATCACGTCAGGCTCGAGCTGTACAATCATGTCCCTCGCGACATAAGGATCCGGGGCCACGCCAACAACTTCAATTTCCGGATCTTTTTCCAGCTCATGACTGAAGATCTGTCGTACGAATGCTGAATCATCGACAACAATGACACGAATACTCATGTTTTTTTTCCATCGATTGAAAGGATTAGCAACAGAGGATATTCTTCTATGAGGATTGTAAGCGTCTCCTCTTTATCCTGATATTCTTTCCATTCAGTCTGGTCGATAATTTGTGATGAGGGAATTGATGCCTCAAATTGGCAGTTTTCATACGTCAGGATGGAACGCAAGTGTCCACAAAGGACATTTACCATCTCTTTCACTGCATCCTCAGCTCGTTCAATCGCAAGAGGATCATTCTCATCCACTCCGATAACATTTCCGGAGATGATTCTTGCAAGTTCGATTGGTACAATCACTCCAAGCTTACTTTTTTCATCGGACAAGATGTCAATCCATGCATGGATATATTCTTTATTTCCATCATCTGTATGATTATATTCTTGAGTTCTCTCTCCGAACAAGAATGCATAATTGGCCAGTACCTCATAAAAAGCACTTTCAAGAAATCCGGCAACATTTTCATGCATGGCAGACACCCATCACATCATTAAAAATGGATAGAATTTCTTCAGGAGAAAAAGGTTTTCGGATATAGGCTCTTGCACCTGTTTTTTGTGTTTTCTCAATCACCTGGCGGTTTCCTTCAGCAGATACCACAATAACTGGAATTAAATCAAGCAGATCACGTTGCTTCATGGTATTGATCAGTTCCATGCCTCCCATTTCAGGCATGTGAAGATCCAGGAATACCAGGTCGATCCAATTCTCCTCCAGGATTTTTAGAGCTTCCAACCCATTTGGAGCATGGTACAAATTTCCTGTTGGTATATGTGCAAGACCAAGAGTTTTGCGAATCACTTCGAATACTGTCAAAGAATCATCGACCACAAGGATGTTAAATGCCATTATGTTCTCCGTTTCGATCTTTTATAATTCTTTTATTTTATCACCCGTTCGAATCCATGTCCGTCCAGATGCTATTTCAAGGCTCATTGTTCGGGGTCTTGAACCACCCACATCTTCCGCACTAATAAGCAGATTGTTCTTCCAGAGTATTTTTCTTAAAACGGCATGATTTCTTTCCCCAATTCGGAAATAACCTTTTTCATCAAGTAGTGTGGCAGCCCCAGCAACTTTAATGATCAGTCTCTCTCTTTGAGCACCTTTTTTAAATAAATTCTGCAGTAACTTACTTACACCTGTATCCACATACATTTCAGGTTTTGTATTGCCATTTTGCTTATCGGCTTTAGAAAGGGGGAGCATGCAATGGATCATCCCGCCAATTTGAACCTCAGGATCATATACCGTCACACCCAGACACGATCCCAGAGAGTAGGTGGTTAAAATAACATCAGGTCTAGTTGAAATTTCCATTTCTCCCATTTTTACAATGACAATTAAACGGATTTCAGAATCTTGATTATCTTCGCCATCACCATAACCAGTCAAATTCGGAATATGATTAAACATCATTATTTTATAATTCTTTTTTATAGATTGATGGACGAACTGACCTGAAAGGAACTGATAATCCTGTTAATCCTTCTGATTGACCCAGAATCAGATAACCATCACTGCGCAACAATCGATGAATCTCAAGAATCAGTTGCTCCCTGATTTTCATGTCAAAATAAATCATGACATTCCTGCAAAAGACAACGTCAAAGGGACCCTTCATTGGAAATGGAGGATTGGACAAGTTAAGACGGTTAAAAGATATATGCTGTTTCAATTCATTTGAAACAGCATAATATTCCTCGCCGTCTTTGTTTTTTCTATCGAACCATCTTTTCACATATTCAGATGGAATAGATTTCATTTTGTCTTTTGAATAAAATCCATTTATACCAGTCCTGAGTGCCTTTGTTGAGATGTCAGTTGCAAGTATCCGTACGTCATTCACATTACCTGCTTTTGATGAGAGGAATGTCATCATCATTGTATAGGGTTCTTCACCTGTTGAACAAGCAGCAGACCAAAACCGAAATCGTCTCTGACCATTTATCCACCATTTTTCGACTTCCTGTATAAGAAATGTGAAAGCTACCGGTTCACGAAAGAAACTTGTAACGTTCGTTGATATAGCATCCAGGAATTGAACACATTCTTCTTCCTCATTCTCGTTTACGATCATATTCAGATAATCGCGGAAATCTTTAATTCCAAGTGCTCGCATTCTTTTACCTACGCGCGAGCAAAGGAGTGCTTCCTTCTGTTCGGTAAGGTGAATCCCACTTTTCTGATATACCAGGTCACAAAACATTTGTAATGTTTTGCGATCCATTGTCATCGTGCTCATTGTGAATTTGAATCCCTTCACAGATTTTCCCCTCCCCAGGCTGGGCGGAAACCTGAGGAGGGGAATGCAGAATCATGAGAATAAGGAATCAGAACTCATGGAGATCATCATCATCCAATGGGATAACTGATTCAGGAGTGGATGAATGCTTCTCCTTGGCAATTCGATTGACTCCGGCATGATGGGTAACTTTTCGATTTGCCGCCTTTGGACCATGACCGTTATTACCGCCTTGTTTTCCTAGAGAATGTGGTTGTGATTTCGCGAGTTTGACCGGTGGCCGGACCTGAAAGTTCCTTTCAGGCATCTTGTTTCCAGAGTTAGTCAGGCTGAACGTAGCAACCATGGAAGCCAATTCTTCGGCTTGCCCACGAAGTTCCTCGGCGGCTGCAGCGGATTCCTCAGAATTCGCGGCATTCTGTTGGGTTACCGTATTCATCTGTGCCACCGCGGTGTTGACTTGTTCAATACCCTTGGACTGTTCATCTGAGGCCGCCGCGATTTCCGCAATCACATCGCTCACCTTGCCCGATCCTGTTACAATCTCTGCCAGAATCTTGGCAACTTCAGAACAAATATCCACTCCTCCCTGGGCATTCTTGACCGATTCCTCGATCAGGTCTGCAGTATTCTTCGCGGCAGCAGCGGATCGTTGTGCGAGGTTGCGTACTTCCTCTGCTACTACCGCGAAGCCTTTACCGGCATCACCAGCTCTCGCAGCCTCGACAGCCGCATTCAGAGCAAGGAGGTTCGTCTGGAATGCAATTTCATCGATGGTCTTGACTATCTTTGCTGTCTCATCCGAGGATGCTTTGATCCGGTTGATGGCATCAGACATACTTACCATTGCCGAATTTCCTTTCTCGGCAGAATTCCTTGATTCATTGGAAAGCTGCTTGGCATGGTTTGCATTTGCTGCATTCTGCCGAGTGGAAGAAGCCATCTCCTCCAGGCTTGCGGATACCTCTTCAAGGGAACTTGCCTGCTCATTGGCACCCTCCGCCAGGAGTTGGCTGCCATTGCTGATCTGGTTACTGGCGTCATTCACCTGTTCAACTGAGGCAGCGACCTGTGACAAAGCTTCATCAAGGCTTGTCAGAACACTGTTGATATTGTTCTTCATCAGGTCATAAGCTCCCATGTACTCTCTCTGAACACGCTTGGTCAGATCCCGTTCCGAAGCTGCCTGGAGAGCTTTTCCTCCATCCTGAATAATCAGGCCATCCAGTGCATCGATACACATATTCAAATTGTTCTTGATCTCATTGAAATCGCCGTTGTATGAGTCGGTAATCTTAGGTGGAATATCTCCCTTGGCGATCCTGTCGACATAGTTGGCGGCGACATTCAGTGGTCCAATCACCGCGTCTAGACAGTCGTTAACTCCTTGGACGATTTTCCGGTAATCGCCTTGATGTTTGTTGGCATCCGCCCGAGTGCCTAACCTACCCTCGACCGCGGCACTCGAAAGCATAATGGCATCAGCCGAGAGCGCGCTGATTGCCTCTCTTACCTTGATGAGACTGTCGGATATCCGGAGGAAATTTTGACGAGTTTCACGGGTGTTCTCATCGCCGTCGGTTACTTTGAGATCGAAACTGAGGTTTCCTTCCGCGAGATCCCCAAGGGCATCCGCGAGCCGGTCTACTTCAACCTTCTGATAATCCGCGATCGCCTGTGATATCGCCGCCGCTCTTTTAACCGCGGTTTGATCGGATACCACCTCGAACGCTCCGATAATCTTTCCATCGTGGTTTTTGATTGGAATACCCGAATAGCTAATGTTCAAGCACTTGCCATCAGGCCTGGCAACTGTCTCGGACATGGCCTCACGCCCCTCTTGCATCGCTCGAGCACAGGCGCACCGGGCGCTCTTGCAATCTTCGGTCTTGAAAAAGTCATAACATTTCGATCCAATTAACTGTTTTTGTTGCATTCCCCCCAAAGCTGCTCCGGTCTTATTCATATATTGGATCGAAAAGTCTTTGTCGATTATCATGGCTGGCGATGTCATGTTGTCGAGGTAACCAACAAGGCTGTCGAGTGTGTTATTGACGCCTTGTACAATCTCTCTGTATCCTCCCTGAAACTTCGATACATCCCCACGCTCGCTGAGCCTTCCCTCTACAGCCGCAATAGAGAGATTGTTGGCTTCCGAGACCAGACCACGTAGAGAGGCGATGACTTCCGCCGTTGCTGGATTGATTTCATCCTGCCCATCCTTTGGAACGGGCTTGATAGAGAGGTCACCAGCCGCCACCTTCCGAAGAGTCGCGACAACATTATTTTGCAGATCCTCGGAGAAATCGTCCATCACACGAGCCAGGACACCGATCTCATCCTTGCGGTCCATCTTGAGTCTCATACCAAGGTGGCCTTTGGCCATCTCCTGCATCATCTGGACTCCCTGTCCAAGGGGACGGGTGATGCTTCGGCTTAAAGTTATACCCATTGAAAGGGACAGAATCAGACCAAGTATAGCCCCAAACCCAAGTATTACTTTTGACGAAGAGAAAGTTTCCTCTCCGGAAGTATAGGCTTCTTTGGCAATTTCTGAATTGATATCCAAAAGATTCCCAAGACTGGCATCTACGGCTTTGCGTGCATTTGCCGTAGTTCCTCCATCTACTACCATAGTTTTGGCCCCAGGCTGATCTCCACTGACTAACTTGGCAAGGACAGCATTTGCTTCATCCTGGTATGTTTTCCAACAATCATCAAAGTTTTTCAGCGCTTCTTTTTCCTTTTCGGTCAAATTACTCGATTTATATTTCCCGATATACTCATTAACTTTGTTTACATTATTTTTTACCGCTTGTTGAATTCTATCCATTTCTTCCGTCAGAAAGAAGCCTTTGAAGACGTCACCTCTAATTGCATAAAGAGCCGATCGTGCATCCCCAAGATAGGCCACTGGGAGAAGTTGATTTTCGTACATTTCAACCATCCCGGTATTTAGCCCTTTCATGCTGGTGTAGCCAAGGACTGCCACCGCAACCAGAAGGAGAGAGACAATCAGATACCCACCAATCAATTTTGTTCCTGTTTTCATGTTGTCGAGAAATTTCATGTTCGTATCCTCATGTGATATTTTTCGCCTGCTTGCAGGCGTGGTATTACTGTTCTGTGTTTTCAGAAATTGCCGCCAATGTCTCGGCCTCATCCACTGTCAGCACCTTGTCGACATCCAACAGCAACACCACTTTTTGACCAACTTTTCCAATACCCAGAATAAAAGTGGTATCCACTGTCGACCCAAATTCAGGAGCATGCTCTATCTGTTCGGACTGAATATCGAGTACCTCCGAAACTTCATCCACGATCGTTCCCATGGTGACCTGGCTGCCATTCCGGAGAACCTGGACAACAATGATGCAGGAACGGTCCGTGTCCTCTTTGTGAGGCATTCCAAATTTCAGCCGAAGGTCAACCACCGGAATCACCTTGCCACGCAGGTTGATGACACCCCGGATGAAGTGGGGTGTTCTTGGAACACGGGTGATGGCGATCAGCCCCATGATTTCCTGAACCTTCAGAATCTCAAGTCCAAAGATCTCGCCTTCAAGCTGAAAAGTCAGAAACTTCCCGCCACGTAGGGTTACTCCCGCTGTCCTTCCTTTGTGTGTGGGTCCATCCAATACTGCTTGTTCCGCCATATTCCGACCTCCTAGTTGTCGTTTTCCACAGACGTCATAATCTGCTTGTTTTCATTGGATGATACATTACTCAAGGATTCTTCCTTTTGCGGAATGGTTTCATCCAGGTTTGTGTGGTTGCCATTGGTTGTAGCCAGACGGACCAGGGCACCGATATCCAGGATCAATCCCACTTGCCCATCCGGCATGATTGCTCCTCCGGAAAGGCCGGGAGTTCCCTGGAGAACTTCTCCCAGAGGTTTAATCACAATCTGCTGCTGACCGAGCAGCTCATCCACCATCAAGCCCGTCATTTTTCCATCATCCTCTACCACAACAACGGTGGATTGAGTCACTTCCTGACCAGCGCCATCGATCACAAACAAACTGTCCAGACGAAACAGAGGAATGAGATCCCCCTGGACCTTGAGCATCTCGCCCCGCCGGAACACAGTGGAAACCTCATCCGGCCGTGGACGCATTGACTGAACTATGGAAAGGGTGGGAATGATGTATCGTTCTGAAGACACACGGACCACCATGCCATCAATGATTGCCAGGGTAAGAGGCAAACGGATGGTGAAAAGCGTGCCCATACCCGGCTCGGACATGATGTCCACCTGGCCACGGAGGGCCTCGACATTCTTCTTGACTACATCCATCCCAACCCCGCGCCCTGAAACATCACTCACCTTCTTTGCAGTCGAAAAGCCTGGCAGGAAAATCAGATTGAACGTGTCACGATCCGACAGATTATCCCCCTCGCGGATGAGACCACGCTCCAGGGCCTTCGCAAGAATCGTTTCACGGTCCAGCCCGCCTCCATCATCCTGAACCTCGATGTAAATGCTGCCACCCTTGTGATAGGCCCGCAAATCGATCCTGCCCGTTTCCGGTTTTCCAAGCCGAAGCCGTTCCTGAGGATCGGATTCGATCCCATGGTCCACTGCATTCCGAATCATGTGGACCAGGGGATCTCCGATCTGGTCCACGACTGTTTTATCCAGCTCGGTGTCTTCCCCTGACATCACCAGTTCCACCTTCTTGCCCGACTTACGAGTCAAGTCACGGACCAGTCGGGCCATTTTCTGGAAGGTGGCGCGGATCGGGATCATTCTCAGGGAGGTCCCCATCTCCTGTAGTTCACGCGTGATTTTGTCGAGTTGTCCCAAGTGACGCAGAAGGGCAGGAGAAGCCAGGTGTTTGAGCTCTTCAGATTGGCTGACCATCGATTCCGCAATGACCAGCTCACCAATCGTATCGAGAAGCTGATCCAGACGGTCCGCGTCCACCTTCACGGTCTCACGGACCTGGACAGTAGCACCCATTTCAGCGGCTCCTTGTGCACGCAGAGCCAAGGCGACATCCTGGGCTGCCACCTGCCCCGACTTGACCAGAACTTCACCAATGCGTGCCCTCGTGGGAGGTTCCGCTTGCTTATGCAGAGCCGTTTCGATCTCTTCCTGTGGGATGCCCTCCTGTTCAGCCAGGATTTCACCGATCGGACGGGAATCTTTTTCATTGTTTTGAAGCTCAAGCGCGGTTTCCACCTTGCTCTTGGTGGTGATATTCATTTCCCGCAGGATTTCCCCCACACGCTTGTTCTGAACTGGTTCTGACTGTTGCCGTAATGCCTGCTCCAGGTCAGACTGAGTGATCAACCCATC
Organism: uncultured bacterium; assembly: GCA_964481775.1. Classification (GTDB taxonomy): domain Bacteria; phylum Hinthialibacterota; class Hinthialibacteria; order OLB16; family OLB16; genus OLB16. Next base: position 13,236 of record CAYZUX010000040.1, on the reverse strand, counting down.
TGCAAGCAGTACTTCACCGAGTGGCCGCCTTGGCTCGGACAGAGAGGATGGGCGGGTATCCGGAACATCCTGAGAGGAAAGCGACTCGATTGTCCGAATCCGGTCGATGAGCGGAAGAACCGCCTCATCCTCTGTAGATAAGCTGGAAACTGATACACGCCCCTTGAAGCGATTGATCATCCGCTTAAGACAGTCAATTGTCTCAAAGACCACATCGATTGTTGGACCGGCGAGGACCAGACTTCCCTCCCGGGCACGGTCGAGAAGGTTCTCGGCCTCATGTGCGAGTTCTCCGATTTCAACCAGACCAAGGATACCTGCCGATCCTTTGACGGTGTGGAAAGCACGGAAGACGGCATTCAGAGCCTCACGGTTCCCCGGGTCAGTCTCCACCGTAAGAAGGTGAATATCCGAATTTTCGAGATGTTCCAGTGATTCGGAGACAAAGGTCTCAAGCATCTCTGGATTATCCAGAAAAGAAGGCACCGGACTGGTCTGCGGCAGTCTATTAACACCCGATGCAGGAACTTCAGGTTGGTTCACAGCCGGTTTGTCAATCAGGGATGCAATGAGTTGTTCGTAACTTTCAGGAGGTGTTACCTTACCGGTTTGATGTGCGTAATAACGTTCAAGCCAATCTTTCACGATCAGGATCTGATCGGGATGAACCTGGGACTCTCCCTCCTTCAATCTTCCCTCCACCCAGTGACAGAGACCTGCTACCTCGGAAAGCCCAACCAGATCGGCATCCCCTTTTAGCGTATGGAGGATACGCAACAAGGCTTCGACCTGTTGGTTATCGCGGGACTTCTCCATACCAAGGGCCAAACTTTCCAGTTCGGCAAGAACCTCTGGCTGACGAGAGAGGAAATCAGCAAGGATCTTCCGATCTTGTTCACTGGGATTCATCCCCGAAGCTGGCAGGGTACCTTTGGAATTGACTGAGGATTGACTGGACTCTTTTTTACTTCCTCTCCTTTTCTTCGTTTTTGCCAGCTCTGTCGCTGCCTGGAGAGAAGACTCATGAAACAGCATTTGCAGCCTGGAAATGATCCGGTTCAACTCCTGCCAGATATCTTCCGATCGAGACTCCCCCGGCGTAGACAGCTGATCGAGGAAGGAACAACCCTCTTCGGCAAGATTTCGTTCTTCATTGAGATGCTTCTCCAAAGCCCAATCCGACAGCACACGGAACTTTCCCCTCATCGATTCAATTGCCTGAATATCGGTGGGACCAGAAAGCACAATCAAGGTGGCCAGTTCTTCAACAAGGCCAGTGGGTGGTGTGTTAAGCGTAAATGGATTACCGTCTGTGGACAGTTCCTGAGAGGGGAGCTCCTCAATTTCGAGAGTAACACCCTCGAAGGTTCTCACCCGAGCCTTGATTTCCTCTACGGAACGGTTGCCGGAAAATAAAACGTGAAGGGGTTCCCCATAGTTGAGGGTTTCATCTGCACGAACATCAGGTTGAACCTCATCAACAACACCGATCGAGCACAAATCCTGCACAATGACCAAGGCACGTGCAGTCGGCATCGGCAAGTCTTCTCGGATATGGATGGTAAGACGCCAGGTCACTGTTTTTTCTCCTCATTTGACCTCCCAACTCAATGTCTGGGTTGGCGAGGTTACGATCGACATAGGTTGCAAATGCACGAGCATTGTTTTAGAGCCTGTTCTCAACCAACAACTGTATGAGCGGTCGTTTTTCCGGATAAATCTTTTCCCTTCGGAAGGACCTCTTCATCTCGGATCAACCGGGCCAAAACATCGGAAATCAATCCAAAATCATCATCTACATAACCGACAAACCTGGGATGTAATTGATGGGCCATGGCCGTCATATCCGCTGATTGATTCGGAAGGAGGATCACTAGATTGGAGGACAAGAGTTCCTCCTTCAGCATCAGAACATTGAGGAGCTCATCGCAACTCGCCAACGCAAGGAAAACAACTGCGGGGGTTGTTGCGGTGTGGTGCAAGAAGTATTCGAGCGATGGAAGATCTCGCAAAACAGAGAAACTCGTGTTTTGAACAACGGATTGGATAACGTTCTGGAGTTTTGCTGCCTGGCTAACCCCGTGTGAGAAATAAAGAAGAATCGGCTGCACAATCGATATTCCCAATCATTTTTATTTCTGTGATCTTTCAGAGCATGAGCTGTGCCAATAAAAGGCAAGGGAGTCTGAAACCAAGGAATACTATGAATAAACGCCTTTATCAGATCTATCTGGTTCATCGGACTGATTCAATTGTCCTGAAAACAGGACGTGTCTAATAAATGAGATCAATCCACAGGACACAAATGAGGATGCTCTCCACCGCTCACCAGTGGGACAATCCAATCATTTGTGTTACCAGGGGAGTTGTCAGGAATGATTCAGGAGTCAGGTAAAGACACCTGGTGGTGTTTCAAAAGAGCGTAAAGCCTTGATCTTGATAGACCTGATATATAACTAGCCTTGCGGATATCACCCTGACAGTGGTTGACAAGGGCTTGGAGGTAACGGCGGTCACAATCAGCACGAACCACTTCCAGAGAGGGGAAGGACGATCCATCTGATCCGTCAACAAAAGCAAAGTCTTCCGGAGGTTTCGAAACTACCGGCCGGATCCTGGACCTTAAAGCCGAGACACGTATCTCTTGTGGGAGGTGGTAAGGCTCCAGAATCAGGAGAGTCCCGGCTGAGGCCACCGACCTTTCGATACATGACAACAACTCACGAACATTCCCTGGCCAACTATAAGATTTCAGCGCTGAAAGAAAATCCGGAGACATTGACCGTCGTGGTATTCCCTGGCGGGCACACAAGCGTTCCAGAAAATATTCGGCCAAGAGCAGGACATCATCCTGACGTTCCCGCAAGGGAGGGATTTCGATGACTACTGAACGAATCCGGAACAACAGATCCTGTCTAAAAAGACCTGCCTGGACCATCTTATCCAAATCCCGGTTGGTTGCGGCTACCAGACGGAAATCGCTTTCTACCTCCTTCTCAGAACCAACCGGCCGGAAACGGTGTTCCTGAAGGGCTCTGAGAAATGATTTCTGAAGAGAAAGCGGGAGTTCACCAACTTCATCAAGGAACAGTGTTCCCCCATCAGCCTGACGCATCAATCCATCCCGGTCTTTGTCTGCTCCTGTAAAGGCTCCTCTGACATGTCCAAATAACAAGCTTTCAACAAGGTTCTCAGGTAACGCGGCACAATCGACAACCACAAAACTCCCATTGGTTCGCGAGCTGTTCGTGTGGATACACCAAGCCCCCAGTTCCTTCCCCGTTCCGGTTTCCCCACAGATCAATACTGAGATATCGCTCTGGGCTGCCCTGTAGATTTGTGTGAGACAGGAGCGTATGGCCGGACTTTCACCAATAATCCCGCCCCTTTTGAGCAGCAGAAGCGGATCCTGGCTCCTTTTAAGTTCCCGGTGTTGAAGCGCTCGTGTGACAGGAAGCAGAACGCTGGAGAGGGAGCCCCCTTTCTCCACATAATCCCAGGCACCATTACGGATTGCGGTTTCAGCTCCATCGGGATCTCCTTGGCCTGTGAAGATGATCACTTCAGGCGGGTTCACGGACTCCTGAATCCAGGGGAGAAAACTGAGACCATCGCCATCGGGAAGATTGACATCGAGGAGCACCAGGTCAAAGGGTTCAGCAGAAAGAATCGTCCTGGCATTCCTCAGGGTTGTGGCACATTCGATTTCGTGTCCGGAAACCTTCAGTCTTCGTGCCAGAAGCTCACCCATAGGTTCATCATCATCAATGATGAGGATGCGAGCCACAGTTTATCTCCGTGTGTTCATCGCTGAAAAACTGACTGGCAACTGCAGAAACTCTGACAGATTCACAAATTTTTTCTTCGTATTCAGAATCTACCTGCTCCCAATGGCCATTTCCAATTTTAATTCGGCCGGGGAGCCGGTATTTCAAAGAAGACCTTCCATGAATCTTCATTTTTCCCTTAGCAGCCTGTTGAAGATGGGTGTAACCGTGGATTCCCGCTTTCGCGGGAATGACGAGACAAGCAAATTTCCCCGGAAATCGTCATTCCCGCGAAAGTGGGAATCCACAACCTCACCGCAAGAACGAGTTTATCAACAAGCTGTTAGCTTGCTCTGAACCATCTGGTCACGTGACAAAAAAATAATAGAGGAAAGATGTGGTTTCTGCCAAGTGCTGATTCCTTGTTCATTCCCCCCGCCAAGACGAGGGGAAAGGCTTGAGGTCCAACTTGGTTTGTTTCCAATTGAGGAGTTATGGACACACAGACTATCGCGGATTATCATCAAATGGGTTGTGAGGGGATCACTCCGGCCATACCAGGCCCAACCTTAGCCACTTCCCTGGAGGGGTGTTAATGAAGACGATTTCGAGATTTTTCCTCGTGACATCGTTGTTATTGGTGTGTTGCCTGAGCATCACCCTCGGTGTCCAAAAGACAGTATACGCCCTCGATCATCTCAGAAATTCCGATGAGGAGATGCGGCAGTTGATCGCGGTCTACGATGAAGTACTCAAGAACTATGTGGAAATCAAGGAGGCCTCCGCCGAAAACCTGATGCAAGGGGCCATCTTTGGCATGTTGCAGACCCTGGATCCTTACAGTCAGTATTTCCCACCCGCAGAATACAAGAAGTTTAATGAACAAACCCAGGGTGAATTCGGCGGGCTGGGCATCCGCATCATTCTGGCACGTCCCGATGCCCGCTGGTTACCGGGATGGCTGACTGTGGTGGATCCCATCCGGGATACCCCTTCCACACGCTGCAAAGCCACGCTGGATGGTACCGAGTATGTTGGACTCAGACCTGACGATAAAATTGTCAAGATCGGGAAAGAATCCACACGCACTATGTCTCTCGAAGCTGCGGTGGATAAGTTGAAAGGCCCTCCGGGAACCACGGTCACGATCCAGATTGCACGCAAACCCCCCCAAGGGAATCCGATCCTCCTCGATTTCACCATTGAACGCGCGATCATCTCTGTCCCCCCGATCGATGTGGAAGACATCCGGATGATTGATGATGATATCGGTTATATCTGGTTGAAGGACTTCACCAGTCATGCCCATGAAGCGGTCGAAAAGGCAATCGAAACCCTCAAAGGGCAGAATATGAAGGCATTGATTTTTGATCTCAGAGATAACACCGGCGGATTGCTTCCTGTAGCCATCGAGATCTGCGAGAAGTTCATCAAACGCGGAGAGGAGGTTTTGTTTGTCGATTCAAGGAATGACCGTGATGACGAGACCTATTACTCCCGTAAGGATCCCATCACAGATGTTCCCATGGTGGTGTTAGTCAACGAGAATTCCGCCTCTGCCTCCGAAATCGTGGCTGGTTGCCTTCAGGATCACAAACGCGCCATGATCATCGGTCCCGAACCGGGAAAGACCACCTATGGAAAAGGTTCTGTCCAGACCGTCATCAAGCTTGAGGATGGTTCAGGACTCAAACTGACCACTGCTCTCTGGTTCACCCCCAATAAACAGAAGATTCACGGACATGGGATCAAGCCAGATGCCTGGGCGGATATGGATTTTGAATACTGGCTTAATCTGCGTCAGGCCAAGAAGGTGGGATACCTGAAACCAAAAATGCTTCGCAGTCAACATGCCGCTGAACCCGAAGATAAGAACACGGAAGTGACAGTTGAGGAGCTCCTAGGCAAAACCTCCCAAGCGGATGCCGAGAAAGACCTTTACGACAAACAGCTCTTCCTTGCCGCACAGATTCTCCATTCACAACTACCCGATTCGAGCGAGAAACAGGCGCCAGCGACTGCTGACGCCAAATCCAAGTAGTGGAGTATCCTTTCGCACCACCCCCATGCCACTGGGATGGACATGGGGGTGGAGACCTCCTCTCATGAGAATCCTGGCTATCGAAACATCCTGTGATGAAACCGCGGTGGCCGTAGTCTCAAGATCGAAGGGTGTCGAGTACTCGCTGGTCAGTTCACAAATCGATCTTCACCGTCCTTTCGGTGGAGTAGTGCCTGAGGTTGCCTGCCGCGCACATCAGGAGTGGCTTCCTCTTTTGACTGGTGAAACACTAAAAAAAACAGGGTATGGACCTCAGGATTTTGATGGAATCGTGGTCACCTGTGGGCCTGGTCTCATCGGCGCCCTGCTGGTGGGAATGTCATTCGCCCGGGGACTGGCCTGGGCCTGGGATCTCCCCTGGGCCGGCATCAACCATCTCGAAGGCCACCTTGCTTCTCTGGATCTGGCGGATCCCGCTTTTGATCCCCCCTATGTGGCCTTGCTCGCTTCTGGAGGCCATACCGAGTTCTATGATGTCAGCGAGGAATGGGAGATTCGGTTCCTGGGTGGAACGCTTGATGACGCGGCGGGCGAGGCTTTTGACAAGGTAGCTCATTTGCTTGGATTGGGTTACCCGGGCGGGCCGGCTATCGAACAGGCTTCGAACGGGCACCGGGGAGAGCTTTTTTCATTCCCCGCACCCATGAAAGGAAAACGCGGCTGTGATATCAGTTTCAGTGGCCTGAAAACAGCCGTCGCAGTGGCTCTCCAGCAGAATGGTCCGCAGGATGTCGGGTATTGGGCTGCTTCTTTTCAGCACTGTGTGGTGGATGCCTTGACACGCAAACTTGAATCCGCCGCCAAACAGGCGGGCAGGAAACGGATAGCTCTTGTGGGTGGAGTCGCCGCCAACACGGCCCTGCGCGAATCCATCAGTTGTCTGGCCCGGCGGAAAGGTTGGGATTTCGGTCTATCGCCTCTGAAGTATTGCGGTGACAACGCCGCGATGATCGGATCGGCTGCATTGCGCACGATTCCTCAACGAGGATGGTCCCCTTTGGACCTCGATGTGTCACCACGATTATCATTGGGCTGAGCCACCACCATGGCAGTAGATTCAAAGAATATTTTCGATAATTTGGGTGCTGACCCTCCTGTCATCCTGGCCCCACTCTCTGGTATCACGGATGCTCCTTTCCGGGAAATCTGCCGGCGCCAGGGTTGCCGTTTTGTCTATGCCGAGATGACCAGCTCCGAGGCCCTGGTCCGCAGTAACGAACGTGCTCGCGTGCGCATCCATGGGTTGGATGCCCCCATTCCCACGGTCGCTCAGCTGCTCGGAAACAAACCGGTGGTAATGGCAGAGGCTGCTGCCATGTGTGTGGATATGGGGGCTGACGCGGTTGACATTAACCTCGGTTGTCCAGCCAGACAGATTGTACGAGGTGGTGGTGGTTCTGCTCTCATGCGAGAACCTGAACTCGTCGCCCAGCTTGTCCGTGGTATTGCCAACCGGATCAATAAACCGGTCAGTGTCAAAATGAGAGCGGGTTGGGATGATAACTGCCGTAATGCAGTCGAGGTGGCTCGCATCGCTGAGGCCGAGGGGGCCAAAGCGGTCACAGTCCACCCCCGGACACGGACTCAGGCTTTCAAAGGACACGCCAACTGGGAGGTCATCGCCAAGGTAAAAGAAGCAGTCACTATCCCCGTGATCGGTAATGGAGATGTCCGTACCAGTGAGGACTTGTGGCGCATGAGGAACGAAACGGGGTGCGATGCGGTCATGGTGGGGCGTGCGGCTCTGGGTACCCCTTGGATTTTCCGCTGCCTGGAGAATCCCAATTTCATACCACCGGACTTCGAGACACGGATCGATATCGCTATTGAACACCTGCAATTACTGGTAGAAGAGAAAGGAGATTCACGAGGAACTATCGAATTCCGGAAGCATCTGGCGTGTTATCTCAAGGGGATGCCTGATAACAAATTTGTCCGCGAGAAAATGAGCCGTCTGGATTCACTACAGACAGTGACCGATATCCTTCATACTTACAAACAACAGATCATTGTCCGCCGGGTGTCCGAATCATTCCCCCATCCCAAGTAAGGCTTCCTCTGGAATCTTGATCTCAATGTGGAAGTATTGTGACGATTCAGGTCCAAGCGAATCTGGATCCCCAAAAACCTGGGTTTCGATCGTTTCACCCTCGCCTGCACCATCCAGGTTCCTGAGCGAATCCAGCCATACCCGAGTTTTACCGCCATACCCCAACGTGACTATCCGATTGACAAAGTAAAGCCCCAGACCCTGATTGGCACCGATGGTCTGGATACTGAAGCCGGTATCTTCCCCACGGTAACCTTTTTCGAAGAGCCGATTCAGTCTTTCCGGAGCGGGTGGATGATCCACGGGATTACTGACATGGATAAGATAGCAACCTTCACGCCGAAGGATCGAGATGTCAATGCGGCCTCCCTCGCTGGAATACTTGACTGAGTTCCCCAGGAGATTATCGAATATGGCTTCAAACCAGGCACGATGTACCAAAACATGTTCATGCATGAACCTGGATTCACGCCGGATCACCACCATCAAACGGCGGCGGCGGATATCAAAGGAGTAAGCGGTTGATGCTGTCACTAACAGGCTGCGCCCCACCTCAACCCACTCCACCTCCCGGCTCAAGTGAACAGGATCGAATTCGAGAGTCCCAAGGAGATAAGTCGCGCGAGTAATTTTTTGAAGAAGGGCCACCATCTGGGCCATCTTGTCCGTGACCGGTTTGAGCTCCTCTCCTCCCTGAGAGGTTTGACGGCCCATCTCCCTGATGTCGTCCTCCATCAGATACCCAAGTGAGAGCAACGAGGAGATCGGGCTGCGGATCTCATGCCCGACAAAAGCCGATACCTCTTGAACCGTATTCAAAGCAGAACGCAAACGCTCCTGGGTGCGTGTAAGATTCTGGTAAAGCCACTGGTGGGCGAGAACCGCCCACACTTGACGGCAGAAAAAGTGAAGGAAGCGCCATTCCCGATCTGTAACCACACGTCCGCATTGAAGTGGAACCAGATCAATCCAACCCATAAACTCATCATTGCCAGTATCCAGCAAGGAGGGGAAAAAGAACCTGATTGCAGCGCCCTGAACCCCGCCCGTGGTTTCCTCTGGCAATTCATCTTTGTCGGTCACCACCTGAATTTCAGATTGGAATCCAAGGTCATGGAACAGACGGTCAAACAGCAGATTCAGCTTCAGGGAATCCAGGGTCCGTCCGACCACCGCATCCAGGACCACCATTGCACGCAGTTCTTCTGGCGAGAAATCAATGATTTCCTGCTGGTACTCGGCAAGTTCCTCATCCAGGGATCCCTGGATGACGGATGGATTCATGTTTTTGCTGGGTAACATGTTGTACAGAACCTGTAAACGGAGTGATCGACGGGAGGAGTCAATACCCTCACCACCTGGTTGATTGATCATACTCCGTATCTCTAACGATTCTGCCAGACTTAGGTTGCGAGGAATAGCGGCAATTTTTGATATTCTGTCTCAAGACCTTGATCTTCGGTCTATGCTAGCTCACCATGGGGGCTATTCGAACGACACATGGCAAATGGAACCAGGCTTCTTATCATCCATGGGTTCATAGTGTGCCTTCTGAGCCTACAGATACCCGACGCTCGAGGCGGAGGAGAACCCTTAAAAATGCCCAATATCCCGGTAGGGCGTGAGATCCATCTGGAATCCGAATCCTTCACAGGGCGATTGCTTGACAATGTTTCCAATGCCGGACAGGAAGGCAGTGGCTTCAATCCGCTTTTCCTGAAGATTTACCCGGGAAAGCCCATATTCAGAGCTGATTTTGTGGGTCTGAATTTTGAGCACATCTTCAATGGGGCCGCTGCGGATAAGGCCATCTGTATGTTTACACCCCGCAAGGATGTGTGCGAATTGGTGTCGCTCTCCCCATCTTGCACATCGATCAGGTGGCCTGCGGAAAACTCCTCCTGGAAGATGGGTTGTTCCATGACCTACCAGTTGACAAATCACAATGCCATCGACATCCAGTTCGAAGCCACCCCTACTATGGATTGCTTCCCGCTCGGATATGCAGCCTTCATGTGGGCCAGCTATATGAACCGGACACGCGAAAGGTGCATTCATTTCATGGGCACTGATGGTGAAAGGGAGGGCTGGATCCGCTTTGGGGAGGATTTACAGGAAGGCTTTGAAACCGGAACTGTCTCATTCAAGGGCGTCTCCGATCTCCCCTATGAGAAAGAGACCGCAACCCTCAACATCCTCGAACACCCCACCAAGAAGTTCATCCAGCCTTTCTACTATGGGTTCATCGATGGAGACAATGACCTCGGCACTCGGAATGACACGCTGGTCTACATCATGATGTTCGACCAGACCGAATCTATCCGGTTTGCACTGTGGAATTTCATCCGTGATGCCAACAACCAGCCCGATCCCCATAGCCCCGCCTGGGACTGGCAGTTTGTCATCCGTAAACCCGAGGTGGGAAAGACTTATGGTTACCATGCGCGGGTGGTGATCAAACCCTACGCCGGACTTGAGGATGTAGAGCGGGAGTATGCGGCCTGGAAAGCATCACTCGAAGGGGGATCTGCCCTGAAGCAATAGAATCCACATTATGCGGATGAGCAGCATGTGCCGATCACGAATCACCTGTTGGAAGGAGTCTATGAAATGGCCTTGGCGAATATCCTTGCATGTTGCCTTTGTATCTCGGCATTGGGCCCCCAGGATTTGGGATCCCTGCCTGTCTGTACACAATTTTCCCCTGTCCCCTCTGGTAAAGGGTGGCATGGCGAGGAGGGTCCTCTCTCCGAGACCGTCATAAAAGACACCATTGACAACATCCTGGCCCATGGATTCACCGGCATCGAAGCCCCCACGGGACGTCCCCCTGAGGAGGAGAAGTTGATCCTCTCATATGCCCAATCCCAAGGGATGTTTGTCACCATCCATCTCGGTTCCTATGAACTGTTTGGGAGAGATGCACCACCTGCGATCAGCGTGTATTCACCTGAATATCCAGTCGCGGTGAGGAAAATCGCCACGGAATCTCTCAAATCCATCCGTAACATGCCCCGGCTGTTCAATGCCTTCCCCTTCCAGGATGAGCCTTTTCACGCAGGCCCCAAATCATTCAGTTACGCCCCCGCCGATCAGGCCGAATTCAAGAAACGGTATGGATATGACCTGCCAGGAGATATCGAATCGGTCCGGAATGATCCCCGGAAATGGCTGGATGTCTTGAATTTCCATTCCTCAGCCTTTCCCGATGGATGGCGGCAAGTGTACCGCATCATCAAAGAAATCAGCCCGGAGGTAACCTTTACACTGACTCATGACAGCCATAACACCTTCGGGGGCGGCTATGGGTCTCATTCGGAAATTGCCATCGATGATGTCATGCACTGGGGTGGGGATTTCGCCGACCTGTTTGTGTATGACATCTACCCCTATAACAACATCGACTTCCGTTTCGGAGAACCCTCTGTGTTCCCAAAACCGAGGATGTCCCAAACACACTACTCCTTTGCTCAGATGCGCAACCTGACCACCCATGCGGGGAAACTCCTTGGTTTCTGGGTAGAAACCCACCATCCTGAATGGCATGGCTTCTACCTGACGGAGGAATCTCGGAGGCAACACTGGTCCGACCGTGAGATGGCTTTCACAGCGGTCGCCCAAGGGGCGGATTACCTCCTCCTGGGGCGGAAGATCCCCAATGACGCGGGTCACTGGGAGTCCTTCGGTGAGGGACTCAACCTATTGAAAAAGACCGGGAACGAACTGCTCCGGATGCCCAAGGTAAAGGCCCTGGCCGCCATGCTCTTCCCGCGGACCCAATACCTCCAGTTGCAGCATGAGTATTTTGATGTAGGGCTCTCCTTCGAGGCTTTCCTGCGCGCCTATGGGGAGATTGACATCCTGCATGAAGATCAGGTCACCGATGATACCCTTGGGGGTTACAAAATCCTGGTGCTCTTTGATGTGGAATTGCTCCCCAAGGCTGTTTCCCGGCATATCAAGGCCTTTGTTGAAAAGGGGGGACTCCTTATCGCCGATTCTGTCCCGACAATGGATGAACTCCGCCAACCCGACCCCACCATGCAGGAACTCTTCGGAGTAAAGAATCCTGACAACTCCCGTATCCTGAGAACAGGACTCTGGATCGGGTACAGGAACACACATCAGCCGGTCTGGGCTTTCAGACCCGAAAACACCCCTGACGAACGTAGCCTGGAGAGAACCGCCCAGTTGAAAGGCGAGGCAGCTGGAAAGCTTTTTGAAATGGAGGTGGTCAGTCCACGCCTTTGCGAGGCGGTGAGTGCTCAGGTGCTACTCAAAGACGCCACCGGGCAACCGGGTCTCACCACCCGTGCGGTGGGTAAGGGCAAGATTTATCAACTGGGGTTCTGTGTATTGGACACTTACTTCAAACATGTCCGTGACCACAACACCAAAGAGGAGGCCAAGGTGGTGGACCTCCTTCGGTCCCTGGCGCTTTCCACAGGTGTCCTCCCACATGTTCGTTCCACAAATCCCTGTATCGAGGCCGCTGTCAGAATGGGTCAAGACAGGGGGTATCTGTTCGTCATCAACCATGAATGTGATGAAAAGGCGACGACGGTTTACCTGAGCGGATTGGGATTCCCCGCCAAATCGTTTACAGACCTGGAAACCGGACAGAGTGTGCAGGCCCATGAGGAGAGTGGTTCCATGCTGCTCGATTTGAATGTTCCGTTAGGCGAGGTACAAATCATCAAGATGGAACCATAGAGGTGACCCGGAGTGATGGGGACTGTTATGGAGCAATGAACTCATAGACCCGTGCCTCCTCCGGATCCAATGTGACATCCATTGCCACCGGTCCAAGGGAAATCGCTCCCACTCTTTCCCTGCCCTCCTCCGTAATCAGTTGGATGGTCACCACCTTCGGAAGTGGATAGATCGAGCGATCCAGATCGAGATGAACCACTTGGGTCGAACTGGAAAGGTTGACCAGAACCACTGCGACATCTCCATCCTGGGCCTGCCAGGCGCTTGCGACCACATTGGGAATCACCTTGGTGAATTCTTTGACTGCCTCCTGCTGACCGGCATAGATGGAGAGACGGGACATGGGAATCTCACTGGTGCCCGCATGGATCTCGGGTGGATGAAGGAAGATTCCATCCCGCAGATACTTCAAAGACTTCAGACGCAACCGTGCGATCCGAAGCACATATTCCATTTCCTCTTTGCGTGACTCCAGATGGCCCGGTTGGTAGTTGGCGATGGAGGGTTGTTGCCCCCACACAAAGGCGCGTGCCTGTTCGAGCCGGAACTGTGTCGAAAACTTGCGGTCAAGGAGTTCGAGTGGATTACGGGGGGCATACTCCACTGGCCAGAGGTCATCATAAGGGGGCCGGGTCAGTGAGGAG
>CAYZUX010000039.1:0-32224 GCA_964481775.1 uncultured bacterium | reverse complement strand
GGGAGGTGATAGCGCTGCATGTCATCCATCTGGATGCGGTGCTCCAGGCGCCGCAGAAATCCATACCCTTCTGTCAGAAGGGTATAGTCTCTTTCACTCATCAATCCGCTTTGACGGATACGGCGGAGAATCTCAAACAGGTTCCCTCTACGAAATTCCGGGTATTGAGCACCATAAAGGTTCTGAACCGCTTGAACGAGAAACTCGATATCACGGATACCACCGGGACCATTCTTGAGATTCCTGCGTCTCATGCGTTCATCACTGCCGGCATAGGAGATGGATCGCAGACGCAGTTCACGCATATCCCGCAAGGTCTCATCCACTTCCACTGAGTCGACATACTTCCGGTAAATAAAACCCTCCAGGCTGGCCAACAGGTTTTCACCAAGTTCCAGATCTCCCGCCGTGGGACGTGCCCGCAGGAGGGCTTGACGCTCCCAGCGTTGTCCCCAGTTCTGGTAGTACTGAAGGGCGGAATCCAGAGTCCGGACCAGTGGACCGGAAACACCCTCTGGCCTGAGACGCATGTCGATCCGGTAAAGCAGCCCATGAGCACCGGGATCCGAGACCAGATCAATCAAACGTGTCCCCAACTCGGTGAAGAATGCCTCGAATTCGAGCGAACGTGTGCGGGCGGTCACTTCCCGTTGCGCCTGATACCGCGCGAAAGGGTGAGCATCCATCCACTCATCGAGTGCCTCGAGCCGTCCGGACAGATCCGTCTTCCCCTCGGTCCCATAGAGGAGAATCAAATCAAGGTCACTACTGAAGTTAAGCTCGCGGCTGCCATGTTTTCCCAGACTGAGAATCGCCAGCTCGGCCTTTCTCCCATCCGGAAGGCGTGGAACTCCATGGGTCAGCAGCGTTTCTGCATAAACTTTTTCATAGGCTGCCTGTAAAACCAGATCTGCAAGGTCGGAAAGTTCACGAGCCAGGGTTTCAATCGGTGCATAATTCATGATGTCCCGTACTGCCACACGGAACACCTCATGAAGTTTGAAGCGCGTGAGTCCGAGTTTGAAGGGATCCTGGGGTCCAAGGGATTGGAGGTGACGATGCAGCTCTTTCTCGAAAATAGCGAGATTGCTTGAGAACCCGAAGTCGCGTTCCGATTGGAAGGAAGTAAGGAGTGCACTTTCCCGCTCAAGGATCGAAGTCAGGAACTCGCTTTGTGAGAGAACCCGGCAGAGAATCTCCAGAAGCGGGGCCGGTTCGTTGTCTGAAAAAAGGGTGGTGAGAGCCCAGGCATGGCTCTCCTCGCGCTGAAGAACACGTCCCAAACGGATAGCGGTTGAACTGGGATTAGCGCGTGTGGAAAGAAGGGCCTCTATCGACCGGAGCCGGTCTGCTCCAAGCCATGTGGGAAGGAGGGAGAGATCCACTGGAACGAATCACCTCCCTCCTTGCAGATTCATTAAGCCTCTTTCGAGCGGGCTCCAACGATCCACTCGGGAAAGTACTGCCCGATCATCGGATACAGGAGCGCATCCAAGCCTGCAAAACGTCCCGTGGGGAAAGCCAACACGATCAGCAGGCCAAGAAACTCAATCACGTTCCTGTTGACAATCAATGAATTGCTTTCAGTCCCCGGGATCGGAGTCCACTCCCAAGGGGGCATCGCACAATAAAACAAGGCCAGAAGGATGAGGCCAACCAGACACCCCAATCGTGTAAAGCAACCGAGCAGCAGGGAAGCTCCCGCGAAGATGAGGCCATACATGACAATCATGTTCGAGATGTTAAGAAACCATTCATTCTCCGGAGCAATCATCCACTTGAAAAAAGGGGCAAATGGACCGAAGGATATCGAAAGAAATCCTGTCGCGGTCCAACCGAGTGTCATAAACTTTCCAATCCCCTCGGAGAGCATATGCCAACCGATGGCTGTTCGCAGAATGATGAGGCAGAGCCTCTGCATACCAGATAAATCATGACCCTTGGGCGTGTTCAACTGAGTACCTCCAACAAATGCTTCGGGATGCCAGTGTAAAACAGCTCGATCTTCTCGTTCTGGGAAGACCATTGTTGCATGATCGCACCAACATCCGTGTGTTTTTCGCAGTATTCTAGCACCTTGTCCAGCCCCATGACCAGAAAGGCGGTGGAGAGCCCCTCTGCCCGGCTGGCACTCCCGGTAACTACTGTGACAGACACCAGATCAGATTCCACAGGGCGGCCCGTGCGTGGATCCAGGATATGCGGGGTCATGGAGCCGTGGATCGCCTCCACACTGATTGCCGATGTGGAGAGGGCCTGATTCTCCAGGCGTAGGTGAGCGATGGGATTGTCCTTATCAAAGGGGGTGGTAATCCCCGCCAGCCAACCATCTTCCCAAGTCGAGGAACCACGTGCCAGGAGGCTGCTGCCCCCCCCGAAAAGGAGAAAATTACCCATTCCTCCTTCCTGGAGATGCCGGGCCACACACTCCAGGGCATATCCTTTCCCAACCGACGCCAGATTGATCCCGATCCCCTCTCGCAAGAAGCGTACTGTCCCCCCCTCTCCTGTGGGAGAGGGGGCCAGGGGGTGAGGTGGAGGGCACAGCGGGTGAGGTGGGACACTAGGGGGGTGAGGTGTGAGTCTCACCCCATCCATCCCGCTCCGTGCAAGTGCAATTTTGATCTCCTGTTCGGTGGGGGTTCTCCTCGGTGGACGGAACAACCCCCAGGTCTCCAGCAGCGAGTGGATCGCGATATCGGAGGCTCCGCCGGTTTCCTCCCAGATTTGCTTGCACTCCAGAAAGAGTCCGAAAAGCCCCGCCTCAACTTCGACCGGGTGATCGAAAGCTTCACGGTTGATGGCGCAGACCTCGCTGGTGTCGCGGTAAACCGAGAGTTGGTCCTCGAGCTGGTCGATCTTCTCCAGCGCGGACTCGGCCACCGGCATCAGGTCGGCGTCGATCACCTCGAATAGGACCTCGAACTGGGTGGCCATGGCGGGTCTGCCAACCCGGTACAACCAGCCCTCCTCCTCCCCCTCTTTGGAAAAAGAGGGGGAAGGATTATCAGGCCACTCGCCTCCGGTGACCGTGGAAACCACCTTGCCGAGGTTCTTGGGATTGAGGAAGCTCCGCCGGCTGCCGGTTGACTCGGACATGGACTACAGCTTCTCCGGGTGCTGAATGAGGTCCTTGACCGCCATCAGGAACTTCGCGGCCAGGACTCCATCGACCATGCGGTGATCCGAAGAGAGGGTGACATTCATCCGCAGACCGATCTGGATCTGGTCATCCACCACCACGGGAACTTTCCTGATCGAGGAGACCGCCAGAATGGTACTCTGGGGCGGATTGATGATTGCGGTGAAGACCTCGACATCGAACATGCCAAGGTTGGAGATGGTGATGCCGCCGCCCTGGAGTTCAGGGAGTTGGAGCTTCCCCTCGCGGGCGCGCTTGGCCAGGTCGGCGGTCTCCTGGGAGATCTGCTCCAGGCTCTTGGTATCCACATCGCGGACCACCGGGACAGTCAGTCCATCATCGAGTGCCACCGCCACCCCGACATTGCAGGTGTTTAAGACCTCGACCTCATCACCCTTGAAGTAGGTGTTGACATGCGGGTGCTCGCGCAGTGCCAGACCGGCCGCTTTGACAATGATATCGTTGTAAGTGATGCGGATATTCTGGGCCTTTTTGGCCTCGCGGAGCGCGGCGGCGGGGGCCATGTCGATACTGCTGGTAACATAGAAATGCGGTGATTCCTGCATGCTGGTGGTGAGCCGTTTGGCGATGATTTTGCGCATTCCTGGGACCGGATAGGTGCCGGGTTCCTTGGGGATGGTACGAGCCGGCGCGCGGCGCGGGCGTTCCGTAGGTTGCTGCTCTTGAGTCATGTGAAAAACCCTTTCTGATGAATCGGAAGACTGTTGGAATGATACCGTGATTGGGGGGAGGATCGTAGGGTGGGGCTTGCCCCACCGCAAGGCGCGATGTGAATCCCGGTGGGGCAAGCCCCACCCTACTTACTACTGGTGTTTACTGTACGCACATTCCGATAGATGGGGCCAAGGATGGGATCCTCTTCGATCAACCGCCGCTGTTCTTGACGAATTTCCTCATCGGACATCCCCTCAAACTCGCGGTCCAGTTGAGCCTGGATTTCATGCTTCATGCGGACACAATCGAAGTCTTTTGTCTTCTTCATGTCAGACCACTTCCCTTGGGCAGTAGATGGGGATGGGAGGATATCCCAACCTCATGTTGACTTCATGATACCCCCGAATCTTGTCAAAGTGTACGATAAGTTTGAAGTTCCAGCTGACAATCATATCCACGCGCGATACCGAAGCGGCGGCGATGTGAGCTGCATCCCGCTTGGATGCTTTGCCTACGACGCCTGCTGAGAGGTAGGCATCCCTCATCCGATCAATCTCCTCGCTTGGTTCTATCCGCTCTTAGTTATCGAAAGGTATTTCCTCCAAAACTGAGCAGACTAGCTCTGGTGCCCCCCGAAGTTCGATCAATGTGACATCACTGAGAACAAGCACGAACTCTCCCGCCTTAATCAGTTTGAAGATCTGTCGGCTTGGTTCCATGAACTCTTCGTCATAGCAGCCCCCGAACACCGAGGTGTCACAATAAACACGAAGGATACTCTTCACGTTTCAACCACCAAAATATCTGGCAGATGGTGCGGGAACTCTTGAGTCACGTGAAATACCCTTTCTGATGAATCGGAAGACTGTTGAAATGATACCTTGATCGGGGGATGGAGCGTAGGGTGGGGGGTGGCCCCACCGCAAGGCACAATGTGAATCTCATTCTGTTAAAAGCCCTGAAGAATTATATACCGAGTTGGTTGGCCCAAAATGTCGCAAAGGAAGACTCTTTATTTTGCTTTGGCAGGCATCATTTCCCGGAGAAAGTAATCCTTCAGCAGACCGATGGCTTCTTCGTTGTCACTCGGTTTTCCCCTTGCTACGAGAGCCCAGGCTAGTTTGAGTGCAGGCATGGACTCAATCACCTCACCATCAATCTGTATCTGAGTGAGGTTGCGGAAGTTAGCGATGGCCTGGTCGAAATCACTGAGGCTCAGCTGAACTGTTGCCAGGGTGTCGATGTAACTGCAGTTGCTTGGATCGATGGAGACAGCTTTTTCCGCTGCAACCAAGGCAGAATGATGAAATTGTTTCGCCTCCACTGCCCATGTCCAGGCAAGGCTGTTGAGAACCTCTGGATCGGCCGGCAAGTAATTCTTGAGTTCATCCTTTGCCTCTTGTGTAGGGATTGTTTTTCCAGAAGTTGCCGTCTCTTCATAAGAGAGGACAAAAGGAATGCTGTCCAGCGTTGAAAGGACTTTTTCCCTGAACTCTTCGGGGGCGAGGAAACCAGTCTCTTTTATGAGAATCTGCCCAGTGGCGCCGGCAATCACGAAAGCTGGGGTGTAACGGACCTTGTACTTCATACTGGTCTCTGGATCATAGTCAGATCGTATGTGGCAAAGGACGAACCAGCTGTTGAGTGTTTCCCAGGTCCTGGCGTCACTGAAAGTCTTATTCTGCTGGTCCAAGCTGCCTTGGCAACAGTCGCTGCTGAAATAGATAAAAATCAGTTTCTTGGTGGCTTGCGCTTCCTCAATCGCGGAGTGGATGTTTTCATACCAGGACAAGTTTTCCCATGTCTGCTCAGGCATCTTGAACAGCTCCTTGATGGTGGTCCTTCTCCGAGAATATGCACTCAGCATAACCCATTCAGGAGTGGTGTCGAAGTGACATGATTCAGAGAGAGTTTTCCATTGTGATCTGGCAGACAAAAACGATCCTCCCCCCTATTCAATCACCACCACATTATGAATCGCCAGCCCCGAGATCTTCGCGGTCAGTAGTCCATCCTTCCAACTCCACTCCACACCCTCCTCATCGGGGGCGAGGTAGCAACGCTTGGGCCTCTGCTCCTGGGGAACCGTGATGCTGAAGGGGCCGGTGTTGGGGACACTCTCGACCATGTGACGGTTGGGGGCGAGGTACCCTGAGGTTGCACGGTTGACCAGTTGGATCAGGCGCTTGCCCTCTTTAGTGCGCGCTGACATTTCGATCCACCAAGGGCCATCTACCTGGATCAAACCGGGAGCCTCGGTAGCGGCCAGCATCTCGCCGATGAAGCCGCGTAGCATCGGGTAATGCCCCTGGTGATAGGCCTTGAAAACAGGACCATGGAGCGTCACCACCACACCCTTCCCAACCCGGTTCAATGTGGCGGCGGGCATTCCGGTTTCGTTCCCGGCAGGATCTTTCTGACTGAAAAGCGGTGCTAACTCCTTTGCTGTGCCCAGTTTGACATCTCGCCAAGTCCCCTCGATAGGGACAAACCCATTTCCCGAAGGGATCCAGGCTCCTCCGCGCTGCCCCTCGAGTGCCTCGCAACCGGTGAGTTCTGGAAACTCCCTGCTGGCCTCCATTCCACTGATCACCAGACGGCCCCCTGCCTCGACATAATTCTGCAAAGCAGTTTTGACCTTGTCGGGTAAGCCCTCCTGCTCCGGGATGACCACCAGCGGGTATCCGGCCATCCGTGCGATCAGCTGGTCCTCGTTGAGAATGTCCGCTGAATAACCATTCTCCAGCACGGCATGGAGCGCCCCCTCCATGGGGCCATTGGCGCTGAGGCCGTAAAGGGGGGCGTTGTGTTTGTAGAAATAAGACTGGCTGTGCAGGATGGCCACCTGCGGGAGGGTCTGGGTCTTGTGGCAGACCTCCTTGCGTTTGCGGCAGAAGTCGGCCACCTGGGCCAAGATATCCTGATGCCAACCGGTCAAACGGCCCGAACGCAAGGGGGTGTCGTAAATAAAGACCGCGCCGCCCTGTGCGAGGACTGTGGAAACCTCCTGGCAGAGGTGCGGAACTGCCTTGAAGGTCCAGGGTTGATCTCCTGTTTTCAGGAAACTCCAGGCCATCAGGTCCCAGGGAAGACCCCGTCCTCCGATAAAACGTGACTCCGCACAGGCCCGCTCGGCCCCGAAGGAGGGATCAAAATCTCCGCTCAGGTAATCGATCGGAGCAGAGATCTCCTCCGGCATCCGTACGCTGTACATCCAATTGCTGCAGACCATGACATCCGGATACTTGGCATGGACCGCGTTGGTGTATGTGGTGACATGCTCCACGAACAAGGTCCGGTGGAAGGCGATCCACTCCTGCCAGTGAGCCTCCCCGGACTTGAGCGGGACTTCCTGGATCCCGGTCCGTTTGGTGAACTCTGCCTTGCACAGGTCGCAATAGCAGGGGAAACTGGCCCAGCACTCTCCATCGATCCACATCCCATCGATTCCGTAATTCTCGATGACCTCGAGGAGTTGCGGGATCACCAGTTCCCGGGTGTAACCGCTGAGTGGGCAGGTGTTGTTTTTATCCGGTTTCCCATCCGAGCCGATCCTGGCCCAGTCCGGGTGAAGCTCGATGGCTCGTGTGTCCCACACCCCGGAGTAATGAATCGAAAGGGGGATTCCCATGTCTCGGGTCACCTGGCGCCACACCTTGAGGGCATCATTGACAATCCCCGGAGAGGGAGACCCGACCTGGGTGGGATAACCAGCCCAGCCAGGATGTCCCTTGCAGTCATACTGAACAAAATCCGGGCGGACCTTCTCCAGTTCGGCCTTGATGTGCTCATAGGTCGTCTCACGCCCCAGTTCAGTATCTCCGGCACCGGGATGGAGATCGTAATGCAGGCCGAAAAAAGCATCCTCATGCCAGTTGCGCGCCATGGCGGAAGGTCCTCCCAGTAGAATAAAAATAAGGATGCAAACCATTGTTCCGGGCATCGTTTTCTCCTGTTTTTGAAATTCAGCAAAAGAGAGTATCGTGGTTTCCTCAGGCTTGTCACCCTGTATAACCGTATTCTGAGAGAGACTCCCCCAATACCAGAACGGAATAGGAAACGCCAGTTGTGCTTGACATCTTTGCCGCAAGACCGGAAAGTTTCATTGAGAACGTTTTCTTACCTGATTCCACCTCGTATCAAGGGGGAGAGAGATTATGCGGGATAAAGGCTTTACTCTCATCGAATTGCTGATTGTCATCGCCATCATACTGATCCTGATCGCCATCGCACTGCCCAATTTCCTGGAGGCAAGGATTCGTGCCCAAGTGACCAGTGCCAAGGGGGAGATCAGGAGCCTTCAGAATGCAATTACCTCCTATTCAGTCGATCGGAAAATTCCCCCGGCTGATGGATTTGAAAGGAGTGGATTCTGGGGACTTCCGCTTGATCCACGGTATGGGAACGCAGCCGTGGAGGGTGATTTGACGATCTGGGCACAGATCACCACACCGGTGAAGTATGTGTCGAATCTTCCCCGTGATGAGTTTATGGCAGCGGACAAAGGCTTCAACTCCGACCCGCGTTACCCCGCCAATAATGTCTACCGTTACTATTCCCGTGGCTGGCGCTGCCTGGCCGCTGGAAACAAATTCGTGGCCAACAGAAAGGTTTATGCCTGTGATGTGCCGGCCTCAGCAAGGGGGCGGTATACCCCTTCGCCATTCGATCCGGATACCGCATATGCGGGGACATATATTATTCTCTCCCCGGGCCCTGACCGGTTTCATAATGCCGGGGAATGGGCCATGTACCGTCCTTACATCTCTTTTGGTGGAGGCGATTTCACCTATTCTCCCACGAATGGAACAGTCAGTTCTGGTGATATCAGTGGGTATGGGTCGATCTAGGAGGTCCGTCCAGGATTGAATCCAACCTTATCTTCCATCGTCGAACCCTGTAAACTGTGAGGTTGGGGGAGAGCTCACCGATGGGACATAACCACACACCCTATGACCGTCATCCCAAATCCAGACGAAAGCAGGCTCTGGGATTATGGGGGAGTGTTATCAAACCATCGAAGGAGGATTCCTTTGATGAGTTTGAGGATTTGAGTCCAGAAGACCATGAGCCTTCATCTCCACGTTATTTTTCCAACCCACCACGTCCCCCCCGCCAACCGGGAGTCATCAGGCTCCTTTTCGGTTACCTGTATGTTGGCAGTCTCCTGACATTAACCGCCATGGTTTTCATGGCGATTGGATATGGCTGGCCCTATCTCCAGGACCGTATTGAAGGGCTTTCCCTGGATGAGGTCAGCGACTACCGGCCAGACCTCGGTTCACAGCTCTTTGCCGCGGATGGCTCTCCGATCGCCGAGTTCTACAAGGAATCCAAACGCCAACGCCTGGCCCGGTTCGAGGACCTCCCCAAGCACCTTATCAATGCCCTGATAGCCACCGAGGACCAGCAGTTCTACAAACACAATGGTGTCAATCCGATCCGTATCGTGAAAGCCTTCTACACCAACTTCACGACGGGATCACGGACCGGAGGCAGCACCATCACCCAACAGATCGCAAAGGACATGATTGTTGGGGCTTCAAAGACCTATGATCGAAAAATCAAAGAGGCCCTCTATGCGTTGAAGATTGAGCAGGAGCTTTCCAAAGAGGAAATCCTGACCATTTACTTCAACCAGGTGCCATTTGGCCACAACATGCGAGGCATCTGGGCTGCGGCGGAAGGTTACTTTGGAAAAACCCCCGCTGATCTGAATCTCGCTGAATCAGCCACTCTTGTGGCACTCCTTAAAGGGAATACCCTTTATTCACCATTACTCAATCCCCAAAAATCCCTCTCCCGGCGAAAACTGGTCCTCAACGAAATGTTCAAGTGCGGTTTCATCACTCAAGAGGAACGCGACAAGGCAGGAGCCGAGGAACTGGTTCTGGTCCAGAAAAGTGCGGATCGCCGCCCATCGCTCAACCGTTATCCCTATTGGAGAGCGTATTTCGAGGAGATTCTGTTCCGTTCACGCCCAGCGACCGGAGAACTGCCACCCACCAATGACCGTATTCAGGAGCTCGGTGATGATCAGATTTACCGGGGTGGATTGAAAATCATGACCACCCTCGATCCCACCCTCCAGGACTGGGGCCAAGCGGAACTGCAAAATGTTCTGGTCCATGTGGAAAAGGAACGCCGGAAGAATCCGCCTGGGTGGGGGCTCAGACGGGAGGACTGGCCCAAATTCGCTGACCGGTTATATCCGAATGCCACACTGCTTGGCCAGATCTCAAGCGTCGTCAAACCCAATTGGCTCACAGTCAAGCTACTTGGTGTCAAAGGAGAACCTGTAGTTGCTGTCCCCTATCCGGATTCCGGTGATTGGCGGGTTCGTTTCGGCGTTCTGCTTCCCAAGTATTATGTCCAGGTGAAATGTCTCGAAAGAGCAACTGTTGGTGATGGCTTACCCCTTTATCCTGAACAGGAACTGATCGACCAGGGATTGGCCACCAGGCAAAAGTTTTCCTTCAGACTCATCGATGCAGACCGCGACCAACATGCTCAGGGTGCATTAGTAACCCTGGAAGTCGGCACCGGAAAGGTTCTCGCCTGGGTGGGTGGATATGACTGGAGTGAGGAACCGGTGGGACGCCAGAGGATCCGGTGCATTGAGGGACATCAACCCGGCTCCGCCTTCAAGCCCATCATCTTCGCGGATGCTTTCGGACGCGGGTATACCCCAACCACGTATGTGAGCAACGAGCGCTTCTGCAAGCTGCTTCCCAATGGCGAAGTGTGGAGCCCCAAAAACTATGAAGCCAAAACCCTCGGTGGCCGCTATCCCATCCGTGCGGTGCTCTATCAATCGCTCAATATCCCGACTGTCCGGGTTTTTGACACAATCGTGGGACAGGCCTATGAATATGATCCGATATCCCGGCAGCCGACCCTGGCAATGGCCCGCCGCCTGGGAATCCGTTCCCCCATCCCCAAGGAACTCTCTGCAGCTTTGGGAACCGCGGATATCACTCCCCTGGAGATGGCTACTGCCTACTCGGTCTTCGCCAATGATGGTGTGCTGGTCGAGCCCTACACCATCGAAAAGATCGAAACACGTGATGGAGGCCAGCGGGTTTATTCCCATCTGCCCTCAGGGAATCCTCAAGCTCTGGATCCTGTCACGAGTTTCCTGATGACCGATATCCTCAAGGATGTCCTTCGCAAACCATCAGGTACGGCCTATCAATACGGAGGACGTGACTTCCCCTACCCCGTGGCAGGAAAGACCGGGACCACTAATCTCTACAACGATGCCTGGTTTGTGGGTTACTCGAAAAATCTTGTCACAGCGATCTGGATCGGACATGACCGCAGGACATCGCTGGGAAACAAAATGGCCGGTGGGAAACTGACAGTTCCTTCCTGGCTGGCTTATATGAAAAAAGCAATTCCCTATCACCTGAAACATTACCGGGGATGGAGCGATGCCGACATTGCCTCCGCCAGCGGAGATGCTCTCAACCCCAAGCACAAACTGGCCTTTAATACACCCGGCAAGGGACTCAAGCGAGTGCCGGTATGTTCTGTCTCTCTCAAAAAACCCAATCCGCGTTGTGCCAACCAGTACTGGATCTGGGTCAAAGAGGGCGAGGAACCACGGGAAGTCTGCACGGATTGCTATGTTTTTTATCGGGATCCTGTCACGGGGGAGAAAGTGATCGTTCCCCCGGATATGAATCCGGAGGATATTGGAAACGCCCCTCCATCTGAAACCGCCTTGCCACGTCCTGTCCAGAGCCGGCGCCTGCTGCCGGTTCCTCCACCGCCATTCCCCTCGGAACCAGAAGCAGTACGCGAGCCCGGTGTCGAGATTCAAAGTGGGGAACGTGGCTGGGTCCCCGCGGATGAAGATTACCCGGAGGAGCCCCCGCCCGCTTATGAGCCAGCAGTACCAAGAAGAATCACTCCACCAGTGGAGAGACGGAGGCTGTAAAGGACTGCCAGGCTCATCTCTCCAGTTCAGGGTAACCCCGAAGTCTGGACTCCGGTGCTGACAGCCTTCCTGCGAGCCGTTAAACTCCCTCGGCATGATGAGAACAGACCTACTCGATTACGAGCGTATCCGATTCCTGCGTCTGCTCTTCAGCGGTTACCTTGAGTTCCGCGAGCAATATCTGCTTTTTGAGAAGGAAGGGAAAATCCCCCGGGCAAGATTGATCGAACACCTGTGCCAGGGAGTCTTTCAGGATTTGCGGACATGTGCACACAAGGTTTTCGGTCCCGCCCGGGAGGGAGTGGATTCCCCCTGGCGGGATCATGAGCTTCTCTGTGACCTGGTTGTCGGAGCCTGTTATCACGAGATCCTCCAATTACAGGAAAATCTTTACCTGGTCAAACTCTACCGTCCCCGTTACGAGGAGATCCAAAGTCATTCCACCGACCAGTCTCTCGATGAGTATTTTCATGTGGGCCGCAGCCTGATCGATGAGGCGGAACACCAGATACCCAAGAACCTGGCCTGGATCTGGCAGCTGATCCAGGAAGCGCTGCGGCTCATCAAAGTCCTATTGTCATCGCATCGTAATAACCGGATTCTTTTGCGCTTTCTGACCCAGAATCTGGCTTTACTCGAAAAAGTGTATGACAAGGAGGATATCGAGGACATATTTGGGAAAATGTTCCCGGGTGGATTACGTGAAGCCCTCTGGGAAAGTGCCCGTGACTTGATCCATGGTTACCACCTTTCTGGCGCATTGGACACCTTGAGCCGGTTGGTAGCCCTGGAAAAGGCCTCCCCTGACACGGTCATCAGTTCCGACAGGATCCGTGAAGCGCTGCACGGAATCCTGGGGACTGCCCGGATGAACCGCAACAACGAGCTGGTGAACCGCTGCGAGATGCTCATCGCCCAGGTGAATTAGCCGGTTATCCTCTCTCCACGGATGGAACCCACCACCCAATTCAGGTAAAATCACTTTGTTAAGAAGGAGTCTTGATTTTCCATGCCCACTCTCGAAGTTCATGAAGCGATCGATCGTCTCCGCCGGGGGGAACTGCTGATCGTGGTCGATGAGGCCGACCGTGAGAACGAGGGGGATTTCATTTGTGCCGCCGAGAAGGTCACCCCCGAACAGGTCAATTTCATGGCTCGCTATGGGCGAGGGCTGATCTGTGTTCCCTCAACCCGTACCCGTCTGGATGACCTCGGGATTCCCATGATGGTGGAACACAACTCGGCTCTGCTGGGAACCGCCTTCACTGTCTCCGTGGACTACAAGATCGGAACCACCACCGGAATCTCCGCCGCGGACCGGGCCGCCACCATCCGGGCCATGGCGGACGTAAACTCAAAACCAAAAGACTTTGGAAAACCGGGCCACATTTTCCCGCTCAGCGCCGTGGAAGGTGGTGTTCTCAGGCGTGCCGGTCATACCGAGGCAGTGGTGGACCTCCTCAAACTGGCGGGAATGCAGCCAGTGGGTGTGTTGTGTGAGATTCTGGATGATGATGGGACCATGGCCCGGATGCCGCGTCTTGAAGAAATCGCTGAGGAACATGGACTCGGAATCCTGACCCTTGTTGACCTGATTGAATACCGGATGCGTACCGAGCGGTTGGTGCACCGGGTGGCCTCCGCGAATCTCCCCACACGGTATGGGCAATTTACCATTCACGGGTATTCCACGACTGTGGATAACAGCGAGCACCTCGCTTTGGTGAAGGGAAGTCCGAATCAAACCGTGCCGGCATTGGTGAGGATCCACTCCAGCTGCCTGACTGGAGATTTGTTGGGATCGCTTCGTTGCGACTGCGGCTTTCAGTTTCATATGGCTTTGGAGGCGATCGGCGAAAGCGACTGCGGAGTCTTGCTTTACCTGAATCAGGAAGGGCGTGGGATCGGCCTCCTGAACAAGATCATGGCCTACCAGCTCCAGGATGGAGGAGCCGATACTGTCGAGGCTAACCTGCAGCTCGGATTTAACAGCGATCTACGTGATTACGGGATTGGTGCGCAGATTCTGGTGGATTTGGGTGTTCGGCGAATCAACCTGATGACCAATAACCCCAAAAAAGTGGCGGGACTGGCGGGTTATCACCTGGAGATCGTGGGAACAGTTCCGCTGGTCACCACTCCCACTGAACACAACCGCCGTTATCTGGAAACCAAACGAGATAAAATGGGGCATATTCTACCCTACGAGGAGCATGAAAGTGATTGTTCTTGAAGGCCATCTCACACTGACTCCAGGCGCGCTCTATGTGATCGTTGCCAGCCGTTTCAATAGCTTCATCACCGGCAAACTTCTTGAGGGGGCCATGGATGCCTTCAAACGCTATGGCATCCCGGAGGAGGCCATCACCCTGGTGTGGGTGCCGGGTGCCTGGGAGATACCGGTGGTCGCCAAACAACTGGCCGGAACAGGGAAATACTCGGCGGTGATCTGCCTCGGCTGTGTGATCAAAGGTTCTACGGATCACTATGAACACGTGTCGAGCGAGTCCGCCAAAGGGATGGCTCAAGTCGCCTTGACCACGGGTGTTCCTGTCATCAATGCGGTCCTGGCCACGCAGAATCTGGAACAAGCCATTGAAAGAGCCGGTAGCAAACAAGGGAACAAAGGTTTCGATGCGGTATGCACTGCAATCGAGATGGTCAGTCTGATCACCAAAATCGGCCCGATCTGGAAGTAGGACCACACCTTCATGTCCTCACAGCGCAGTCAAGGCCGGCGATTAGCGTTGCAGGTTCTTTATGCCTATGATCTCGCGGGTGAAAAGCCGGCCACTCTTGAGGAACTGATCGCTGCAGCGGCTCCAAGAGCACCGGAAGAAGTGGTATCTTTTGCACGAACTTTGGCCGAAGGGGTTCTACGGTTGAAGGCCGAGCTGGACCGTACCCTCCAGGTTTCCCTCGATCATTGGAAAATCGATCGTGTTCATCCAGTAGAACGGAATATCCTGAGAATGGGAGTTTTTGAACTCACTTACTGCCCTGAGATCCCTGCAACTGTCGCGGTGAGTGAGGCAGTCGATCTGGCGAAACGGTTTGGAGATCCGGAGGCCTGGCGATTGATTAACGGGATCCTCGATCACATCGGAAAAGCACGTCTATCTCCAGAGCCTCCATCTTCAGCATCCAAGTGAACATCGAGTCCGGCCACGATCAGAGAAGCTTACGGATTCGCATGGATCCTCAGAAGAAACCAACTGGCTGGTTCACTTTCCCCCGCTCATTCGCAGTGGTTGGTCTGTTCGCGGACCAATCTGTCCAAGGATCATCCGGGTCCCTTGCCCAGTCAGCCAGAGATACTCATCCGGTGGCACGTTCCCATTTGTCACAAAATGAGCCTGCTGGGGAGGGGTATTTGAGACTTTGAAAATCGCGGTGCCTTCATCCACTTCATCAAACATGGCGACATATGCCATCTCGACACCCAGTTCTGCCACATCCTGGAACTGTTTCCAGAAGAAGGCCCCATCGCGCCGTGGGATATTGGATTTCCCGGGTGGTAGCCTCTGGAGGTTATCCCAGCTGAATCCGGGGTATACCACAGGAAGATAGAGCATTCCCGCTCGTTGTGCTTCCCGAAGATCCTCTTTCCAATAAGCGGTAGAGGCCCAGTTCAATCCCGAGGCATCGCGTACCCAGTTCCCGACATTCCAGGGAGAAATCGCATCAAAACGCCTCAGGAATCCAGCCCAGCCCGGCAGTGTTTCTGTCCGCCACTCCCATTCACATCCCCCCACAAGAAAAACACCATATTTCGAATCAGTCTTAAGGAAATCGATGATCCGGTTGGCAACCTCCGGAGTGATCTTCTGGTCCCTGTAGAATCCCCACACCATCAACACCGGTTTCCCATTTTCGTGCAGATAACGTTCATCCGCCGGGATTCCTGCATCCACCAAACGTTTCCAGTCGCTGATCAAAGTATCGTAGATTCTGTCATTGGGCATAGCGGCCATATCATAGGAAAGGGCCCACACACGCCCTGTATTCCTTGCGGACTTACGAACATTTTCGAGGACCCGCATTCGAGACTCATACCGGTTTTCATGAGGGCCGCCGGGAAGATCGACCACAAAATGCTGGAGCCATATACCCTGAATTCCGTAGTCTCTCATCCACTCAAAATGCCTTTGAACTGTCTTCGAATTCTCCGAGCTGAAGAGTGAGGCAGGGGTTCCATCGGGATAGGAAAATCCCGGAACCAGATACCTCTCATCCTCGGCGTATTCACTCATATCGGGCCACATTTCAAAGGTAAGGGTCTCAGGTGAAATCCGGTCACTCCGGCGGCTCCAATGGACCCATCCCATGCCCGCAGGATCTCCAGGACACCTGAACCACCCCTGATAACCACACAGCACTTTTCGGTGAATGGTTGAGGAATCGATGACCTCCATGGCATCTGCGGCGATTCCCTCCTGCCCGTCAACAGACAACAACAGGGCCAGGGTGAGCAAACCTCGAACATGGATCGATTGGCGCATGGCGTGACTCCAGTCTGCGAATTGCCTCTCGAAAGATATCAGATTTACATCTATACAGACTCAATGTATCTCGAAGGCACGAATGAGCCGTAATGGGTGGTCGGTCTGGATCAGGTCGATACCCCAATCTATCGTCTGAAGGTAAGCCTCGATACGCTCATTGGGGCCGAGAGCATCGGAGAAGACCTTGATGCCAGCCTGGTGACAACGGTCAATCAGCTCTCTGGAAAGTGCCTCCCAGGCCACATCAAAAGCATAGGGGCGGACCTGGCCGGCAATGGACTCGATCTGTTCGATCGAAGAAAGAGGAGGCATCCGCCGCAGTTGGGGGGAAACCTCCTTGAGTCGGGTGAGGTAATCCGCGCTCTGATAGACTACGGTCCGCTCGATGAGATGATGTTTTTCAAGGGCTTTCACCAACTCACCGGGAGAGATGTCCTTGGCATCACAATAGAGCCTCATTCCCTCCGGGACAGCTGCAAGGAACTCATCCAGGGTGGGAATCTTCAAACCCTGGAACCCTTTTCCAAACCAGGAGCCCGCATCGAGAGAAGCCACCACGGAGGAGGAACATGCTGAAATGGGTCCATGGCCGGAGGTCGTTCGGTCGAGTTTGCTGTCATGGAGAAGGAAAAATGCCCCGTCTGATGTGGTGCGTACATCGAACTCAATGAAGTCCGCTCCCAGCCGGGCCGCTCCCTCGAAGGCAGGCAAGGTATTCTCCGGGGCATATCGCGAAGCTCCCCGGTGAAGAGAGAACCGGACTGGATTTTTGGGGTGTTTACGGTGGAAGGCATAAGCGATCAGCTCCTCCGGAAAGTCTGTCTGGAACCAATCCGCTCCAGCCGTCAAACATTTCTCCCACCACTCTGGCTTGTCCCACTCACCGAGGACTTTGACTTGAATCTTCACTCCAAGGTCATGGAGCTGTTGACAATAGTCTGGAGTCACCCTGTCGGCATCCACCTCAACCGCCGCTGGATGAAGATCTTCGATAAGGTCTACGAGATTCCCTTCTCCCGTCCACTTGGGCATGACAGCCACCCGATCCTGTGAGGCAGAGCGAACCTTTTTGAGGATCTCAAGACCGGCGAAAACCACGCATTGTTTCTCCATCCCGGCATCCAAGATCTCGCGGACCAGGAGATCTGGGCTAACTTCCTTGCAGTCGAGATACAGATTGATCCGTCCCTTAGCCAAAGCCAGACACTCCGTAAGACTGAGGATTTTTTCCCCTGAGTATCGCGGTGCAAACACGCTACCCGCATCAAGAGCCTTGAGGTCAGCCAAAGAGAGGCCCTTCACAGCTCCCCGGCCATTCGTCTTCCCATCCACCTCGGAGTCATGGAAGAGAACATGCTTGCCATCCCTCGTAAGGCGGACATCCACCTCCACCCATTCGATTCCATCCTCGATCGCGAGCTCGATGGCGGGGCGCGTGCTCTCGGGTGCTTGGCGCATCATCCCCCGGTGGGCTATGGCCTGGAACTCTCCAGGAGGGGTAACAGGCTGGAAGAAATCAAAGAAAGCAACACTCTGAGCCTGGTCCGAAACTGCGTGACCACCCAGTAAGGGGAATGGGAGGTTCATCATGCTTGCCATAATGAACAAACATGCGGTCATGGCTGATGTGAGAGCATTAAACCCCACAGGCTTCATCGACAGCGGCATACATCGCAAGAATATTTTCAGTTGATGACACAGGCTGGATATTGTGGCATGGCGCAAGGATGTATCCCCCATTTTCTCCCAGGATCCGGATGTTATCCAGGACTTCCTGGCGGACTTCTTCGGGAGTTCCAAAGGGGAGGGTGTATTGGTTATCAACCCCTCCATGGAAGGTCACCCTGTCGCCGAAATCCCGTTTGAGTCCCTCCCGCTCCATCCCGGTACAGCGCCACTGGATCGGATTGAGGAAATCGATACCGATCTCAATCATGCGGGGGATGACCTTGCGGATAGCTCCATCATCATGGTGAAAGGCACGCACCCCATAGGAGTGAGCCAGATCGATCATCGCTTTCATACGCGGGATGAAGAAACGTTCGATGCTCGCCAGGCTCATCAGCAGTCCATGCTGGCTCCCGAGATCCTCGGCCACATAAGTAAAAAGAATGCCTCCATCCTTACCAGCGGCCTCAAAAATCCTCCGGTTCATTTCGTAGTGAAACTCGAAGATCCTTTCGAGAGCTTTCTCAAGGAATTCCGGATTGGCGGCGATATCCTCAAAAGCCTTCTCCAGGCCACGCAGGCCACAGTAAAGGTTGAAAGGTTCGAAGGATCCTCCCGCAACTGGCCATTCGGTCAGCTTTTCAAGGTCCTCGCCGATATGAGAAAAATCATACCAGTCGGGGGAGGGCCAGGGGAAATCATCCAGTTGGGCGGGCTCAGTCATCTCCGCGAGAGGACTCAAGGCCAACTCTTTGTAGACTCCCTTGCCATCCGCCACAACCTGGTCTTTGAGGCCAATGCGCCAGATGTTATCACCCGGTATCTCAGGACCTGTGTAGCGTGGAGCCACAGTGTGAACACGATCGATCTTCAGAGCATGCCAAAGATCATCATCCGTATGGCATTGAAGATCCGCCTTCAAACGTTCCAGGACCTCGCAGGTGGACCAGAAGTCGGTGGGGATACGGTCCACTGGCTGACGGTTAACAGCCGCCAGCCAGCGTTCACGTGGTGTCATTGGCATGGAATGGCCTGCCTTACTTGATTGTCGTTGTCGACTCCATTTTCAGATTCCCTGTGGCCGTGTAATTGCTTGGCCCCTCAGGTCCCAACGTGGTGTTGATCGCGATGTCAAACTTGATCGTGGTAATCGCCGTGGACCGTGAAAGCTGCCCCAGAGTATTATTCATATCGACGAGAGATTCACTTTTGACATCCAGATTCTTGACAGTGATATTGATCACACCAAGTGGAATCTGGCCTTCTTTCCAGGCGAAGTTCGTGACCGAACTGATCGTGGCAATTTCATTGCCACCCTCTGTCCGGATCTCTTTCAGGGTGCTGACGGTTTTGACATCATCGATTCCCAGGTTTGCGGCGGCGCTCAACATGGGATTGTCTTTAGCGAGGGTCGTGGTGAGCTCCTTGATCGACAGGGTATTCTCCCAGGTGTCTCCCACTTTGACATCCTGCTCGGGGAGAGGAGCATGCTTGGAGACAAAACTCGCGACGGAATCAGAGAGACCCTGAACCTCCTTGGCTTCCTCGGACCCCATCTGGCTGGAATCCAGAGAGAATGAAACTGGAGCTCCCAGGTTGTTCATGTTCACCTGCCAGGATTGTGCTTTGACATCACCCATGGGGGGGATATCCTCCGTGGCGCCATCGATGAAAGCCTTGCCGCCACTCTCGGTCAGATTGACACCGTATTTTTTCTTGCCTTGCCCCATATCGGCCTCGGAATCCAGTTTGATGTTCAATCCATCGAGTTTCATTTCTATCGTGGCCACTCCCTTGTCATCAACCGCAAGGGTTTTCTGGATCATTTTGACTCCCATGTTTCCCGTGGCGGTACCCTCCAGCCGCTGAGTTCCATCCACTCTCAAGTCTCCTTGAATCTGGGCGGTCACCTCATTGGTTTCAACCTTATCTTTCTCAAACTTCAGGCGCAGTTGAACGGCCGGGCAGGCAGGGATGAGAAAGAACCCCGCCAGGAAACAGAGAGAACATTTCTTAAAAAACATGGAACTACGCTCCTTTCAAAGCCATCTCTTATACCTTTGATCCAACACCAAGGGGGAAAAGGCCCGAGTGCATGACGTATTCTAAGCAAACCAACCCCATGGGGAATAGTGGCATCCCCTTCCTGTCAATTGCTTTGATCTAGTCTTGGAGTCAAGGCATACGATAGGATCGACCATCGATTCGGAAGCCTTGAGCGATGAGCGGAGGAGACTCGATGAAAGCTGAAACACTTCTGGCCAAATTGAATGAATTACGTAAAGATGCCTCAGGAGATGATGAGGACCTCGAGTACTTGTCTCTTCACCATGCCTTCTGCTTTATTTCCTACAAGATGTCTGAGTTCCAGGAATACCTTGACCAGTCTCTCCCAGAAAAACAGGACTAGGAAGGACTATATGCAATGACTGACCGCAAGTATGTCCTCACTGCTGTTGGCCCCGATCGTCCCGGAATCGTGGCGAACCTCTCTGGATTCCTGACCAATGAGGGATTCAACCTGGAGGACTCCCGCATGGCCACCCTGGGAGGGGAGTTTGCGCTCATCCTTCTTCTCTCCAAGACCCATATCGGTGCCAGGGAACCAAAGGATTTTCTGGTTGAGCTGGAATCTCTCACCGGGATGACTGTCACTATGCGAGAGACCCTGGTTCCGGGGGGGAGGCCGGGCATCCCTTACCTGGTACGTGGGTATGCCATGGATCATCCGGGGATTGTCCATGCGCTCGCGCATGAAATCGCGGCTGTGGGAGCCAACATTGAAGAACTGGAAACAAGCACACGTCCCGCGCCCGTGACTGGAACACCCCTATTCGATGTCCGCATGCGGGTCTCACTTCCCCTGCAGGTTTCGGTACATGACCTTAGAAAACGGCTGACTGAAGTCGCTGACCAACGCAACATCGATATCAGCGTGGAACCAACACCGGGATGAGGGATGCAGTCCCGGTAGTGGATTTCGCCAGACAGAGATCCCTACCGGCTGCTTGATTCAAGGTGTTGGAATGCCGGGGCAATCGGCATAGAATCCTCTCTCTGGTGGGTGACATAAAACATCATTTTGTTTTTTTGATTGTTTTGCCTTCGCTCAAGCGGGGAGATTACAGACTTAGTCCTGAGGCCGTTTCAAAATGAAATTCTGGAAAACCGCTGTCATGAAAAATGCGGGGAAGAATGTTGTCTCAGCCAACCGCGGGATGACACGGCTCTTCTATAATGCGATGGGGAGGTTTTATGACTTCCTCTACCATCGTCTCATTCGTGGTTATGTGGAATCCGCTGAGACACTCATGAATGACCTGGTCCGTGAAGGAGACTGGGTTCTGGATATCGGTTGTGGAACGGGACTCCTCTGTTTCCTGGCCGCACCAAAGGCAGCTGGTGTGGTGGGTATTGATCTGGCAAGTGGGATGCTCCAGGAGGCCTGCCATAAACGGACCCCCAATCAGCGGGTTTTCTTTGTGAATGGAGATGCTCTCCGGCTCCCCATCAACCATCAGTTCGATTGTTGTGTCAGCGCCTTCATGCTGGTGATGCTCCCACGAGACAAGCGCTGGCTGGTCATACGGGAAATGCATCGTCTGTTAAAGCCGGGCGGACGAGTCGCTTTCCTGACCAGCCGCCCTGATTTTGGTGAGCAGTGGATGTCGGAAGATGAGTGGAAAACCGGTCTGCGGGAGCTCGGCTTCACCGGAATCCATGTCATCGAAAAAGGGGATGTCTTCCTGAATATCGTCGCCACCAAACCTTCGATGGATTCCGCGCACTATGTGCCCAAACCGGAATGGACCGAAGAAGGGGAGGTTTCAGATGAAGGGCTTTCGGAGGGGTTGCCCGCTCTGCTGTCTTGATCGAGGGGGGAACGAATGGACACAAACACCCTGGTGGGGGCCATTCTGATTCTGGTCAGTCTTTCAGATGTGGTGCTTGGGTTATTGGTCATTGGTCCACGGGTAGCGCCGGAAAAGCGTAAGATGGTCCAGGGGATTCTACTGGGTGGAAGTGTCGTCACTCTGGTCGCGGGATTTGCGTTTCTGACACGGTTGATCGTGTTGCCATAAAAACCTCAGGGCATCCAGGAAGGAGGCATAAATCCATGTCTTATCCCCAGGAAGGAAAAGCCGCTCCCGCATTCAGTCTGCCAGCATCCAATGGCAAGAAGGTCTCCCTTAAGGATTTCCATGGAAAGATCGTGGTCCTCTACTTTTATCCCAAGGACAACACTTCCGGCTGCACCAAGGAAGCCTGTCAGTTCAAAGACTCCATCAGGGAGTACGAAAAAAAAGATGCCGTGATTCTCGGTATCAGTCCCGACAGTTTGGCTTCCCACAACAAGTTCATCGACAAGTTCGAGCTTCCTTTTCTGCTTCTCTCCGATGAGGACCATGCTGTTGCTGAGAAATATGGTGTCTGGCAGGAGAAGAGCATGTACGGCAGGAAGTACTTTGGGATTGTCCGCACCACCTTTGTGATTGGCAGGGACGGTAAAGTCGTCAAGGTCTTCGAGAAGGTAAAGGTCCCGGGACACGAGAAAGAAGTACTCAAAATCATCGATGGTCTAATAAATTGAAATAGAATGAGAGGTATGTTGACTCAGTGGATTCCCGCGTAAGCGGGAATCCACAACTGCACCGAGAGAAGTCCCTTCGTTTTCTGTCACTGAACTGGTTGCATTCCAACCTGCTGCAAGCGCAACTCCTCATCAGTTACATGTTCACGCTCCATGGGGTGATCAGTCCGTGCCGCAAGACGCAAAATTCCTTTTTTGCCATACAATGCAGCCGCCGCCGGGGTGATCGTAAAATCCAATAGAGTTGAGGTCAGAAGTCCCCCGAAGATTACGACCGCGACTGGATGCAGGATCTCCTTGCCAGATTGCCCCTGTGCCATCACCAGTGGGATCAAACCCAGATTCGTGGTGAGTGCGGTCATGATCACAGGCGTCAACCGCTCTTTACAACCCAGGAGAAGGGTTTGAGGAGTGAATCCATGTCCCTCCTCACGGATCAGGGTGACCCAATGTGAGATAAGCAGGATTCCATTTCTGGCCGCAATGCCACACAGCGCGACAAAGCCCACCACCGCCCCCATGTTCAGAGTCACCCCAGTCACCATCAGAGCAAGGACCGCGCCGATCACGGCCTGGGGGATGTTGAGCATGACCACCATCGCAAGGGCGAAGGAACGGAACTCAGCTGCAAGGATGACCAGCATGAGCAAAAGGGTCATTGCAAAAAGGTACGTCATCACCCGGCCTGACTCGATCAACTGCTCATACTGGCCGCCCATTGCCCAACTGTAACCTTCAGGAAAATGGAGCGCGGCCACTTTTTCTGTAATATCACCAACCGTACTTCCCAGGTCCCGGCCTGACACATTACATAGGACAAACAGCCGGCGTCTTGAATTTTCATGGTTGATCATATTCGGACCCGGGTATTCCCCGATTTCAGCAACGGTTTTAAGAGGGACTGTTCCCCCCGATGGAATGGGCAGCAGGAAATCACCGATTGTTTCGGGGTGTTCACGCAATGCATCTTTCCCTCGCAAAACCAGGTCGTAATAACGCTCACCTGTCTGGACCTGTGAGAGCACCTCTCCCTGGAGGCCGATTTCCAGAGTCTTGAGCACATCGCCCATCTTTAAACCATAGCGAGATAACTCAAAGTCATTGGGAATAATCCTGAGCTGGGGGATAAGTGTCTGCTGCTCCACATAGTCATCCACCACACCGGGAATTGTCTTCAGCTCCGCATGGACTTCCCTTCCCAATCGCTGGAGTTCGTTCAGGTCTGGTCCAAAGATTTTCACGATCACCTGGGAACGTGCCCCACCAATCAAATGAGAGATCAGATGGCCGATCGGTTGCGCCAGCTCAGTGATCGCACCGGGTACCCGGGATAGGGCCGCGCGAATGTCACTTTGGATATCCTGGAGGGAACGTGGCTCTTCCCCTTCAGGGGTGATCAATTCGGCTTCCACATCCGAGGAGCTGGTGGCATGAGCATGTTCATCCCCTTCAGCACGCCCGGTTCTGTGACCAGTCTGGCTGGCAGCTACCTCCGGAACCTGCTGAATGGCCACCGCGGCGGCTTTGGACAGGCTGCTGGATGTTTTGAGGTCTGTTCCCGGCGGAGACATGACCAGGACAAAGATGGAACCTTCATTGAACTCTGGCAGAAGATCCAGACCGAGGCGAGTTCCCTTCCAGATTGCCCAGGATGCCAAGAGAGTTCCCACAGCCAGAATCAAGACTGGCCATTTGACCGAAGTGAGAACGACTGGTTCGATAGCTCGCTTGAGGATTCGGACCAGGATGCTGTCTTTCCCATATTGCGGAAGCCGGCCAGCCAGAAAATAGGAGCAGAGGACTGGAGTGATGGTAATCGAAACAATCATTGAGGTGAGGTTGGAGACCATGTAGGCAATGCCAATGGGTGAGAAGATTCTGCCCACAATGCCCGGTAACGCAAACAATGGAAGGACCACGAGGAGGGTGATGATGGTTCCAAGCACAATGCCTCCAAAGACCTCAGAAGTCGCCTCAGCCACAAGGGGGAGAAATGGCTTCCGTTCCAGACGAGGCCTGGCAAGATTCTCACGCAGCCTGCGGTAGATGTTTTCGGCTCCGACAATGGCGCAGTCCACGAGTTCACCAACCGCTACCGCGATTCCTCCCAGAGTCATCGTGTTCACGCTTAAACCAAACCAGCTGAAAACGATCAGGGTCGATAAAACCGAAAGAGGGATGGCGGTCAGGATGATCACCGACATGCGCAGGCTCATGAGGAAGAGAACGATGATGGCAACCACAATCAGCGAACCATCCCTGACTGCCTCGATGACATTGTGAATCGCGGTCTCGATAAAACGGGACTGGCGGTATACCTGATCGTGAAGGGTAACCCCTTTCGGTAACGCCATCCGGATGCCTGCGATTTCGCTATCCAAACGCGCAGTCAGGTCCAGTGTATTGGCTTCAGGCTGTTTCAGGATGTTGATGATGACAGCGTCCTGGTCATTGAGACCGGCCGTACCCACGGGAATTTTTCGTCCTTCCTGCACCGTGGCCACATCTTTCAAACGGACAGAACCA
The DNA here is from genome assembly GCA_964481775.1 of uncultured bacterium. Classification (GTDB taxonomy): domain Bacteria; phylum Hinthialibacterota; class Hinthialibacteria; order OLB16; family OLB16; genus OLB16. The sequence continues at coordinate 7,175 of CAYZUX010000039.1, read as the reverse complement.
TGTTCGCCTGTCTTGATCACCAGGCTGTCCAGTTCATGTATATCTTCTGGCTTTCCGATGTTACGGATGAGCAGCTCGGTTCCCTCCAGGTAGACAAAACCGCCCGGGGTATTGGTATTGGCCCCACGCAGGATTTCGAGCAGGTCATTGATGGGTACGCCATACTTGGCCATGGCGGTGGGATCGACCAGGATCTGGTACTCGCGCGCCTCACCACCAATCGTAAAAACCTGGGCCACTCCCTGGACGGTGAGAAGGCGGGGACGGATGTCCCAATCCGCGATAGACCTGAGATCCCGCATGGAGGTGGTCCCATCCGTAGTCAGCGCCATCCGCATCACCTCCCCGGTGACTGAAGAGGCCGGGGCCAGTGTCGGGGTGATCCCATCCGGCAGCTTCTCCTGGGCCATCTGGAGACGTTCCTGGACGATCTGGCGGCAAAGATAAATGTCTCGATCCCAGTCAAATTCGACCATGACCATCGAGAGCCCGACTGTTGAAATCGAACGGACGCGCACCGCACCTGGGGCCCCATTCATGGTGGACTCAATATGAAAGGTGATCAGTTTCTCGATTTCCTCAGGTGCGAAACCATGACCCTCGGTCAGGATGGTCACGGTTGGACGGTTCATGTCTGGAAAGACATCCACGGGAAGACGGGTAGCGGTCAGAGCACCATAACCGGAGATCACAATCGCACCGATCACCACATAAAGGCGGAATTGAAGCGCTACTGCAACCAAGTGTTTGAGCATTCTGGTGTCCTTTTCCTTTTAGTGGCTGTGACCGGCATGAGCATCGCCACCCTGAGGGGCGCTGAGAGCCAGCAGGAGAACACGCGCTCCCGAAACAACGACCTGGTCTCCCACACTCAGACCTTCCAGGATTTCCACTGAAGTCAGGTTCTCAATCCCGGTCTTGACGGGAGTCCTGTGGAAATGGCCCCCTTCCTCCACGAAGACCACCTTCTGAAAGGAGTCGGTCACAAGACTGGACTTGGGGACTGAAAGAATATCTTCACGGACCTCCATAGGGACGCTCACACTCGCGGCCATGTGTTCCCGTAATGGCAACCCCTCCAGGTTCCTGACCTCAAGAACCAGATGGGCCTTGCGGACATCAGGATGGATCGTGGTATCGAAGAAGGCTACGCGTCCCTCAACCACCTGATCTGCAAGACCAGTGAAATGGATGGGCATCTGATCACTGCCGCGCGCAAGGACTCTTGAGATATCAGGTTCTGATACCTCCGCATCCACATACACCATTCGATAATCAATGATCCTAAGAATCGTTTCCGCGGCATTCAGACTTGATTGACGGGTTACCCGGACCTCCGACACCAGACCGGGACGATCCGCGGACAGCACAAGCCGATCAGTCAGCTTGGAGAGATTCCCTTGTGAAAGTTCCGTCACAATTCCATGGTTGAAACCGAGGGAGGTAAGATTCTGTGCGGCCGCTTGGGCATCATTGCTGGCAACCACCCCTTTATACTCGTTCTCACGCAGCTGGCGCCGAATCTCGGGCGGAAGCGCTCCCTGAGGAACCTGGATACCAATCTCACCCGCCTCGATTCTCGTGGTGAATTCCGGATCGAGACCATAAGCCAGCGACAGAGCCCTCTTGGCCTCCAACAGGGCCACTGCTGATTTGAGCTCCCCCCGTTTGACATTGACATCACGCCGGGCAATTGCTTCGCTTCCGGCCTGTTCGAGCAAAGAGAGCTCATCACTTAGTCTTTCCCTCTCTGCGGCGGCGACACGGATCTCACCCAGCAGCTGGACAACTTTCGACTCGCCTTCCGCCAGGAGCAGGTCATGCGACGCGGCCAGCTGGGACTTCTCGTTGTAAGCGGCCAGGATGGTCTTCTGCCAGTCCAATGCTGAGGGGACCACGAGAGTGACGAGAGGTTGTCCCACTTCAACCATCTGCCCCTGATGAACATGAATCTCGCTGACCAGTGCCGGAACGGGGGCACGCAGCTCGGTGACATCACTGGGGCGAGGACGTACCCAACCATACAGATCCAGTGTTAACGCGAGATTCCCCTTCTGAACCGGTTCCACAATGATTCCGAGTGGTTCACGTAAATCCTGGGGAACCTCAACCACTCCCGATTCCCCTTCCGTTTCAGAGTGGGTATGGGCCTCATCCTCACTGTGGACATGACCTTCCTCGCCATGGGTAGCCTCATCTTCGATATGGACATGGCCTTCCTCGCCATGGGTAGCCTCATCTTCGCTATGGACGTGGCCTTCCTCCCCATGGTCGGCCTCATCTTCACCGTGGACATGGCCTTCTTCGGCGGCGGAATGATTCACGGTATCTCGATCCGAGAAAGAGTCTGTTGAGGGCCCTGCCTGTGCAACCACGATTTCTTCGGAACTTGCTCGCAACTCGGCAAAACCTGAAAAAAAGAAGGGACCTCCCCCCAGAAGTATCACTGTAGCCAACAGGCTCATCGCAATCCTTTTCCGGAGAAGAGGTATGATTGATAGTGATCGCATGGATCAACTCCTTTTCTCGAGACCTGAAACGACTCCATGGCAGTTTTCGCCTGGTATGGATCCCTACCCAAGTGGTCAGTGGAATGAACCAGTGACACCCCGAGCGCAAGGCACTCCGGATGTGGAGCTTCGGGGGGATCTGAGGACTTCTGGAGGATCAGATCAGAAAAGATTTGTGGGTGATAAAAAGTTGTTCAGGCGGAGCCTTCGGATTGGTTGCCTGAAACCCGCAGGTTCCATTCGGTTGGAACATCTGATGCAAGTCCGGGAGGTCCACAAGAGAAAATACGGGAGGAGCGATGTGTTTTGTTTTGTATTGAGCTTTTGCGGCATCCGGATGGAAGGCATGGCAGTGTGAGGTGTGAGAGTCTTGAGGCTCCCCATGGGCACATGAGCAACCGTGATGAGCTTCCTCCTGCTCGCAATGGGCATGAGTCATTCCTGACAAGTCATGCCCTGGAGACAGATGGTGCCAGGAGTCCACCAATGGATGGGCAACCATGACATGGAAAGAGAAACACAGCCACGATACAGCTGTAAAAAGCGCCACACTAGACATCATCAAGTGGAATTGTCCCGGACAGGTCTTTCCCTGTCAATGGAAAGGGGGTGGCGGACCACCCCCTTTCAAAAGGAGATCAGTCCTTACCCTCCATGATTCTGGCCCGCAGGGCTATGGTCAGCCTGGCAGTTTCCTGACGCAGGTTTTTCAGTTCTGAGAGATCCAGCTCGTAATCGATCAGATTGCGTGCGATATCATCCTGCTCCCATTGCATCCGGATGAGATGTTTCAGTTTCTCCTTGAAGAGACTGTCCACCTCGGTCAGCTCGGGGGGATTCATACCACGCCGCTTGGCTTCCTCGGAGGTGGCTTTGAGAAGCAACAGGAAGCGTGCATCCTCGGCCCCATCCATGAAAGCGAACCAACGCCGGCTGGGGACGAATTTGGAGCCATCGTAATACATGTCCCCATAACCCGACGACTGAAAAGCCGTCCACAGGTCATCCCCCTTGTTGGGGGAATGAAAAACCCAGTGACCGGTGCCCACCAGTCCCATTGAAAGAGAGGTCAGGCACTGCGCACGGTAATAGCCCAGAGGGAGAAGCGTTTTAACATCACCCGGCGCCTCATAACTCCAGAGCCAATCCCTGGTCTCCTGGAAGAAATCCACCAGTTCGGGCTGACGGCGCATCAGGGCCAGTTCCGGCGCCCAGATATCCACATCATCCACCAGGTCTCCGAAGTTCTCGCGGCTGACTCCCCCCGCGGGATTGGCGTAAATCTGGATTTCAGGGCAGACCTCCTTGGCGGCGGTTACAATCCGCGCAAAGTCCTCCACACTGGCAAAGAGGCCAGGTTCATCATAGGGATAGTAAGCCCAGCGCGAGAGCGGCCAGCCTTTCTCCGCGAGATGAGTGGCCAGTTCCCGCATGGCATCTTGAAGGCCCTTCTTCCAGACCGGCCCGGAGGAACCCACTTCAGGTGGTGTTCCCACACCCGGTCCACTCATGAGCAGAATTGCCTTGGCCGGGTCGAGGAGGTCGAGCTGTTGGTCAAGCGCAGACCAATCCGCTTTGCCCACCAGATTCCCATCCTGATCACAGCTTCGGCCTGGTCCATTCGCTACCCACACGGTCATCCCCTGCTCCAGAGCCTGTTTGACCACATGGGGATCATCAGTCAGCTGCTGAATTGAAAAGGGATTGGCCCAGTTGCAGATCGCAAACTCGGGAGCATCCAACAGGTTGACTGGAACCACCTCCACGGAAATGTTCACCGTGGTCCTCTCGGTTTCCACACCGATGGGAAGAATTTCAAGAGGGATCTCATGTTGTCCTGGTGTCAGGCTCTTCGCGGATATCTCGACCCACAGAGACCGTGTCTCACCGGGCGCGAAGTGCAGCGAATGCGACTGACCGGTCAGGCCAAGCGCATCCGGTACCGGTGGTCCGACTTTCTGTGGAACTGGGATTACCTCCCGGAGAGTGAGCGGACCATGCAGCGGGGGACGGAACTGGATGTCTGCCGGTTCGGGACGCAGGTTGGTGACAGCGAGAGCGAGGTGTTCGACCTCTCCCTGACAGGTCCAGACCTTGAGGTCCGGAGCTGCCTCGAAAACATTGTCCCAAGGGTTCCGGTCGTCGGTGATAGAGAAACTGGCCCTGGGCGAGGCCGGTATGATCGCGCTGAGGTTGAGGACCGAGTCAACTACTTCGTGGAAAGCGTGGACCTCCCTGACCAGGGCATCGCGGACAGGAAAAGCAAGGGACTCGGCCTTCCCAGCCATCCGTCCGATACGAGCCAGCTGTCCATCAAGGAGGGCTGTCTTCTCAGCCAGAAGACGGCTGGCAGCCGGGCGGCTTTCCTCGACCTGGATGGCCACATCGAGTACCTTCGCTTTCGCCTGTTCGAGCCAATCCACCAGACTGGCTGTGCCTTCGTAGTTGACCTTGAGACTTCCCTGTGCCAATGGTTTGGCAGGGCTCAAGGACTCATCCCACTGGGTTATCGTAATCTCATACGCGCCGGGACGGGTACAATCGAAACGGAGGAAGGCGGGATCGGTTTCCTTGAGGAGCCGCCTTTGGACCTCTCCCTGGAAATCGGAAACAGAAATCTCCCAGATGTTATTTGGCTGAGGTTCCGGTTTGGGATCGAGCATGAACCAATTTTCACCGGGCAGAACCGGTCCATTCTGACTCAGATGGAGCGCCTGGGAGGGTTTTTCCAGTTGTGTCTGCCGTTTCGGTTTGGTCTTGGATGGCAAATACCCGGTTCTACCTGAGTCTAAACGTTTCGCTGGCCAGGGTGCCGGAGCATCCGACTTGGCTCCCAAACGGTAGAGGTCCACGGTCGCGCCACCCGCCAGGGCCTGGATCATCTCCAAGTTCCCATCCTGATCGATGTCACAGATGGTGGGCGAGTAGCTTTGGCTATTGGCAAGAGGGTATTCCGCGAGAATTTTTCCGGTCTTCCCCTCCACGATGAAGAAGGCCTTGCCTTGAGTATTCGAACCACGGCACACGGCAAGAATTTCGACATTTCCATCGCCATCCACATCGGCGATGTTCTGCGGAAACATGTATCCACGTCCACCAGTCGTACTGCGCCAGAGTTCTTTCCCATCGCCGCTGATGGCATAGAGGGTGTTGGCCCGCTCTCCATAGACCGCCTCGAGCTTCCCATCCCCATTCAAATCCCCTACCGAACAGGAGCCATATCCATGCAGGATGGTTTTGACATCCCAGAAGGGGGTTCCATCGGATGCATGAAGGGCATACACACGCGAGTCGGCGGCATTGAAGCTGGTCGAGTAAAGCGCCTCGGAAAGACCATCTCCATCCAGGTCAGCCAAGGCAATATAGCTCCGCCCATATTTGTCGGTCGACTTGCCTTTGTGGATCCACTTAATCGAGCCGGTTGAATCGAGGCAGATGATTCGTCCCGCCTCAGTCCCATAGACAATCTCCGGTTTGCCATCTCCATCCACATCGCCAATCGAGCATTGTCCACCACGATAGGGATCGGAACGGATCCGCCACCGCAGGACACCTTTACCCGACAGACAGGTCATCCAACCCGCGTCATCGCTGATGATCAACTCAGCGGCTTTGTCGCCATCGAGATCGGCGATGGTTGGGCCTTTCCATGCCCCCACCTCACCTGTCAATGGATAACGCCAGAGAATTTTCCCTTTTGAACTCAGAGCACACACGTCTGTGGAGCCAGCAATCGCGGCAATCTCAGCAACTCCATCTCCATCCAGGTCCCCAGCAGCCAACGGTCCACCGACTACACGCCCGATTTTCGTCGTCCAAAGACTCTCTCCCTTCCCCGTCAGAAAGGTGATGCTCCCTTTCTCCAATGGGACAACAAGCCCCTCTGGGCTATTCAGGCTCGGGTAAACCACACAGGTGCCTCCTACTTTCACAGGGAGAGAGATGGAAACCGCCGCTTCAAGCTTCTCCGGAAAGCTCAGACAGGGAAGTGAGCAAAAGATCGAGGAGACAATAAGGAAAAGTAAAAAACAGTTTCTGACCATCAACCTGGACCTCCTAAAATAGAATGGCCACCATGACAGGACCCTGGCAGGAAATCGCAAGGTCATTTCACATAACGGTAGATGTGCACCCCCAGGCCCTCATAGCTCTCTTCAAAAGTGCCTGATGTGATCTCAACGGAACGATTCTCGCCCACCACTTCCAGGGTCTGTGCACCATCGAAAACACCGGGGAGCGAGGAGAACCGGACATGAGCCGGATCGATCGAGGCATTGGCGGTAAACAGGGTAACAGCCTGGGGGGTTTCGGTGATCAGACATTCGATCCCTTTATCGATGGAGTAACCCAGTTCCTTGTAACGGATCGCCGGAGCGTCCTGAATACGTCCGCCAAGAATCTCACTTTCACAGTCACGGACCTCATGCAGCACTGTCGAAAGGCTGGAGAGGTACTCCTCATCTTCGGCATAATTGAGTCCCCAGACTGTCAGGCCGTTCACACCATGGATGATGGCCTGGAAGGCCATGAAACGGAGTTGCTTATAGGAAGGATACAGGATGAGGTTGGGATCTCTTTCCTCCTTCTTTCGCAAACCTTCCCAGGCAAATCCTTGCAGGACCACAAACACCGGGTGCCCCTCATAGGCCACCTGTCTCATCTTAT
>CAYZUX010000038.1:0-32332 GCA_964481775.1 uncultured bacterium | reverse complement strand
ACAAACCTTACTGTAATTACACGCCCCGCACTGTCCTCCCCCTGTAAAATTCATCGCATACTGATTCGGAGTCGGCGTCCCCATCGGCGTCACACGGGCGATGTAGGTCGCTTCAGGCGCGTATCCCGGACCGAGTGACCGGTAGTTTCGGTAATGCCACCAATACGCCGGCTCCACCGGGGTTGACGGCGGTGGGGTGCCGTTGGGAGTCATGGTCGGAGTGATGAAGGGGTTGTTGCTGAAATCCCATGTGTAAACTGGAGTCCCATAATCATCAGCACCGTTCTGGATGGTGATAAAACGATAGGAACTTTCAACTTCCAAGGAACCGGTCATGGGCCAAGTTGAATACACGAAGGCACAAAGCCTTTTTTTCGGCGCGAATCCTCACTAATCACCCCTAATCATAGCCAGGAAATCAGGCCTTGTCATTTTGGTTCCCTTCAACCATCTCCAATGTTGTGTAGTACCTAGCAGATCTTGGGGAGAGATGCTTTCCCCCGTGGCCCTCAGGAACTCACCACTATTGAAAAAGAAATGCTGAACTCTGTCACAGGTGGGATACAGGATGATGTCTCCCAGATCGAGAACTCCATTGAGGGGGATGGTCACAGGCCAGCCAGAGGGACAGATGAGGTTCGCTTCCTTGGGAAGGCTTTCCGATGAAATGTGAAAGAACCATTGCCCTTCAAAAGCCCCCAGCACAAAACGCCCCCCAGTGTCAGATCCTTTTCTATCAAACCACCTGATGTCTCCTCCACCAGGCGCCTGGTGGACATTCGTGGCCACTCCCGGAATTCCCTGGGGCGGAATCGTGTCTCCCCGAAGTAAACGGCCTGTCACCAGGGATTTGATTGGATGGAGAGCCACAAGATCCTCCCCAACCACATCCCAACCGGCCACGGAGACGTTCTCAAGACCGATACCCTCATCATCTTCCACATAACCACGTGTGTGCAGATTGAGTGCCTGTAAAAACCAGCTCCCATTCACAACCGGCAATTCATAGTTCCCATTCAAATCCGCAATTGTAAAAGAGGCGGCTGTTGGTCCCTCTTCATCATCGGGATCCCCCGCAGTCGCATAAACCAGGGTGAATGGTATCCCTTCCTGCTGAGGCCCATTTACCTTTCCTCGAATCTTTCGTAATCCGATGGATGTCAGATTCAAGTTGACCGGGGCAATGGGTAGGCCCTCCCCTCGTTGAATCTGGGCCCCGCCTCCAGTACTGGCAACGGCTACCATGCGTGGATTCAAAGCATACACGGTATAGGAACCCTCCCACGGTACCCGTGTGGAGTAGTTTCCCGCTGAATCGGTCGCAACCACCATTTGATGCTCCACATTCCCAATCGTGGACTCAATAAACACGAGCGCGGGGGTACCAAGGCCGGGATTGAGATCCCGGTAGACTTTCCCGGCTATCTCGTAACCGGTTTGTGCCGGCAACAAACCCAGTGGAGCTCGTACCGGGCCAAAGCCATCATCCACCTGCACGATCAATGGGACGAGATACTCCACATCCAGGTCAATGGGGACAGAAACGGACAAGTGACTATTCTGGGAATCATCCAGATCACCGGGGATATTGGGGTAGGCTACCCCTGAGATCTTGAATCTCTGACCTTCGGTCACCAGGAAGGAGAACAGAGGGAAATCCTCTCCATTAATCATCCCATCCCTGGCGTAGTCGAGGACAAAATCCAATCGTGACCGCGAGCCGGAAGCGACTTGAACATCCACGTTGACTACGGCAATCCATTTCCCGCCCACCTGCACAAGAACCGGATTGAGGACCAGATTTGTCGCCGAATGGCATATTCCACAAACCGCAAAGGCCACCCCGGAAAGGAAAAGAAAAAAAAAGTTAAGTCGAATCCTCATCACCTTCACCTCCTGGCATCCCTAGTTTTAGTGACAACGAATCCAAGTCGTTAGTTTGGGCGGAGCGACAAAGTGAACAGGAATCAACCTTTGAAGAAATACTTTACGATAAGATAGCACTCTGACCATGGTCCACAAGTGCATGTCAAGAAGAATACGAAAGCTTCAGCTAACCCGGAACCACAATCCCCGCCAACCTGTCCAATCCCCTCGGGAGCAGCCCTGTTGCCAGAAAGGTGAGAAAATCTGGAGATGAGGTCTTCCGAGAGGGAGTCGAATCCGATAGGGTAGCCTGTCTTTGATTCGTCCTTTTTATCGCTCCTGTTCGAAAGGGGATATGAAATGTGGCGGTTTCTCACCCTGATGTGGGTTTTCCTGTTTCAGACCACCCTGGTCATTGCCCAGAATCCATTGCAGCAAATTTCTCAGAACTTCGATGAGAACCCAGGTTGGGAAGCCTACAGCAACCGTGTCGAGTGTACCGAATGCCCAACTGTCACTCAGGACTTCGGTTGGAGTCCAACCACACATACGGGCCCTCGGGCGGGTGAAATCGGCGGAAAAATGTGGCAATCAACTACCCCCGCGCACTATGGCCTTCCATTTGGCAAGCCACTTTCGTTGATGGACCCGATGTCAGCATCGGGTACCATTGCGGTGATGACTTCTGAAACAGGAGGGGTTGGTTATCTCGGTTTTTTCAATCACCAGCGCCAGGAGTGGCGTCCATGGTCTTCACTGGCACTCCGTATTCTCAACGATGGGAAGGGGAAAGCCTGGATTATTGTGGATTGCATGAGTGGTGAATGGGGAGCTGCTGGCTTTGAAACAGATATCAGCTTTCCCGGCAATGGTTCAGTTCACCGGTGGAGCCTGGATTATGATCCTCATGCCACCATACCCGCCCAATGGCCCAAGCCACAAATGAGAAATTGGTTGACGGGTGATCGAAGAACGGTAGAGGATATCCTCCCGTTTGCCCGGAAAGATGAACCAGGGATTACCCCTGAGCAACTTCAAGAAGCTCTCAGCGATGCCCTGGCTCAAGGACTGATATCAAACATCCGTCGAGGCTGGGGAATTTTCTGGCACCTCAATGAGACATACGAGGGGATCAAGGGTGCGATAACAGTAAAAGTTGACAACCAGCAGCCTTACAGGTTCTTTCTAACAGAGAAACAGATTTTGCAACCAACAGAGATGGATCGTTTCGGTCTCTTTAACATGCAAACTTACCACCGTCCCATTGAGTTTTACGTGGGGGACCTGACAGTCAACAACCAGAAGATCGATCTTGGCCATGATCCCAATTGGAAAGGTTTGTATAACCGGGCCACTTTTGTGGAACGTGATTTTCAGCGAACAGATTTCGGATACAGCGAAACCAGTTGGGCTGGAGGCGGGATTGGAGAGATCGGAGGTCAGTTTTATCGGCTGGAACCCAATGATCCAAACGCGGGATATTTTGGGGACTCTGTTGGCGGATTGACACTTGATGATCCAGTTACGTTCAGCGGGAAGATCTGTTTCGTCAATGGAACCACTGACGCTGGTATGTTTTTCGGTTACTTCGATCCAAACGCAGTAAAAGAAACAATCTCTGATCCGAAGGGAGGATCACCCCTGCGTAACCAGATGGGGATCGTGATCGATGGACCCACACGTATCGGATACTATTTCAGTAGCTTGGTTTCGACGATGCACAAGAACGCATCCCACTCGACCGGACCTGTTTATCTTCCCAAGGCTGAGCCGGCCACTTTCTGCTGCAAGTATGATCCGAGTTCGGGGGAAGCTGGACGCATCACCATCTTGCTTGGAAATGACCAGTTTTCACATGACCTGAAACAGGAGCAGCGCAAGGATGGAGCAGTATTCAGTCATTTCGGTCTGGTGACTGTACGCAGCGGTGGCAAATATGTCGAGGTTTACCTCGATGACCTTCACTATACCGCTCGCCGTCCAGAAAATTTCCAGCCGGTCTTTCATGAAGAAACCATCAAGTACATACCTTACCCTAAGGGGGGACGTGAATACTGACCAGGATCGAGCTGCTTTCGTAAATCCAGAAAGATCCTTACCATGAGGCAGATAAAGGCCTTGAAATACTAGGAAAAAATCCGGAGACCCGTGATATACTCGATTCGCCCGATTGGTCGCTTCAATAATCTCGAGGATGTTATGATTTATATCGCCTCAGACCCTAAAAAAATTCACCTTTCCCCAAGATTACTCTTACTGGCTTTGTGTTTAATAGCGTTTTCGCAGTTCCCTGTATTGGCAGCTACAACACAGGAGAAGTATTACGCACATGAAGCAGTAGAGGATCAGCATGGCGTGATCGCCCCCTGGTATCAGGGTCAGAATGGATTGGTCGATCATCGTGTGCGTGTTGCAGCTGAGTTTCTAAAGAGATATCCCTGGGTGTCTCCACCAGATTGTGTGATGGCCGGACCTCACTGGGTTTTCAATGCGCGGGTTGATCTTGATCCCAATGGAACGATCAGCGTGCTTCCCGCAACTGACAATATGAATGGGAACCTGGGACAACGCTTCAAGTATATTACAGAAGCAATTCCGAGATATTATCGCTACACAGGTGATCCAACCCTGCTGGGTTCATTAAAAATAGCGGCGGATTTTCTACTCGATTATTATTTTACTCCGGAAGATCATCCCTGGCCGCGCTTTCCGATCAGTGTACCTCTTGGGGGAAAACCTTATGGGGCTTCAGCCCCTGGTGCGTGGATTCAACTCGATCTGGCTGCTGGAATCGGGCTTGGTCTGCTGCGTGTGTATGAAATGACCGGTGAGCAACGTTATCTCACGGCTGCACAGCATATTGGTGATGTGTTTGCAGCCAAATGTCACTTGCAGCCTGGCTCCAGACCATGGAATCGTTATGCCGAAGGGGGGGAATCCTCATGGGGAAAGAATGAAACAGGCAACCTGTTGACGGGCGGGGTCGCTAACATTTTGATTTTTCTGGATGAACTGATCAGGCTGGAATACACCGGTCAGGATCAATCTATCCTTCAAGCTCGCGATGCAGGCCTGTCCTATCTGCGCGATCAACTCCTGCCGGTCTGGACGGTCAATGATACCTGGGGAAGGCATTACTGGGACTGGGAACATCCTGTCCAGGGGATTCTTCCAACCGGTTGGGTGGCCCAATACCTGATGGATCACCCGAATTCCTTTCCGGAGTGGAAAAATGATGTCCGTAATATCCTGAGCCTCTACATGAATCACGCCTGTGTCAGTCCCGAGTCGAATGGTGATGTCTATAGTGGTGCCTGGGCACTTCCCGAGGGAAGCTCCTGTTGTGGTCGATCGCTGGATATCTGTCCTGTGTTTCTGGGACGCTTCTGGGCACGTTACGCCGATGAAGCCAACAGCAACTGGGCTCGTGAGATCGTCCGCCGCATGACCATACTGAGCTTCTACCATTTCCACGAAACCGGAATGGTTGAAGATAATATTGATGGTGGACAGATCACTGCGAGAGAATGGTCTGAGTTGATCGGCTTTGGACCCATCCTATGTGGTCTGGAGATTATGGCCTGGTTACCGGAATTGTTTGGACCTGCTCGTGAGAATCATCTATTGAGGAGCTCCAGCCTGGTGACTGACATCAAGTATGGCCCAGGTCTTATTCAGTACTCCGTTTTTGATGCACCAATCAAAAGTGTGGATGTCCTCCGGCTGGCATACTGTCCTGACCAGGTTCTGGCTGATGGAAAACCCTTGATGCAGCTTTCTGAACTCGTATCAAATGGTTTTTCCACTGAAAGCCTGCCAAGTGGTGATTGGATCGTGAAGATTCGTCATGATGGTTGTCGCACGATGATTGTCATGGGAGATGATCCCCAATCTGCGGTGGATGATGTAGACATGACATACACGGGAAGCTGGGGAATTCAATCCTGCACCGATGATTGGAAAGCATCCTGCCATGTTTCTGAGAGCAAGGGAGCCAGTGTTTCCTTTGAATTCTTTGGAAATCAGGTACGGTTGATTGGCCATGCAGATCCAACTGGGGGGCTGGCTGATGTTTTTCTGGATGGAGAAAAGCAATTGGTCCCAATCGACTGCTGGGTACCATCACAACCGAGGAATCAACAGGTTTTGTATTATCGTAGTGGCCTCCCAATGGCAACGCATGAACTCAAGGTGATTGTCCAGGGTGACAAGAATCCCCTTTCACATGGAAACAGGATTTTCATCGACTCTCTACAATGGTCATCCGAGACTGCGGATCCGGAATATGGCTCTGGATCCGGACCGGGAGATCCCCAACGAATGATTTTCGGCTACACTTCCAGAAAGCCGTATCTTGATGCCTCTCAAAACATATGGTTACCAGCTACTGAGTTCGTGGTCCGATCTGGTGATAACACTGATTCAGTCAAGGAAGCATGGTGGATTCACCCGGTAACTGAAGAAATCCAGAATACCCAAGATCCTGAACTTTACCGTTTTGGAGTGCATGCTTCCGAATTCTGGGTGAATACCACTGTGGCTCCTGGAGTGTATCATTTGCTTCTCAAATTTTCGGAACGAAGAACTTTATCCGATCCAAAACGGAGACCGATGACAGTCTCAATCAATGGAAAACCAGTGATTCAGAATCTTGATATAGCCGTCAGAGCAGGAGGCATTCATCGGGCACATGATATAGAGATTCCAGACATTCACCCGATGAATGGAATTATCGAGATTCGGCTTGCTTCCCAGGAAGGAGAGGCTTTTCTGCAGGCGTTAGAAATTGTGCCAGTTCGTAATGATTTACAACCCTGAATTTTATAGAACAATAAAGGAAGGATACAGTACCGCCTGATAGATTCTTAATGATGGATCATGATGAATGAACCGGGGTGTATTGTATAACCAGGAATCCGAGTTACAGAAACTCGTCCATGGATTATATAAAATATTATGAGGAGCATGAGTATGACAAGAAAACAGTTGAAACCAGATTTACAACCTCCGGCAGGAATGTCCAATGAATGGCTCGTCGTCGCTTGCTCTTGTTTGATCCTTTTCTTTCAGAATACTGTTCTGACCATGGCTCAATCTCCGAATCCGGCTACTCTGACTAATCCTATGGGTCCCCAATTTCAAAATCAAATACTCGAACGTCACAATGGATCAGTGATGTGGTTGTCATTCTCTTTGGATGGAAAGACTCTTGTGAGCTCCAGCCGGGATGATAGTATCATTATTTGGGATGTGGACAAAGGAAAACCAAAGAAAGTCCTCATGGAGCATACCGGAGATGTTTATTGCGTTACCTTCTCTCCCGATGGTAATCTATTGGCTTCCTGTGGCGCTGATAACAAGATCATCCTCTGGAGAGTTCCCTCTTATGAAATGAAGCAGACAATCACCACCGATTCTCTGTTGCGTAACGTAGCCTTTTCACGAGATGGCCAGTTACTCGCCAGCGGGAGTGCGGATAGTAAGGTCAAAATATGGGATGTGTCTACGGGCCAACTTAAGCAAACACTGGAAGGACACTCCGGAATGGTAAAAGCGGTGGAATATTCATCCGATGGCAAGTTCCTGGTTTCCGGTGGGTCAGGAAAAGAGATAATTTTATGGGATGCACAAACAGGAGCACGATTGATAACCCTGGAAAGCTCTGAAAATCAGTATGAGGCAATTACGATTTCCCCCGATAGCTCCTTCATTGCCGGTAACAGTTCCAATGGTCCTGTCATCATCTGGGATGTTGCCAGTGGTGGCGTCTTGAAAAAATTGACCGGCCATTCTCTAGAGGGAGATTCATTGGCTTTCCGTCCAGATGGAAAAATCCTTGCCAGTGGAAACAAAGACAAGACAATTACTCTCTGGGATGTGGAGACCTGGGAACCAATGGCAGTCCTAACGGATAATGACGGACGTATTGAATCATTGGCCTTCTCCCGTGACGGAAGAATCCTTGCAAATGGGGGTGGCGGTGGGGATCCTACTATCAAATTATGGGATCTGAGCAGCCTTAAACACTCAAGGTAATGATGAATAATCAACTGTATAATTGTTTCTCGGTGCTCTTGATAGTGATTCTTCTCTCTCAGACCAGCAAGGCCTGGACACAAGAAATCCTGAAATATGAGAACTTTGACAACGATCCAGGCTGGGATGCGGTACGGAACCGGATAATGCTGAACCCGGTTTACAAGCAACAGAATTTTGGTTACCAGGAAACCAACTATGCTGGCTCCGAACCGGGAGAAATTGGAGGTGTAGTGTGGCGTTCCATCACACCGGCATACTATGGCAAGATCGTGGGTCCTTTCTCATTGGAGGATCCCCTCAGCGCATCTGGTAAGGTCGCGATTAGAGAAGCCAGGACAGGCTTCGGCTGGCAAACCGGCAGTAGCGTTTTTGTAGGGTTCTTTAACCATTCAGAGCAGGGATGGCGTCCTATCAACTTTCTTGGTTTTCGATTGGAAACTCATACTGACACCGAGGCGAAACAGATCGAAAAACGTCCCGGTATTGAAGTCTGTTATGGTACGCAAAAATGGACCGCTGGAGGAGCACATATCAACTCAACCGGAGAAGTGCAGGAACGGAATGTGAAGGAATTGGACCAGGATGCAATGTTCCGCATAGCTCCGGATGGAACAAAGCATACATGGGAGTTTGCTTACAATCCCAAAGGCGAGGATGGATCAGCCGAAATCCGCATCACGCTGGATGGAGTCGTCACTTTGTTCCCCATATCAGGTTCTCACCGCGACCAGGGTGCGTCCTTTGACCGGTTTGGCATCTTTAACAACCAGATTCCGGGTCAGGAGATGGAAGTCTATTTTGATGACATTTCGATCAACGGTGAAATCCAGGATCTCTCCAGAGATCCTGGGTGGGAAAACAAAGGGAACTGTGATCTTGTCGAAGACCGGAGTGAATACGGTACTCAGGATTATGGTTTCAGCCCCACCAATTTTGCTGGAGGAAGGTTGGGAGAGCTTGGCGGGCGCTTCTTCAGTGTCGATCCATGGGAGAAGCTCTTTCAGGGTTACTATGGTGACCGGGTAGGTCTTCTGACACTCGAATACAAGCTTCTAGCACAGGGAAGATTTGCAGCTTCAGACTTCTCGATTGATTCCACTTTCGCTTTGGGTTGGTTCAATTCTACTGATCGTGGTTGGCCTTTGAAAAACTTTGTTGGTATTTACTTTGACAGTCTATCTGACACAGGTCGTATTATCCAACCACTGTATGGCACCTCAGAGGGAAATTCGGACCGTAACGGTGGTTATGTTACTTTTGATCCGGATGGCACCACTTATGAATGGACGATGGAATATAATCCCGCAGGGGCTCAAGGTCGAGGGACAATTATGTTCTCGATGAACAACCAATCTGTCACCCGACCTATGGCTCCTGGTGATAAAGAAAAGGGTGCATTTTTTGATCGATTCGGAGTTTTTAATCTTCCTTGGGCTAACAGCAAGCACTGTACAGTCTTCCTTGATGATCTTGTTTACACAGTATCAACGTTGGAGCAATCCAAGTGAATTCAGATCATCGGCATCTGGAAATTCCGCCTCTCACTTTCCAGAGATTTTGCCTGGTCCTTTACCGTTACTTTCCCTTTCTCTGGCCCTATAAGGCTCAGCTCATTCTTCTTTTCATTTTGCTTCCCACGGCTGGTTCTCTCCTGGTTGTTGTGCTACCATTTTGCTCTCAACTCCTGCTTGATGTTGCTTTTCCACTAAAAGACCTTACAGTTCTCTTTCTTCTCACTTTTCTTGGTGTCGGAGCGATTCTTGCGGAAAGAACCCTGGTCGTTTTCATTCGAGGTGTAGTATCCAGTCACCTACGGATCCGATTCCTTGGTTCCGTTGGAAGCCGTCTTTATCATTCGATACTCCGGTTCTCGATGCGTTATCATCATAACACACCGATAGGAGAAAAAATCTATCGCTGTGATACTGACCTTATCGACACTGCAGAGATGTTTGGATTTCACCTCCCGATGATGATTCAGTATGCTTTACAATTCCTTGTAACTGTCACGACCATGTGTTTTATTAATTGGAGACCTGTGGCTTTAGCAGGATTATGCGCCCCATTGTTCTTCATTATCGCTCAGGTGATTTTCAATGCTTATCGAAATGTGGATCTTAAACGCAGAAACCATGGCCAAAGACTGACAACCCGGCTTGAGGAATCATTATCAGGCATTGACGTTGTTTATTCTCATGGCTGCCGAAAGAGAGAGAGTATTTCATACCGTCGAGTTCTTTCCGGTTACACTTTTCTTAACATGTTTTATGGTTTCCTTAATGAAGTTGTCGTCGTTTTGGTTTGGCCGACAGGAATGCCAGCTATCCTTGCGGATTTTATCGTCAGCATTTACTCCGGTATCCTTGTTATTCGGGGAGATATGTCCATAGGCGAATGGAGTGCGATCAAGCTATTGATTGTTCAGGCAATCATTCCTCTCGGTATCCTGATCAGCTATTATCAGTCCCTGCGTCTACGTATGGTTCCTGCAGAGAGAATTCTTCAACTCTTGGACCTCCAGGAAAAGATCGAAACCCCTACTGATGCCATCAGACTACAACCGCTGAAGGGTAAAATTGAGTTTCGTGATGTCCATTTTCAATACACACCTGACAAGCCAGTACTTCAGGGAATTTCATTTTCTATTGAACCTGGGGAGAAGGTTGCATTCGTTGGCCCTTCCGGAATTGGTAAAACAACCATAATCAATTTGATTCTCAGATTTTATGACCCCGATCAGGGAGAAATCCTTATCGATGGAATTGACCTGAAAAAGGTCGATTTACAAACGTTTCGTAGACAGACAGGTCTTGTCCTTCAGGAGCCCTTCCTTTTTTCCCGCTCAATTTATGATAACATCTGCTATGGGCTCCATCAACCTTCCACAAAAGCTTTTGTTCATGCCACTCATGTAGCTCGTGTGGATGAAATTATTCGTTCTATACCTGAGGGGTTTAACGCGAGGATTGGAAAAGATACTGAGCTGGCTTTGGGGCAAAGACAACAGATAACGGTCGCAAGATGTCTGGCGCATGAACCTCACCTGATCCTTCTCGATGAACCTACATCTCTTCTGGATCCTCAGTCACGACAGGTCCTTTTGGAAACATTGAACGAGGTAACACGTGATCGAACTTCTGTTATTATTTCACATGATCTCAGGTCAGTCAGAGATGCCGATTGCATTCATGTTCTTAACCAGGGAGTGATTGTTGAGTCCGGCAAGCATGATGAACTTGTCCAAAAAGGGGGACTTTATGCCTCCTACTGGACACTTCAGGAGGTATCTTCTTAATGAATATCCCCCGAAGAAATCCATCTTTCATTGTTCCTTGTGAAACTGAGCAGATTCAACCTGCTTCCGGTGGCCTACTACAGTTGTTCCGTCTTCTCCGTTTTTACTACCCTTTCTGCAAGCCACTCTGGTCACAATATCTTCTGATTCTCCTAGTGACCCCATTCTCGGCAACATTGATCAACTCTCTCTTACCCCTCTATTCTACTATAATCTATGACGAAGCATTTCCAGAAAAGAGTTTTTCATTGTTGTTAATATTCTGCCTACTCGTCCTTTTCACATCACTTCTGCGTGAGTTGAACTATCTTCTTGAATCCTTTATTCGTTTTAATTTGAGTCGAGAAATTCATTGCCGTGTCGGCGGAGCCTTTTACAACCATTTATTATCCTTTTCAATGAATTATCATAAATCCCATCCAGTCGGGGAAAAAGTATTTCGTTCTTTTACTGATGTCCAGGATACTGGCCGGGTGATGGGAGTGACCATACCAACCGCAGTATCCACTTGTGTCCAAAGTCTTAATGCGATTGTAATGACCTCACTGCTTGATTGGAGAGCCTCCGTAGTACTAATCTGTTTTCTTCCACCTTATTTTTATTTTTCTCATCGCGTTGTAACATACTGGAGGGCTGCAGACCGTGTGGTTCGTGAAGAGCGCCAAAGGGTCACAGCACACTTACAAGAAACCTTTTCCGCAGTGACACTTGTTCAGGCCCATACTCAGGAACTCGGTGAACGTAATCGTTACAAAAATACTCTGAGTGGTTACCAGCGTGCGTTCTTTCGATGGTTTGTGTATGGTTCGATAAATGAAGCCTACATACATCCGGCTGGGTTTGCTTCTGCGTTTGCCTTTCTTGCATCAGGATTGTGGGGATATTTTCATATAACTGGAGCTATTACACTCGGTCAATGGACAGCCCTCGAGATCCTTGTCAGAAATATTTTGATTCCCGCATCCAGTGTGATTCTTTATTTTCAGGGAATGCGCCGTGAGATGGTGGCAGCAGAACGAGTTATGGAAGTTCTTGAAATCACTCCAGCAATATCGATTCCAAGAAAACCTGTGCGTATTTCTCCAATTAAGGGACTCATTGAGTTCCGTAATGTTTATTTCCGATACCGTGAAGACACTCCACTTATCGAAAATCTATCTTTTCGGATTGATCCTGGAACTCGTATCGGAATCTCTGGACGCTCAGGATATGGAAAATCTACTCTCTTAGCACTTCTTCTCCGTTTTTTTGATCCTCTCTCTGGATCCATCCTGGTGGATGGTATTGACCTGCGGAACGTTAATCTTGACCACTATCGCCGCCAACTTGGTTTTGTTCCACAAAATCCGCGGCTTTTCGCGGGAAGTGTTGCTTCAAATCTTTATTATGGGATACCCTACTCTTCACCACATAGTTTGAATCAGGTACTGGACACATCCGATTGTTCCCAGTTTATTCAATCTTTGCCCCAAGGTCTTGAAACCCAAATGTCTGAAAAGGGAGATCTTTCCGGTGGTCAGAAACAACGACTCACTATCGCACGAGCTCTTATCAGATCACCACGGATTCTTCTGCTTGACGAACCATTTGCATCGGTCGATTCAGAATCAGCTTCAAGAATATTCTCAGCTATTCTCTCACTCAGTCATAACTCGACAATTCTTCTATCAACACACAACAAAACTTTACTTGGAAGTATGGAAAGAATTATATTTCTCGATGCGTGATAGGCTATTATTAGGAATGCTTCAATATTTATACACACATGCACTTGATTTCAAATATTGTGATCAAGTCCCAAAAATAAAATATAATTAATATTTCTTGAGCACTTAAATAAATTGGAACGACTATGCCAAAGGATATAAGCTGGAAACAAAACCTTTTGAATCGCTCTCCAAAAATTGTGCTTATTGTGGGGTACCTTTTCTGTGGTTGTATATTCCTTTCAGCTGGGTTTACGTGGTTTGTAAAAACGGATATCCAGGTATCGGCCAAATGCCGTTTTCTGCCTCATTTATCAAATGTGTTTGCTTCGAAACAAACTGTGGTTCTCAATTACCTTTACCAGTCAGGAAAGAAAATTGAACTTGGAGATAAAATTGCCGACATTATAGTAGATTCCACATCTATTATAAATTGGACATTACGCGAATATTTGGATCTAGCGTTATCCGAGATCTCTGTCGTCACCGAAGAGTTATCCGGTAAATCCAAAAATCGTGCAATCGAAATGCTCTCCGTAATTCCGAAAGATTTAAAGAGTGAATCTTTTCATTCACCCTCGGATGGATGGTTTTTTGTTCCAATAAAATCAGGAAATCATCTCAATTCGACACATCATTCAATCAAGAAAGGCGAATTGATCTGTCAGATCGCAAATTTACAATCCGCAACACTGGAAGTAAACTTTGTTCCCAAAGGTCAAGTCACTGTTTCCAGAAATGACTCCATCGAAATTCGAATTCCAGAATATGAGTCAGTTTATTTAAATGCTATAGTCGATCAGTTAAGAATCAAGGCCGATATTATAATTCAAAATGAGAATAATAAGTTACTGAATGCTGATAATTATGAAGACACCTTCATGAGTCAAATCGAAATTGCAGGAATTGAAACTAAAGCAACGATTTCGAATGAAGAAAAACTATTTCGGATTCATATAGAAATAACTGACTGGAAATCAGCACAGTTATTGCCAACAAATGGACGGGAAGTCAACTTGATTATCCAAAAACTCGGATCTCATGCGCTTAAGGGATTATGGTCAGACGTTCATGCGGTGGTAATATCTCACATGAAACAGTCGGATATTCCAAAGAAGATTACCGAAAATCTTTTAAGAAACCTTGACAAAGGTATTGGTTTTCTTGAAGTAGAAAATTGCTGGGCTCGAATTGGAGAGGAAAGACTGTTCGTTAAACTTTTTAGAAAATGAGTTTCTCTACTCAGTCACATATAGCCTGAGTGATTCTCCTCGACCCAACGATCGAATTAATGGGGTGTTCTTTTTAATCAATAGTTTCCCTTCACAATAGAGTGGATGGTCTGGATTCTCTTTAATCATGGAAATATAAACCTCATGACCATGCTCAATTATTTTGGCCTTTATGGACAATATATTTCCACAAAAAACAATACCATTTATTCCCAAATCGGGTAAATTACCAGGTAATCGTGGGCAGATGTGAAGACCTTGGGTATCAGCCTTAACTCCTAAAAAACCATGAAGAACTACACAGGGAACCAACCCCGCCTCGGGGAAGACAACCGAAGCGCCAATCTGGTAACCATCAATTTCTCCTAAGTATAATGGATTTCCCCCGCAGAGTCGGTCAGGAAGAGCATACCGCTTAAGAATCTCCTTGTAACGAAGAAAAGCATTGTCAGGTCCCAAAAAACGCAACCTGGTGAGCAAATCAAAATATGATGAAAAAAGGAAAGCACCTCCATTTTGAAATCCAAGCCCGAATGAAATATCACCAGGCCACTCCTTATCTCCTCCCAGATACCACCAGTTACGGATATCTTGAGTATTTGCACGTGGAGCAATCTGAAAAAAATATGTATCAGAAACTCCATTGGCGGTTGGGTCATTCTCCATCCAATGGTAAATTCGACTGACTTGTTTTTCATCCGCCAGTCCAGCTTGCATGGCGATAAGGTTCAAAAGAACAAAACCAAAGTCATGTTTTACCCCCCGTATATCTATACAACCAATATATCGGCCACATATTTCATCCCAAAAATGACAGTTATAAGAACGACGGAGCGAAGAATGATACTTCCTAACCTCTTCAGCTCTGAAATGTTCTTCACATTGTATTTCCAGTTCAATTAGACATTTTAAAGCCTCATAAATATGCGCATTTGTCAAAGCACATTTGTAACCAAATGGAAGACAATCCAGGTCGGTGGAGGGCATCCCCATTCCTGTGCCATCATGGTGAGGCTCAATTATGACAAACAGATCATCCTGCCAGACCATATCATTTGACTTAACCATGAATTGGTAAGCTCTCCGAAGCCTGGGCATCATTATATCCAGGAACTCTTTATCGCGTGTCCAGCAGAAATAAAGATAGGTTCCGATAATCAATGCGGGGTTAGCGCCATAATGCCGTCTGGCACGGGGAGGCATACCATAACGCAGACCATGCGGGTACCCTCCATCATATCGCATGACCCAGACATATCCATCCTCATCAATTGTCTGCTCGAGAAGACGTTTACGAAGACATTCACTCCTTGGAGGACCAATCCAACAGCTCTGTGGAGCTATCCAACGAATCCACTCACCTCCCGCTCCACCATCACTCAAGCCAAGCGATCGTTCATAGAAGAAACTATTCTGCAACTTGATAAATTCATTCTCAGTGCTCTCAAAAGATGGGAGTTGTAGCGGCAACTTACTTCCGTTTTGTGAAATCTTGATACACAATGTTTTTCCGAGAAAAGACCATTTCATTAAATCCTCATCCAGTGGCCAGGGTGCAATGTCCCTATATTTAGAAATTGTCAAGTCAACTCCATTTCGTCCCACGGCATGAATCCAAGAAGTCATTTCAAATGCTGCCCTGTTTGTTGGATTCTGATAGGCCGGCCAGGCTACATGAAAACGTTTGAACTGCTCGATGGGCACATACTGCCAGCGATCTGTCAGGAATGCAGAAAACGGGGCAGTTTCAATGTCAGTCACATCATATCCATCACGACACCATGGAGACAGGAGTTCGAATCCTATGTGTTGGTTGATTTGCTCCGGATAGTCATTATGTTCATCAAGGATTGAAAGGTTGATCTCGGAGTCATGAATTGAAATCTCCCATGACAATGGGATGTTGATGGAATCCTTGTAACCATACAAGAATATGAAATCAAGATGATCTTCCGGCTTCCCATTCATAAAAGCACAACCTTCCCGATAGATCCTGGACACTGTTCTCCACCAACGGATGTCGCCCTCTGTTTCTGATACCTCAAGACAGTAAATACCCGGATCAAGTGGCTCAGTATCAAGGAAGCTCCAGATGGTTGGATATCCGAACGCCTGATCACCCTGTTCGGATCGTGATGAAAGAACTTCTCCATCGGGGCCATCTTTGCGCAATGTCACACGATATCTGCATTCCTTTGGTGAGCCTGCCGCATAGATATAGACACCAGCACGTGAAAATGTGTGTGTTGCCATGAATGTTTGAGAAAATCTGTTTTTATGGGGAATCTTCCATGCTTTATCTGGCCAGGCATAAATCGGAACCCCCTCGTAAATGGGCTGGTCTGTCCCCTTGAGTACTGGAAATTCCATCTTGATGGAGATATCCTCAACTCGGATCCTGAATGGTTCAACGCGTAAAAATCTGGCCTTCGAATGTGAATTGATCCCACGAGGCTGGATACGATTTATACCAATCCATTGATAATTCCTTTTCCCACTCGGGTCTACTCGTACATTACAGGTGCCATTGTCATCCATAATGAGTTGGATATATGGATTCTCAATTTTCTCTGTCATCAGATGACACTCCTCTCGGATCAATCACCAATTCCCTCTGTTTATACATCGTTTCTCAGTTTGCTCCAGTCGGTTCGAGCATTTTCAAGTGCCGAATCAGAAGGTTTTATGTTTCCGAGTACACTTGGCCAAGGTTGCCCTTTTTTATGTTTCGCAGGATCGGGTGACCAATGATCATTCATCATGGATTCCCGTTCTATCTTGGATCTGAGGTCTGGAATCTTCATTGGTGATCCGGAGGCAAGGGCAGACCGGTATCCTTGAATTCCTACCAAAGACATGGCTACAGACCGGTATACATCAAAAATCGGCGGTTTTTCTGTCTTGATAGCCCTTACAAAATCATGGAACATACACAGGTTAGCTCCTTCATATCCATCCATTCCCAATCGATCAAAAGGGGCTGGGAACTCAGGGAGGTATATCTCTTCCAGAGATTCTCCCTTAAGCCGGTCGAAGGGTTCCCTTTTGACACGCAACATGCGTGGCTCACCCGTACGAAGATTTTCCATCAAACCACGTGTGCAACGTAATGAGACCCATGCTCCAAGTCCCCGTAGCTGCCCCCAGAGCAATTTGACAATCGATCCATTCTCCAATGTAACCAACATAACAGAGGCAAGGTCGTTGCGACGCGCTGTTTTTCCAAAATGCTCCATATCATTAATGTCATAGGGATGAATAAGCGCATTGACTCGGATCGGATTGAATTCAGTTATGTAGAGAAGAGGTGCAAGAGAATGAGTGCAGTAATAGGTCATGGGAAGCCAGTTTCTCCAGTGATCAGGACCGGGAGATATGCTGTTATAAAAAGAAGATGGCATCGGGTGGACATATTCACCTTCCCCATACCGAAGGTCCCCCATTTTTCCCGACTGGTACAATCGACGCATTTCCTGGTTGTACGCGAAATAAGCATAGTTCTCAGCCAGCATGTAGGTTTTTGAAGTCCGCTCTACTGCCTCGACTAAAGCCACTGCTTCCGCGCCGGTGAAACATGCGGTGGTTTCTGATAAGACATGCTTTCCTGCATTCAGAGCTTTAACGGCATAATCCGCATGTTGATGAAAATAATTGGCAAGGAGAACTGCATCCATCTCATGTTCGAGAAACTGATCGTAGTTCGTATAGCCTGTTACTTTATACTCCCTGGCCGCAAGGTCAACCTTTTCCTGGGCACAATCACATACAGCCACCAGCTGCAGTCCAGAAACTGCAGCCATCTTCTGCGCGAGGCTGATCCCACGGGCCGAGTAAGCAAGACTTGCCCCGATGCCAAGTAACCCGACTCGAATATGACTTGATTTCCTCATTTCATAAACCTTTCGTTCATAATGTCAATGACCCAAAAACTCGATTCCCGAACTGTCACACCACTGGAATGATGATACAATTAAAACGAATCTATCGGAATTCTCATTTTATTTCAGCCACAACCATCGCATGGAGTGTCAACTCTGGTACTGTCACGGATACATCCGTCCCGGATGCTTCAACAGGTAAATCAATTCCACCCGGCTCCAGATGAACCTGATTGATTTGATAGTCATGAAAAGTCAACTGAATGTCTCTGATAGAAACCAGTTCTTCACGGAGGGGAACATCCTCTTCTGGAAGGGCATGGTTACTGTTTGAAATAATACCGTTAAATAGCTGAACAATAATCTGCCTGCCCTCTGGATCCTCTTTTCGATAGACAGCCGACTGAACACACATAGGCGCTTCAATTTCAACCGGAGGAACTGAACCAGAAGCCCACCTGATGACATCTCCCAGGACCAACCTTTGATAAGGATATGGGTATAAGTAATAGGCTGCATCAAGGCCAGCTGCGAGATACACAACCCGGCCCTCTCCATACTTCTGTGCGATGATGCCTGGCACAGTCTTTCGTTCTCCCTCCTGACGTGCAGAAATTGTTCCAATTATCTCTGAGTCAGTTGTATTCTGATCGACCAGGAGTGCTTGCCCTTTGAAGGTGACTGGAGCATCGGTGAGATAGAGATCCAGTTTCGGATTTTTCAAGATAGGATTAGTGTTCCGTAAAAAATCGAAAATGTTTTTCCGTTTGTTCCAGTAACTGGAGTCAATTCCCTTGACAAAAGCGGAATCGATCTCCACCGGAGTTCCCCCACTTTCGAGAGGGAAACCCTGGAACGAGACGCCAAAGAGATCAGAAAGACCGAAATCCTTCCTCGGTATTCCCAGTTCATCGAATCTTGAGGTATCCAGACTGGAAACCAGACCTCCGCCCTTCTGGACAAAAGCCTTGATTGCATCCAATTGATCCTGACTCAGGCAGGCTGAGTTCGGGAGTACCAGAACCTTGTAGGGAGCCAGTCTTTCCGGTGTAATCTGCCAATCGGTCAGAACTGTGACAGGAAGATGTTCTTCCAAAAAGACCCGGTATGCTCCGAAGACATTTGATAAATAACGCTTTTCCACCTCATCAGGGGTCTGCCCATAAAAGATACGAGTCTGGTCGCTCATCAATAGCGCGGCCCATGGTTCTGGCTTCTTCTGAGTCAGCCACTTCGATCGAGTTCCTATCTCACGGAAGGCATCCAGGGTGGGCTTACGGATATTAGGGTTCCATCCGGGAGCAAGGCTGGCGAATGATCCATGCGTAATAATCTGCATGACTCTGCATAATTGTTCATGGGGCGGGAAACTATCCGTGCCATACGGGTTCCCATGGGTCATGAGATATGGTTCGCTAAAAGCAATGCGGTGATTGGCGACAGCCCAGATATAGGCACTGGCAAACGCGGGAACCACCGTCATGCCACGATTGGTTTCGTCGAGCCAGTATTCCTGCACGGGCGCATCGAAAAGCAGGTTCATCCTCGAGGACATGGGCCGTGGTATATCTTTGAAATGCCCGAAACGTCCGGCGTTCGTTGTCCAAGTAACCACCGCTACATCTGGATTGATCCCCTTAATGCGCGCCTGCATCTTTTCGACAAACTGCTCGGTCCGGCGGTCGAGTAGGAGTTGATAACGGCGAAACTCCGGATTCCCCATATCGGCTGCAGGAGGATCGAGTTTGGATTCCTTTCGCCAAGCCTCCACACAAGCCTGACAATAACAGGCCTGCCTGTGTTGGATGCCATCAAACCCGAAACCATCCACCTCGGGGAACCGGGTAAGAATTTCCGTGAGGATTTCGATCAAGTAATCTCCCCATGGTCCTGTCAGACACAACGGAGTCCCCTCGGGACGAGATTTCAGATCGACCTCGGGAACTGGCGCTCCGGGGGTATCCACACACCGCCATTCTGGATGGGCAGCCCACGCCGGGCCATTCATACAGGGTGAAACAGCGGCGATGATTCGCAACCCTGCCTTGTCTATCCGTGCAACTTTCTCTTTCTGAAGTGTTTGAGACATGCCCGGCTCCAACGGCATGAACTGGCTCGGGTAGAAAGCAAACATCGGATTCGCAAACCCCAACTCGACCATCTGGACACCCGCTTCTGCGGCCTCCTCAGGTTCGGCAACGTAAGCATAGGAGTGAATGTCCCAAAGCCAACCAGGGATTTTGACCTCATGGAAAGGCTTCTCATCAAATGGGATCAAGGGGAGCGCCTCACCCCAGATCCCGTCTTGTCCAGAGGAAGCGCTGAATCCGGACAGTAAAAGCATCCCTAACCATCCCAAACATGAAATCCGGAGTAGACCTGTCATGAACCTGATTCTCCTTCCGCAACCTTTTCAGCTAGACGTTCGCGAAAAACAAAGCCAGGAATAACTTGAAAACAGACCCAAATAGAAAGAATATATATACACCTTAAACCCTTTTTATACAATCTCTCTGGAAGAAATAGATCATACCACATATGTTCACATACAATGTATGGAAAGTGGAAACAGATGCGACCGGATAATAGATTTTGAACCTAACATCCGCCTTGCACAAACAGTCAACTATTGGAGAATACCTCGTTGGGAGACAGCGATCCTGCCATGGAAAGAGGTACCCCGTATGG
Organism: uncultured bacterium; assembly: GCA_964481775.1. Classification (GTDB taxonomy): domain Bacteria; phylum Hinthialibacterota; class Hinthialibacteria; order OLB16; family OLB16; genus OLB16. The sequence continues at coordinate 11,628 of CAYZUX010000038.1, read as the reverse complement.
ATTCAAAGACTCGAGTCCTCACCGCGTTAAAGTGCAAACAGCCCGACCGTGTTCCATTTGTTTTGGCGGCAATCGACACGGAGTTGCAGGAACAGATAACCGGTCATCGTCTTGAAGACTACCGTCTGGATTTGAAGCTTGAGCCTGGACTCATCCTTCAACCAGGGGAAATCACCGAGTACTCACACATCAATTACCTGATCCATCCTGAAACAGCTCGCCGATTAGAGCTGGACGCGGTTGGCATCAAATTCCCTTCTCCTTTGTTTTGTGAAGCCGAGTATGGGCGTGAAGGCCACTACATCCAGCGTGGCTGCCTTACCAACCGTGCAGCCTGGGATAAAGTTTGTTTCCCGGATGTGGACGATCCAAGGCCTTACACAGAAGCGGAGCGCTTTATACAACGCTACACTGGTGAATTCGCCATCTTTGCCAGCTTGCGACTGGGCTGTTCTCCTACTCTGTTGTCCATGGGATATGACACCTTTGGGTACATGCTGTACGATGATCGGGATCTGGTCATGGAAATCGTGGAGGGTTTTACTGACTGGGCCATGCGCCTTGTTCAGAACCTGTCTGGATTGGGTTTCGATTTCATCTGGGCATGTGATGATATTGCCTACGCCAAAAACACCTTGATCTCACCGGCATCCTGGCGGGAAGTTTTCCAGAAGCCAATGAGAAAGGTCGCAGACAACCTGCCTTGTCCCTGGATCTACCACAGTGATGGAAACATCTTACCGCTCCTCGATGACCTTCTGACCTTGGGGATGAATGGGATTCATCCGCTCGAACCTGGAACCATGGACATCCATTATCTGAAGGAGAAGTATGGCAGCCGACTTTGCCTGGTGGGCAATATCGATGTCGGACCGGTTCTGACGGATGGAACTCCAGAGATTGTTGAATCCGCCGTGAAAGAAAGAATGGAGTTACTCGCTCCGGGGGGTGGGTATATGATTGCCGACTCCAACAGTGTTCCCTATTACTGCAAAGCAGAAAATGTGTTGGCATTCTCTGAATCAGTTCGAAAACACCGTAACTTCTATAGTTGAAACTTATCCATGACCCGGTTCTTCTCATATTCAGATCTATCCTATGCAGAAGAGCAAAAACACAATCAATCGGGAGGTCCATCATGACGTCATTACCCAAACTTGGCTACATCGGGATCGGAGCGATGGGATATGGGATCGTGTTGAACCTGCGAAAGGCTGGTTATCCAGTGACCTTTGCTCCCAGCAGGAACCGTAGCCGGGCTGAATCGTTGATAAACAAGGGTGCTCGAGAGGCGGCTGACATTCCGAGTCTTGCGTCGGAATGCGAGATCCTGTTCCTGACAGTTCCTGATTCCATGGCAGTCGAGTCGATTCTCATGGGGGAAACCGGGATTGCGCCGCATCTCCGGAAAGGACAAATGGTAGTAGATATGTCCACAAGTCATCCTGCCTCGACACGGAACATCCACACCCACCTGGCGGAGATGGGGATCAACTTTCTGGATGCCCCACTCACAGGCAGCCGTCCACAATCTGAAGCAGGAACGCTCACAGTTCTTTGTGGCGGGACCCACGAATCTTTTCATCGTCTCCAGCCGATCTTTGCGGCATTTTCGAACAAGGCAATCCATGTAGGTCCGGTAGGTTCAGGACACACACTCAAACTGATCAATAATTTCCTCGGACTCTCCAATCTTGCCGCGATCAGTGAAATTATTCCCTTTGTTGAGAAATCAGGAATACCCCTGGAGACATTTTATGATGCGGTTTCAATTAGCGGTGGAGACAGCAAAGCCCTCCAAAACCTGATGCCGAAAATCCTAAAGAATAATTTTAACATCAATTTCCATCTTGAGCTGGGGCGTAAGGACCTTTTTTATCTGAATCAAATCGTGGGATCAGAGGGAGTTCCTTGCCCCATCGCAAGCACCGCCCTATCAGTGTTCACGATGGCCGTGGCGGCTGGATTGGGAAAACGAGACTACACGGAGCTTTACAGATTCTGGAAAGAAATCTCAGGACCTTCTCAACCATGAGCGAATAGGTCCGCCTCCAGACGGTCGAATTCCGTATCGATTTTTGCTTTCTCTTCCTGTGTGAGTTGGATGAAGGGCGCACATGTATAACTTGTTCGTAACACTCCCCGGCGGACAAGCGCATATTTTTGAGCTGTGGGCCAATAGGGCCAACCTTTACCTCCGTAAAGACTGTAGGTCGAGGCGATCGCTGCCTGGAGTCGTTCCGCCTCCTCACGTTTACCAGAAACGGCTGCCTGAAATGTCCGGACACATAATCCGGGGAACAGGCTTCCGATTCCACTGATCACTCCGAAAGCCCCCATTCCAGTAAACTTTCCAGACTTTTGACATCGATCGACTCATCTTCATTGAGCGGTGTTACCAGAGCAACACAGATTCCACGTTCCATTAGCGGATTTCTTTCCTCTCTTCAACCGGACATGTTCTGTGAATATTCCGGATTATAGCCGAAATCATTGGGTGTAGATATTCGGAAAGCTCAGGCGATCTCACACAAGGAGGGAGTTGGAATCCCCGAGAGGAAATGAGAGAGTTCCATACTCACTCAGCTACTGCCTCCCAGAACAGTAATCAGAAGCTTCCGTGGGAGGTCAATGGAATCTACCCGCCAAACAGGAGACATCAAGAGGAGGATCCAACAAAAATGCCAATGAGTCTATCCGAAGAGCAGATCAAGTCATTCTGGAGAGATGGGGTCCTGGTCGTTAATGCTGCCTTGGGAACTGAAGACCTTGATCCGGTCATCCGTGAATACGAAGCAGCCATTGACCAGCGGGCAAAGCGATGGGCGGATGAGGGAAGAATTAAAGACCTGCATCAGGATGAACCTTTCGATCTGCGGGCATTGGGCCTGATCGAACAGGTTCCAGACCTTTTGGATGGATTGGATATTTCACTGCCACTTGCCAGAAACCAGTCTGAAGACGCCTGGTTCCATGATGGAAAGGAGATCTTTTCTCTTATTCATAATCCCAAGCTCCTCGATCTGGTGGAGGCTCTGGTCGGCCCAAGGATCCTAAGCAATCCTGTCCAACACATCCGTCCAAAACTACCTGACAGAAGTTCCACACCTGACCGCATGTCCACTCCGTGGCATCAGGATGCGGGTGTTCTGAGTCCTGAAGCGGATGGCGCTTTCATGCTCACTGTTTGGATTCCACTCGTGGATGTCAGCATGGAACGTGGTCCCCTGGAGGTTCTTCCCGGCAGTCACAAGTGTGCCTTGCTGGACCACGAGATCGCGGGAGGCGGTCCAAGAGTTGTACCGAAATTACTTCCTGATCTCGAACCGAGAAAACTCCCAGTGCCTTTTGGAGGTGTGATTCTGATGCACAATCACACGATCCATCGGACTTCACCCAACACCACGGGCAGGTTGCGCTGGTCTATCGACCTTCGTTACCAGGATCCTGCGCTCCCCACAGGCCGTCCGGTCTTCCCTTCTTTTGTGGTTCGGGATCGTGAAAATCCGGAAAGGGTCATGAATGATCACTCCCGATGGATCGAGATGTGGCGTAAGGCCAGACAGAGCCTGATGGAGACCGAAACAATTTATCACCGGTGGCCAAAAGCCGAAGAGACGAACTCACAAATAGACTGAATCGGTTAACGATTGGATTGCGAGAAGTACCCGTTGACAGTGATCAGGACACAAAAAGAAACGATGAAGAGGACATTCCTATGGAACCTGCACGAATAGGTGTTATTGGCCTTGGGAACATGGGGGCACGGTATGTCCGCATTGTCGCCGAGTCACCCTGGATGGAGTTGGTGGCGGTGGTGGACAGCAATGAACAGCTTTCCGCCGGGATGGGTGCACAATACCGGGTTCCTTCATACATGTATGTGGATGAAATGCTCGATTCTGAACCAAAGATCGAGGCTCTCATCATCGCGACACCAGATGGAGATCACACCCATGCAGCAGTTGCCGGTGCACATGCGGGAAAGCATCTTTTTATTGAGAAACCCCTGGCTGCCTCAATGGAGGATGGCAGGCTGATCCTCCGGGAGGTCCAGCAAGCAGGCGTGGTTTTACTCGTTGGTCAGACACTACGTTTTGATCCCCGCTTCGTTTCCGCCCGTGATGCCATCATCAACCAACGAATCGGAGAAGTGATCCACATCTCCAGTCGGCGAAACACGACCGTCAGCCTTGCGAAGCGATATGGCCCCAGGGTTTCGATCGCCCTTTTCCTCGGGGTCCATGATGTGGACTTCCTGCTCTGGACACTCCAGAAACCGGTTGTCGAAGTGTATGCCGTCTCAAGACGTGGCCATCTGGAATCGATGGGCATCCCTTTGGATGATACTACATTCTCGATTCTCCACTTCGAGGGAGGGGTCATCGCCGTCCTGGAAAACTCCTGGTGTGGTTCTGAGTGGCCTGCAAGAAAATACAACCAGACACTGGAAGTGGTGGGAACAAAAGGCGAGATTCACCTGGTTGCTGATGAGACCGGCCTGCTCATCAGAGGGGAGGGTTTCGCGGATCACCCCCATGGCTTCTTCACTCCCGTGATCGACAACAAGGCCAGTGGCGTTTACCGTTCGGAGGTCGAACATTTTGTCGAATGCTTCAGAACTGGTCGTGCACCACTGGCTCCTGGGGATGAGGCACTCGATGCGGTAAGAGTCATCCTTGCCATTGAACACTCGTTGAAAACTGGAGAGCCGGTACAAGTATCCTCAATCACCTGATCTGATCCAGAAACAGATACCTTCCAGTGGAAAAGTCAGGATGGTTCTGTATAAGTCAGCGGAAAATTATCTGCCGAGTCAATCGGCAAGAGGAACCATGGAAACAAACAAGGTGATGACCATGATGACCATCACGATCGCTCCCTAGTGCTTCGTTGATTTGGTTGTGCAACGTTTCAGACCTCATCCCCCCACCCCCCTTCTCCCATGGGGCGAAGGGGGAGCCACAAGTCCCCTCGCCACCCGGGAGAGGGGATTTAGGGGTGAGGTTTTTGTTGCTACATCACTCCAACAAGGCACTAGCAGTACTGGATGGTCCCATCGGTTCAAAAGGGGAGGGAATCCTGTCAGGGGTCTCGTGGGGGTTGAATCCGGAAACCCGGGTCTCTCCACGTTTGGTTGTGATGGATCCACTGGTGGAACCGATAGGAAGATATAGCCGGGATAATGCAATTTCAGCGGCCAGGAAAGAAACCGGGAAACATACCTCGATCTTCATCGGTGATATCTGTGTGAACACAGGTCTGTTACGTGAACTATTCTGCCAATCGGGAGACCGACTCTGGGCTAAGGCCGGGACAGTTGTTCGTACGGATGGAGGCATCCTTTTTACTCATCGTCCTCTCGGATCATCATTCGAGTCTCTTACAAAGTAGTTTCTCGGGTTTGATCCACGATTCTTTCATCCTTTCCTTACCAGACCAGAGATTGTAGCATACAAACATGGATTTCTCTTTTTGGAAGGTGAGAAATTCAGATGATTGCCACCAAGTAGACAGGTGAAATATGTATCAGGAAATCTCTTCCATGAGAATAGCGATTATCCTCTTTCTTGTTTGTGTCTTTGTGGGTGGCAGAGCTGTGTCCGGAGGAAATCGATCGGCAACAAATCATGAGCAGGAAAAGATAGGAGTATATGATTCTTTCCTTGTACCCCCCGGAAATATTCAACCTGTTCAATCACAGGATGGTGAGGTTCTTTGCCGGTACTATCGTCAAACATTTGAAACAGCTCCCAGCATGCAAAGCTTCAAAAGACTCCCACCAGTCAATGGCATTTATGGATACCAGGAGGTGATGAGAACTTTCTCTGAATTGATCTGTAACCTGGATTCCCCATTTCACTATTCGAAGCTCCTTGGAATTGCCTATAACGGAGGCAACCCATCTGGGTCGCGTCTGGTTGCGAGTAAGGATGAAGATGGTGTTGTTGATATATTTACAGCATATTCATCTACTCTGCCAGGTCGTACTGCCAGTGAATACACAAATGGTGTGTTGTGTGCCATGACATATCCTGATCTTTTTACATCAGCACTGGATGGCAGGTATCCTGCCAGCTTGAAAAAAACGACACTCCTATCAGTCGGTCCGGAAATAGACACTGATGGAACACCAGCTTCATTTCGCACTCACATGAAGGGGAAAAACGTGCTCATTTTTCCCGGATTCCAGATTGAGACCGAGATTCGTCGTGTGACTATTGAAGCTGAAGGAAGAAGTATTCAGGTTGTGATTCTTGCCGAAGCCAGAGAGATCAATATGATGAAATGGATGCTACAGATTAAATTTGGTTTAACTGACCTGAGAGGCAGAAGTTATGGGCTTGTGTACAACAGGTTACGCATAGGGACATCCTTCTATCATATCGCGCTCGAAAAATATACCAAAAGCATCGATGAGGAACTGCAGATTATTTTCGAAACCAACCCCAGGGTGGATTCTGAACAGGTCAAGCAGACCTGGCTTGCATACATACAGAGCATGAGAGAATGATCCACACTGAAACATTCAAAGGACCTTGACAGGAATCCCGGAGATTCCCATAAAAATCTTACCAGCTTGTTGAAAAACTCGTGATTGCGATGAAGGCGTAATTTCCCGCATTCGCGGGAATGGCGATTCATGAGCAAATTTATCTATACCGTTATTCCCGCAAAAGCGGGAATCCACGGTTTCTCATTTTTGGAAAGGATTGCCCCTCGCTTTCCACTGGTTCCGAGAGGAGTGTTTATGAGAAATGAGAAGCCTTGCGTGGCGAGGCTTTCCTGATAACACCGAAGGACACAACCGCGTCATCTCCTTGGCGATGAATTTCCCGGATCGCTTCTTTCAGGGGCAGGTGCGCCACCTCCCGGGCGATGGAGGCTTTCCATTCAAGAACCTCATCGAGCCTTATGGAGATATGCCTGTTACGCCTCATTATCAATCCCTCACATAATACGGAATCACCATCAGCACACACCCCACAATGAGGATGAAAACGGGATCGGTGATGAAATAGGGGAACACCATCAGGGCAATGCCCACCACCAGGGGGATCATCTTCGCCTGTTTCTTGCCATAGATGAAGTAACCCAACCCGACTGTACCAAACAGGAATCCCCAGAAAAACGATGTAGCGTTGCCCATGTTTTGGTATCTCCTCTGTACAAGAGATTATGGCAGGTGAGGGTCGATCTGTAAGGGAGTCCTTTATGGATTCACATGGTTGGAGGTTTTTGTTCTTTCGCCTAAAGTAGACAAACAAATATGAGAGGAGGAAATCTCATCATGGAGATTGATGCTAAGACCCTGGTGGTCGTGACCGGCGCCAGCCGCGGGATCGGCAAGCATATCGCTCGTGCTTTTCATGAGGCGGGAGCAACAGTGGTGATCACGGGACGCGAGGAGGCCTCGCTTTCAGTGTCGGCGAAGGACATCGGCGCACGTTGCCATCCCTTTGTGTGTGATCAGCGCGATCCCGCCGCAATTGAGGCCATGGCCCAATCAGTGCTCGAGAAGCTGGGTGTTCCCCAGGTGCTGGTCAACAATGCGGGCATCTATGGCGGGAAGCATGTGACCGACATGACCCTGGAGTACTGGAATGATGTTATCGGGACCAACCTGACCGGCGTGTTCCTGCTCACCAAGGCTTTCCTGCCCGGCATGATCGAACGCAAGCGTGGTGACATCTTCATGATCAGTTCGATGAGTGGCAAAAAGGGTGACCCGGGGACAGCCGCCTACAATGCCTCCAAGTTCGGCCTCCAGGGTTTTTCGCAGGCGCTGTGCTATGAAGTTCGTAAACACAACATTCGTGTGATGGTGCTCAATCCGAGTAGCGTGAATACTTCGGATGAGCTTGGGCCTGAGTATGGCAAGGGACTCTATCTTCATGCGGCGGATCTGGCCTCGACTATCGTGCACATGGCGAAGCTGCCGGGCCGGACACTCATCCGCGATATGGACATCTGGGGGACTAATCCCTGAGGCGATTTTTTTCAGGGGCCTTCGTGGCCACGGTTGGAGACGATCATGTCCCCTCTCGAGTAAGTCCCATTCGTGGCGCTGTAGATGAGAGGATTCCCGTTGATGTGGTGGGTATGCGCCCCCAGGTAGCACCACAAAGACTCGAAACCACCATCATCGACTTGGAGGTCGGGGCCACGGCTCAGGATGGCATAACGAAGACCATGGGCTTCTGCGCATTGTTTTCTCAAAGTGCCGCCGGAGAGGTATGAGGTGTATTCAGGAAGGGCGTAGGGTTTGTTGATACGGCGATCCCCTTTCTCAGCCAGGAAAGGGTCATAACAGAGCTGCTTCATGTAAGGGATCGGTGTGGTAAGCATCGCATAGGTACACAATTCACCGACACTGCTGCAATTCATCTTCCTGTTGAGTGCCCACCAGCTGGACCATGTTCTGGGAGATCCAGGAATAGTCTCACCACCATCCACATCGGGAATGTACATGCGGAAATCGGTGTTATAGGCCTCATTCGCGGTCCGGTAGGCATGGAGACAACCTCGTGTGTTGGTCAATCTCGCACGGACCTGTGCTTCCATGAAATTGGGTAAGGCGATCGAAATCAGAATCAGGATGATCGCAATGACTATGAGGAGTTCGATCAGGGTAAAACCACACAACCGCTTGGACCAGAATGGTGTGGAAGGCATGGAGGCTCACCTCCTGAACCTGGGTTGCCGGAAATTCCGGTTACTATCCAGATTGAGACGATGCTGTCTCTTTGTCAAGAACCAAGGCTGGACGTGGTGAATACAAGTTGGATTGTGGTCTGGAAACCTCCAATTACGGTCCCTCGTGGCCGCGATTGGAAACAACCATGTCCCCATTGGAGTAGGTTCCATTGGTGGCACTGTAAATCGCAGGGATCTGGGTCACATGGTGGGTGTGATTCCCCAGATACAGCCAGAGCATATCATAATTCCCCGCATCCATATCCAAATCGGCACCACGGCTCAGGATGACATACCTGAGACCAGATCGTTCTGCATACCATTTGCGGGTGTTGGGAGGTGTGGGCGTTTGGTCTGCGCCACTGCCCGCCAGATAAGAGGTGTATTCGGGAAGAGAAATCGGCTCGCCCGCCCGATTGTCTTTCTGCTCGTTCAGAAACGGGTCATAACAAAGTTTCTTCATGTAAGGAATAGGGGTGGTCAGCATGGCGTAAGTGCACAGTTCACCCACATTACCGCAGGGCATCTTACGATTAACCGACCACCAGGTTGCCCAGCTGTATCCCTTTCGGCCTCTGACTGTTTCGCCTCCATTCACATCTGGAACATAGGCGTTGAAATCCGTGAAGTAAGACTCATTAGCGGTTCGATAGGCGTGGAGACAAGCGCGTGTGTTGGTCAGCCGTGCGCGAACCTGGGCTTCCAGAAAATTGGGAAGTGCTATCGAGATCAGAATGAGGATAATGGCAATGACGATCAGGAGTTCGATAAGGGTAAAACCGGAAACTTTTTCAATTTTCGAGCGAAAAGACATCAGGGATGGATCCTCCTCAACAACTGTGGTGTCTCTTTGATTTAGTGAGCAGTGTGCGGAGAGAATCCAACTGAGTCAAGTCTTCCCTGAGAATGAGCCATTCAATCTGGAGACGGGGAGTTTCCTTTCTATGTGGCGGAGTCAAATGAATCTGAGTATCTGAGATGAAAGAAGGGGGTAGCAATTTTGCCACCCCCTTCCCGTCTTGTTCCCGCCGGCGCGGGACTAAACCGAATAGGGACAGTCCTTACTTCTCTTTGGAATGATCATGACTCTGGTCATGACCATGATCGTGCTTGTCACCTGCTTTTTCCCTGGCCCCATGAGCGCCATGGTCAGCCTTAGCGGTTTTGTCTTCTTTGGGGAATTTGATCCCGCACCCGAAGGCTTGTACTTCCTGATCTTCAGCTGCGATGGCTTTGCCAGCTAGAACAGCCTCCAACGCGCCTGCCAGGAAATGCTTGGTGATTTGGGTGGTATCCTGGCTGTCATCAAGGGGGCCATGGAATACCACCTTGCCCGACTTGTCGATCAGGTAAAACTCGGGGGTGCAACTCGCGCCTATCTCCTTGGCGATCTTGGAGCCTTTATCCATGGCTACATGAAACTTAAATCCTTTTTCCTTGGCGTAGGTGGTTTGCGAAGCGGCATCTTCAGAGGAGTTGGCATTGAGAGCGAGAAAAGGAACAGATGCGGCATACTTGGTGACCAGTTGGTTGATTCTCTCCTCATAAGCAACGGCCACGGGGCACTTGGTTGACGTGAAGAAAACGACCGCGCCTTTAACTCCATCCTTGGCCAGGACTTTGGACAAATCGATCTCCTCGCCGGAAAGCACATCTTTTACTTTTACGGTGGGAAAGGATTGGCCCACAACCTTTTTGAAACTTGCTCCTTGGGCCGCGACTGCTACGCAAAGCAACAGGACTCCGAAAACTTTTTTCATACATTTTCCTCCTGAGGATTCTTCATATACTTGGGCGATGTTTGCAGAGAGCACCATAGCCGTGCAAAATACCGTTCATAAAACGAGTCTCAACCAATTGGGTAACGGCCGATCCCGGCTGTGGTTACTGGGAAAATAAGAGCATGGATGATCTGGAATGAATATGGATAACAAGCCGGTAAAAGGAAGGGGATCATGGGTGAATCCCCCCAATCGTTTCGGGACCGAGTCTTATGCTCCTGTCGAGGAAGATCTCGAAGATCTGGAGCCTCTTCCACGAACCCAGTTCATCAAGGATTCTTCCCGATCTATTATCTCCTGGAATGACAGTCCGGACCTCCCCTACAATGCTGGTCTGAATCCCTACCGGGGATGCGAACACGGCTGCACGTATTGCTATGCCCGTCCATATCATGAGTATCTGGGATTTTCATCAGGCCTGGATTTCGAAACCAAAATCCTTGTGAAGGAAGATGCCCCGATGCTTCTCCGCGAGGAGCTTCAGTCGCCCAGGTGGGTTCCCCAAGTCATCGCGATGAGTGGAGTGACCGACCCCTATCAACCGATCGAAAGACGGCTCGCCCTCACCCGGAAATGTCTCCAGGTTCTTACCGAGTTCCGCAATCCGGTGGCCATTGTCACCAAAAATCACTTAGTGACACGGGATATTGATTATTTGTCCACCCTGGCTCGTTACAAAGCGGTGGCTGTTAATCTCTCGATGACAACCCTCGATACTCAGCTTGCACGTACCCTTGAACCAAGGACTTCTTCCCCTGCAAAGCGTCTCGAGGCCATCTATAAGCTAACCCAGTCAGGAATCCCGGTGGGAGTCATGGTGGCTCCGGTCATTCCGGGACTGACAGATCATGAGGTCCCAGCCCTTGTGGCCGCTGCGGCGGAAGCCGGTGCGAAATCCGCTTGGCATTGCGTGGTACGTCTCCCACGTGCAGTGGGTGACTTGTTCACAGCATGGCTCGAAACCTACTACCCTCTCCATAAAGAGAAAGTGCTCAATAGGATCCGTGAAATACGTGGGGGTCAACTGGATGACTCACAGTTTCATCGGCGAATGGAAGGAGAAGGGAAGTTGGCCGGTCAAATCCGTCAAATCTTCTGGATTGTACTTAGGAAGTCTGGTTTTCGCTTTGGAAGATGTTGAATTGATATC
>CAYZUX010000037.1:0-33026 GCA_964481775.1 uncultured bacterium | reverse complement strand
GATGTTGAAGATGTGCCAGGAGATGATGCCTGAGCACACCCTCAAATTCTCCAACCTCAAGGACTATATGGAGGCAATGCGCAAGGAGGTGAAGAATCCCACTGTCCTTACCGGCGAGAGCCGCGATCCCGGCTCGACAGGTAAGTGGACCCACCTCTTCGGAGATGTCATCAGCGCACGTCCACGACTCAAGAAAGCCAACCACCGAGCAGAGGTGAACCTCCAACGTTTGGCTGAACCCTGGAGCGCCATCGGGTCGATGGTGGGTGGCGAATACCTCAAGACCGCCCTCGATCGTGCCTGGAGATTACTCCTTCAAAACCATCCTCATGACACCATCACTGGCGGTGGTATCGACCAGATGGAGAAGGACTCCCATTTCCGCTTTGATCAGATCGACCTGATCAGCCAGGGACTCGCGCGCCGTGGCATGCAGGCGGTCCAGATCGCCATCGACAACTCAGACCTTTCTCCCAGGGATTCAGTTCTGACCGTCTTCAATCCATGCCCCTTCCCACGCAGCGGAGTCATCTCAGCATATATCGACATGCCCCAGGGGATGGGCTACAGCGCCTTTAGTGTTCGCACCCCCGATGGGAAGAAGGTCGCCCCGCTTCAAGTGAAAGAGCGTTTCCCTCAGGGACTCCTCATGCGGAACCTGCAGGATATTTCCATCGAGTTGCGTTGTGACCGGGTACGCTGCCATGTGGAGGTGGAGGATATCCCCGCCTTTGGATACCGCACCTATCACCTCGTGCGCGAGGACCGTTTCGCCTATATCCCCGGCTCTCTTGCTCCTGAGGTCAATGTCCTTGAAAATGAATTCCTGCGTGCTGAATTCCACCGTGATGGCACCCTTGATCTGACCCATAAAGAGACCGGTCACACCTACACTGGCCTGCATTACCTGGAAGACTCCGGTGAAACTGGCCACTCCTGGATACACATGGAACCGGACCAGAATGAAATCATTACCTCGCATGGCTTCCCCTGTTCGATTGCCCTGGAGGAGGCTGGACCGCTCCTGGCGAGGATCAAAGTGGAGTACCACCTTCAGATCCCTGTCAGTGTTGATGAGGAACCGGGACTCGATTTCCGTGAGGGAGACCTGAACAACACACGCCGGACCAGGGAACGCCGTCTGATGGTGGTGACCAGCCGTTTTACCCTGCGGGCGGGCCAGAGGCGCCTGGATGTGACCACTACCTTTGAGAACACCTGCAAACATCACCGTCTGCGGGTGGTCTTTCCGACCCGCCTGAAGTGCGACCGGACAGACTCAGAAGCCTGCTTCGATGTCATTCCACGTGACATCCATGTCAAGAAGGGTAATGCCTATTATGGCCGTCCCAATCCTCAATACCCCATGCATCGTTTTGTGGATATGTCCGATGGCAAAAAAGGTTTCGCGGTGATCAACAATAGCGGACTGCGTGAGTATGAGGCCATGGACCGCGAGGACCGTCCCCTGGCCATCACCCTCCTACGTGCTTTCACCTTCCGGAACTCCCCGGTCTTTGGACGCTGGGAGACCTACCCTGAAATGGAAATGTCCCAGTGTTTCGGACCTCATGAGTGGACTTACAGCCTTTATCCGCACACGGGTGACTGGACCGAGGGAGTATATGAACAGGCCGAGGACTTGAATCTTCCACTCGATCCGGTTCAGGCAGGCCCGCATGAGGGGACTCTGCCCAAGTCACTCTCCTTCCTGGAAGTCAAAGGGAATAACATCCAGCTGACCGCTTTCAAACAAGCCGAGGTTCGTAAAGGAGCTTATATTGTCCGCCTGTTCAATCCCACGGACCGCTCCATAAACGGCTCATTGAAGGTTTGTAAGCCGATCAAATGCGCCTGGCTGACCAACATGAACGAGGAGCACCGTGAGAAGCTCAAACCATCGGGAGCCAAGCTTCCGCTCAAGATTGGAAAGAAGAAGATTGTGACAGTGGAATTTGAGATCTGAACCAAGGAGCCTGCCATGAACAGGCGTGAACGCCTGATGGCCACATTGCGCGGTGAACCCGTTGACCGTCCCCCGGTCTGTTTCTACGAGGTCGGGGGACAGGCAGTGGACCCTCTGGATCCCGATCCTTTCAATATCTACAACGATCCCTCCTGGAAGCCACTCCTTGATCTTGCAGAAGAGCAGACTGACCTGATTCGGATGAGGTCTCCGGTTCATACTCCTCTACCCGGTAATCCGCGGGGGGAGTTTTTCCATGTTGAGGAGTCCATGCGGGATGGCAGCCGGTTCATTCGTACTGAAGTCCATGTGGGTGGTCGGATCCTGACCGAGTTGATCCGCCGCGATCCGGAGGTAGACACGCTCTGGCGTATCGAGCACCTTCTTAAAGATGTGGATGACCTGAAGGCCTATCTCCAGCTGCCTGATGAGGTCTTCGCCTCCGAGGTCTCCGTGGCCAACCTGGTCGAGGAGGATGAGCGCCTTGGTGACCGGGGAATTGTGATGGTGGATAGTGCCGACCCGATCTGCATGGCGGCTTCGCTTTTCGCCATGCAGGATTATCTGCTTGTGGCTTTCAATGAACAGGACCTCTTCCACAGTCTTCTGGAGAAATTTGCCCGGATTCTCTATCCCGTCACGGAACAGGTGGCACGTGAGTTCCCTGGCCATCTGTGGCGGGTTTACGGGCCTGAATATGCCACCCCCCCCTACCTCCCCCCCCGGATGTTCGAGGAATATGTGGTCCGTTACACCAGCCCGATGGTGAAGATGATTCAGAGTCAGGGCGGATTCGCGAGAATCCACTGTCATGGACGAATCCGAGAGGTATTACCCATGATCGTGGGGATGGGTGCTGCTGCGCTCGATCCGATTGAACCTCCACCACAAGGAAATGTCGAACTGGCCGATGTTCGCCGTGAGTATGGCGCGAACCTGGTGCTTTTTGGCAACATCGAAGTCAGTGATATCGAGAATTTGGATCCAGATGAGTTCAGGAAAGTAGTGGCCAAGACCCTCAGGGATGTGGCTGGTTATCCTGGGCGGGGTTTTGTCCTGATGCCGACCGCTGGTCCCTATGGACGAAAGATCACTGACAGAACTCTCACCAATTACAAAACCATGGTCCGGATGGTGAATGATGAATTCTCGTGAGGTTGTTTCCAGAACGCTTTCCTACGATCGGCCAGAACGGATCGCCCGTTCTTTCGGGGGATCGGACCTGATGAGCGTGGCCTATACCTCGAAAACATACGCTACGGATTGGGTTGAGGTGGGTGGAGGTGCCTGGGAGCATCTGGATGAATGGGGTAACACCTGGCGGCGCCTTGATTCCACCTCAAAAGGAGAAGTTGCCAAGGGGGTACTCGATAACCTTGAGGATGCGGAACGGTACGAGTTTCCTGATTTTTCCCAGGCAGAGGACTACCAGAAGGCAGCTCAGATCAGAAACGAAAACCCGGACAAGTGGGTGATGGGGCATCTGCCTGGCTTCGCCTTTAACATTGCGCGAAAACTACGCAGGCTCGACAATTACCTTGCGGATATCCTCATCGATCGTCCACGGATCAGTGCCCTGCACGACCGGATCGATGCCCTCCTCGTGGACATGATTCGCAATTACGCAGCTGTGGGTGTCGACTCCATTTTCTTTCCCGAGGATTGGGGGACCCAGAGCCAGACCCTGGTCAGCCCCAGACTCTGGATGCAGGAGTTCTTCCCACGTTTTCAGAAATTATGCCGTCTTTCACATGATCTGGGACTCAAGGTCTTCATGCACTCCTGTGGGCAGATCGAGGCGATCATGCCGGGGCTGATCGAAGCCGGAGTGGATCTTTTTCAGTTCGATCAGCCAGGTCTGCATGGAATCGATGTGCTAGCCTCGGACCAGGAATATGCCAAGGTGACTTACTGGTCACCCGTGGACACCCAGAAGGTCCTGCCAACGGGGGATGAACAGAAAATCCGAGAGAGCGCCCGCGAGATGGTGGCCAAGCTCTGGCGCGGACGTGGCGGTCTCATCGCGGGATACTATGATGATAATGTCTCGATCGGACTTGATCCGGTTTGGCAGGAATGGGCGTGTGATGAGTTCATCCGCCACTCAGTCAGTTTGCTCAAGGGGTAAACTTCACGAGAGTGTAACCAGGCCATGACTCCCCGCGAAAGATTCCTTCAGACTCTCCTTTATGGCTCCCCTGACCGTATTCCCCTTCAGCCAGGGGGAGGACGGGAATCCACCTTGCGCAACTGGCATCGTCAAGGACTGCCTGAGGATGTGGTGAATGTGGAGGAATATGCCTACCGGTGTATCGGAGGGACCCTCGATTGGCCCTTACAAGCAGAGGTATTTCCGGTAAATGAACGCATGATTCCCATGTTCGAAGAGAAAGTTCTTGAACAGAAGTCAGATACGCACATTGTTCAGGACTGGAAGGGGAATATCTGCGAGATTTCGAATAATTACACGGTGGAGTATCTCCGCAACCCGATGGATTTCGTGACAAGGCGGTGGATTCGTTGCCCGGTTGAGGACCGCAACGACTGGATCGCCATGCAACAACGGTACAATCCAGAGACCCCTGAACGGTTGCCAGAGAAGGCGATGCTGAGAAAGCCCATTGATTGTGACCACACTCTACCCCTCATCCTCACTTTTTCGGGCCCCTTCTGGCAAATGCGTGAGTGGCTGGGTTTTGAGCGGTTGTGCATGTTGTTCCTCGATGATCCCACCTGGGTGCGTGAGATGGTGGAGTTCTGGGGAGACTATCTTTCGCGCTTGCTCAAACGAGTTCTCAAGGGTGTGGTGCCCGAAATGATCATCATCTCCGAAGACATCGCCTACAAACGTTTTCCGATGATCTCACCCGCCATGGCGCGGGAGTTCCTGTTGCCGGTGTACAAGATGTGGGGCGAGATCATCCTCGCCTCAGGTTGCCCCCTTTACGCGGTTGACTCGGATGGATACATCGCGGACCTGATCCCGGTCTGGATGGATGCGGGAGTGAATGTCACCTTGCCAGTTGAGATCGCCGCGGGAAATGATGTGGTTGAATTACGCCGCCGCTTTGGGAAGGAGATCTCCATGCAGGGTGGTGTGGATAAGCGTGCTATCGCCAAAGGAGGAGAGACGATCCGGAATGAACTCAACCGTCTCGATCCGGTGACCCGCGAGGGAGGGTTGATCCCCACTTGTGACCATGGGGTTCCCTCGGATGTTTCATGGCCCAACTACCTCGAGTATGTGAGGGTTCTCGCGGAGAAGACAGGGTGGCTCTAACTTACGATCCTGTGTCTGTTTCAGTGTGAAAAGCTTTCAGGACATCCTTCGGCGGTTCATCGAAATCATCTGCAATCCAAATCTGCCCTTTGAGCAGGCCAGGAACACGGCCTGGATGATTTTGCGGAGCTGGGGTGGTTCCTGTCTTTCCATTCTTCCGTAGCCCTTCAAAGAACTTGCTCAGTATCTCCCCGCACTCCCCTGCCAACACCCCGCTGATCACCTCGGCCCGGTGATTGAGACGGTGATCCTCCAGCAACCGGTACAGACTCGCTGCTGCTCCCGCTTTGGGATCGTCAGCGCCATAAACCACCAACGGGATGCGTGCCAGGATGATCGATCCACAACACTGGATGCAAGGCTCCAGCGTGACATACATCTGGCAGCCCTCCAAACGCCAGCTGCGGATGGTTTGCGCCGCTTGCCGGATGGCAATCAGCTCGGCATGGGCTGTCGGATCATTCAGCGATTCGCGACGGTTGTACCCTTCGCCCACTACGACATTGTTGCGGATGATGACCGCCCCGACCGGGACCTCCCCCTCGGCTTCCGCCTTCCTTGCCAGAGCGAGGGCATGATTCATCCAACGTTCATGTGAGGCATCCATTTTGGTTACTCCATACCACCCTTCAGATAGACACCCTGCCCACGCTCTTCAATTTCAACCGGGATGAGTGTAAGCCCCTTGCAAGGACCCGCGATGCAGTGGCCATCTTCGATACGGTACAGCGCGCCATGAGTCCTGCACTGGAGCATCTCCCCGCTTTCATCCAACACCTCGCCGTCACCCCAGTCCAGTGAGACCGGGATATGACGGCAACGGTTCAGGTAGGCACGGAAGCCGGTTTCTGTGTGCGTGAGGATGATCTCCTGGAGCCGTTCATCCAGCACAACCTTGACGACAAGGACTGTACCTGGAGGCATGTCGGTCTTGACCACCAGGCGATCTCCGGGATTGAAGGTTCGTTCCGCTTGGCTCATAGTAAGGCCGATCTTAGCCCGCAACAAAGCTTTCTCAAGGGAATCTGTGCCATGCGAGTGATTTTTCAACCAACCTCCGAACAGACTGGAATCTGGGCCGCGCGTTATGTGGCCAAGAGCATCATCGAGGCCAAGCCATCACCCAAAAAACCTTTTGTCCTCGGCCTCCCCACAGGCTCCTCGCCCCTGGGCATGTACAAGGAACTTATCCGCCTTAATAAACGTGGAAAGGTATCCTTCGCCAATGTGGTGACTTTCAACATGGATGAGTATGTCGGTTTGGATCCGGACCATCCTCAAAGTTACCACCGCTTCATGTGGGATCACTTCTTCGGCCATATCGATATTAAAAAGACCAATGCCAACATCCTGGATGGCCTTGCCAAGGACCTGGAGAAAGAATGCGAGCGTTACGAAAAGAAGATTGAGTCTTATGGTGGAATCGACCTCTTCACGGGCGGAATCGGTGAAGATGGCCACCTGGCCTTCAATGAACCGGGCTCATCGCTGCAATCCAGGACTCGTCTTAAGACCCTGACTGAAGACACCCGTAAGGTCAATGCCCGTTTCTTTGGTGGCGACCCCGAGAAGGTTCCCAAGTTGGCTCTGACTGTGGGTGTGGGAACTATCACCGATGCCCAGGAGGTGATGATCCTGGTCATGGGACACCACAAAGCCCGTGCTCTCCAGAAGACAGTCGAGGAGGGAGTGAACCACATGTGGACTGCCTCGGTGCTTCAGCTTCATCGTCATGCGATCATTGTGGCGGATGTGGATGCCGCCTCGGAGCTCAAGGTTGGCACTTACAACTATTTCCGTTCGGTGGAATCTCCCCACTTTGATCCGGACTCAATCTTAAAGGGGTGAGGTTAGTTTCTTGTAAAATTGCCTGTGATAGCAAGAACCGACCCGATCAAGTCATCGCTTTTCCTTCCGGCGCTCCGTTCCGCTGACCGCCTGACCTTCCCTGTCCGTGCTCTGACCCTAGAGGAAATTCAGCAGCTTGAATGCCAGGGGTGTGAGTGTGATGACTGGACCCTGCTGCGGGTAGCCGAAGGATTCCAACCGGGAAGAGTCCGCCATGTCCGGTTTCGTGGAAGGGTGATTCTCGGACGTTTTTATGGCTCCGTTCAGATCGATGGATCCTGTGAACAGGCCGGGCTTGAATACACCACCATCGAGGAGAGTTGGGTTGAAGATGGAGTGGTGATCCGTGAAACTTCCCTGATCTCGCATATGCGAATCGGGAATAGCGCGGTAATACTGGGGTGCGGCCGTATCACGCATGTTCCAGGCTCGGCTTTTGGTGTTGGTTTCCCAATCCCCCTCATTGAGACAGGGGGTCGTGTTACCCGTTCTTTTCCGGAAATGTCTTTCGAAGATGCCGCAAGGAGTGTCCGCCCAGCGGGGAATGTTCGTGCCTTGGCGGCTTACCTTCGCCGTATTGATGCCTATGCTGCTCTTGCCCGGTCGGATTATGGGGTGATCCAATCGCATGCTCAGGTACTTGATACGCCACGTGTGGAAAACTCCTTCCTGGGGAATTCTGCACGAGTTATTGCGGCGACCCGCGTTTCGGATTCAGCGGTGCTCAGTGAAGAAGAGCATCCCACTACCATTGAGGATGGTGCCATCATTACGGGATCGGCGGTTCAATGGGGCTGCCATGTGAGTTCACTTTCCATCGTGGATGGCTCCCTGCTATGCGAGTACAGCCAGGTGGAACGGCATGGCAAGGTCTTTTCCTCGATCATCGGTCCCAACACCACTATCGCCGAAGGAGAGGTGACCTCCAGCCTGGTGGGCCCATTCGTGGGATTCCATCATCAGGCCCTGTTGATCGGCGTGGTTTGGCCGGAAGGGAAGGGGAATGTCGGTTATGGATGCAATTGTGGTTCCAACCACACTGGCAAGGCACCCGACCAGGAATTCTGGCCAGGCGAGGGAATGTTTCTGGGATTGGGGGTGAATGTGAAATACCCAGGGTGCTTCACTGAGGCTCCCTATACCTTCGTGGCCACCGGCACCGACCTTCTCCCGCAACGAGTTACTTTTCCATTCTCCCTGATCATCGAACCGGTGGACACCCAGGCTGGTCTTCAGCATGGCATCAATGAAATCATCCCGGCCTGGGTCCTGAAGAACAATCTCTTTGCGGTCAAACGCAATGAACGCAAGTTCAAAAGCCGTGATAGATCATTCCGGTCACACATCGAGTATCGGATTCTCAGAGAGGACATTGTCCGTTTGATGATCGCCGCCAGGACACAACTCCAGGGTGTGAATGGGAAAGATTATTACACGGGCGACCGCGATCTGCCCGGCCTGGGAAAGAACTTCATGACCGAACGGTCCCGCCTCGAGGCCATCGAAACATACACCTTTCACATCCAGTTCTTCGCTCTCGAAGGCCTCTTTCAACGTTTACGAAATGCAGGGAAAATCTCTCCCACGATTCTCAAACGTCCTTCGGCGAATTCCGAGTGGGAACTTCAGAGACAGCTGATTCGGGATGAAGGGCTTCATGGAACCCCCCAGGAATTGCTACGCTTGTATCTTGACCGCCTGAAAAGCATTGCCAACGAGGTCGAGGAATCCAAGGCCAGGGATGACCGGCGCGGGATGCGCATCATCCCTGATTATGCAGACCATCACATTCTGGCGGCGGAGAACCCCTTTGTCCTTGAATTCCGCGAGGAAGTGGATTGCATCGAAGATCAGGTCCTGGATCTCCTGGATCTGTGAACCTGTACAGGATCCCTGTGGGTCACCAGACAGCCGTTTCCCTAGCATGAACGCCCTTTTTTATCTCGGCCTGACTCTCATCTCGCTCTATCTCCGTATTCCGCACCTTTCTCCTTTGGCTGTGATCGGTTCGGATGGAAGTGAGTACATTTACTGCGTTGAGAAAGAAGTGTTGCCTCATTCACCCTATGTCCTGTACCTGTGGATGGGCTTCCTCCTGCATCAGTTTGTCCGCCTGGATTGGGGATACACAGGTCTGTCCCTGGTCTGCTCGCTTGTCTCTACGATCCTCTTCGGTCGTGTGATCGAGTGCCTGTACAAGAACCGGTATGCCGGCTGGTTGGCGGCAACCGTTTTTACTCTCTTGCCTGTCTCGATTCGTTATGCGGGTCTCCAGGAAGTGTATGCGGTCCAGATTTTCCTGATTATTCTGGCCTGTTGGGCATTGGTGGTACGCTCCAGCGCCTTTGGATTTGGACTGGCCCTTGGCGCCGCAATCACGACTCATAATGGTTCCCTCTTTGCTTTTCCCGCTTTGTTCCTCTTATTCCGGCAGCGCAGAAATTTTCTCAACTCACAGTCTCATCAGGCATCCAGCCGTCTTGTCGAAAGGTCCATCTGGAGCCGGACCCGGAAGGTCTTTTTGTTCCCATTCAGGCGAACACAGGAAGCCTTTTCCATCCTGTATCGACACCTCACTCCTGTCCGGCTGACATCTCCTGCCTGGTGGACTTACCAGTCTCAAGCTCTGGAGACTCAGCTGGAGGGCTGGGTTCAGGAAGAACAAACTCCATTCCGTAATCTCGCCAAGACCATCGGGATTCGTTCGCTAGACCGGGCCAAAGCATTCCATGCCAGTAAACCTCATTGGGCCAATTTCCTCGCTGGTTTTCTGATTCCCCAGGTGATCGTCTTATCCTGGCTGATTGTCATCTGGATCGAGGGACATGGCATTCGGAATCTTCCCCTGTTGCTTCACTTTCTGCGTGGTGTGGCTCCCACTCCTGCAGCAGGGGAGATCCTGGCGGGTGGATGGTGGACTTTCTGGTGGGTTCGGATGGTGAATACCTGGACAGAACTCACCAAGCCGGAAGTCCTGGGTCTTATCCCTTTGCAAGTGGCGGTCTTGCTGCTTCTCCTGACACCGTTGCGGAAGGCTCTGGCCTGGTGGCTGCTGGCCATTCCCTACCTGGTCTATGAAACCATGGTGGGTTACTCACTGGACATGGGCATCTACCTTGTCTTCGTTGCTCCGGCGATGGCCGCCAGCTTTTCCATGGGGCTCTCCTGCTGGAGCTGGAGCCGTAAGTGGCCGCTCAATCTCATCCGGACAGCCCTCAGCGTGGCAGGCATGGTTGGGCTGATCCAGTTGCTTCCCGCCTTCCAGGCCACTTCCGAAATCCGGAACCTCTACCCCTGGTATCGGGAAAGAGGTTCCACCAAGGTTCTCGCCGATTGGGTCCGTGACCATTCCCCTCCAGACTCCCTCGTGATCCAGCCCATTGAATGGCACTATGGCGGGCTTGCGAGCGCCCTGTACACCGATCGCATTCCCCTTTTCCATGACTCCGGCGGAATGCTTCAGCCTGGTCTCTGGAAGCCGCTTTTCTGCCATCCTGTCTTCGATCATGTCCGTACTTCCACCACCCGGGACTTTGAACAATGGCTGGATGTCGGACGGCCCATTCTCTCTTTTGATTCAGATCCCTTTCATGGCTTGGGATCTTACTGGCCCCAGGTGGATGTGGACCGGTTTGAAGCCCGTCCGATTCTCTGGCTGGATCGCAACCAGACCGGAACCTCGGAGATGTGGAGGAATACTCACCTCCTGGCTTCGGTGGATATGGGCAATGCCACCGCCATGGCTCCCTATCAGGTGACTTTTCCCCCCGGCCGCATTGGGTCGTATCTGCGCATGCAACCTTTCTATCCCACCCTCTACCGGATTGCCCGGAAGACTGACCCGCCAGAGCCGCCCTCCTGGGTCACCGAGCTGCAGGCGCTGGTTCCTGAATCGCAACGAACTCCCCCGGCTCCGATGGAGGAGGAGGGCATCACCGTCATCGCACGGGAGGGAGGTGATAACGCCATCTCACTCACCTTGCCATCCATCCCCGGGCGGGATCATGTCCTCAGGCAGACCCTCAACTCGGAGGGCTGGGAATTCGCGATCGAATGCCAGGTGAAGACCGAACAGGGCTGGGTCCCGGCCAGCCGCGATATGGAGAGAATCCTTGGCTATCCTGACGCCTATTTCACCTTCCTTTATTTCCACATCCCCGCGCACCTGGTGAAAAGCCCCCTTGTGGAGGTTCGTCTCCTGCCGGTCCTGGGAACTCCATCAGTCAATGCCTTCTTTATCGCCTGGGGAGTTGATAAAGGCTGAGCAAGAGTGTTGAATCGGTCATCCAATCCAAGGAGCCAGCCGATGAACCCTTCACGCGCCACTCGTCTCTCTCTGCTTCTGATCCT
Source organism: uncultured bacterium (assembly GCA_964481775.1). GTDB lineage: Bacteria > Hinthialibacterota > Hinthialibacteria > OLB16 > OLB16 > OLB16. Next base: position 21,582 of record CAYZUX010000037.1, on the reverse strand, counting down.
CTTCATGGGGGTGTTCGTGAACCCTGTAGACTCAAAAACAGGGGTCCGGATCGCTGTCTCCGATACCAGCGTGGGGATGGGGAGAACCCTCTCGGTCACCGCTACAGTCGAAGCCCCGGGTGAGGCCAGCCGCGCGGGTTACCGGGTGAACCCGTATGTCAATGGCAAACGCTGGGGAGCGGAGGAAATCACCAACCAGCAGGGCCAGGCTGTCATGCTCCTGCCGTTGCCCAACCCTGGCCCCGCGGAAATCCAGGTGGTCCTCAAGGATCCACCACCAGACCCCATGAAGCACCTGGCCAAATGGATCTGGGCCAGGGAAACCGCCGACCACCAGACCGTCTATTTCCTGCGCTCTTTCAATGTCGCCGGGGAAATCCGCAGCGCCACGCTGCGCGCCACCTGCGATGATGCCTTCAAGGCCTTCCTCAATGGCCAGGAACTGGTTTCCGCCAGCGGTTTCCAGAAAGTGGTCCTCCTCACAGATCTCGCCGCCAAGCTCCGGCAGGGCGAAAACACGCTGTTGGTGGAGGGGACCAATGGCGGCGGTCCGGCGGGACTGGTGCTCGATCTGGAGGTGGTGACCAGCCAGGGCGCTCAGAAAATCCTCAGTGATGGCTCCTGGATGGTCTCCACTGTCCAACCCTCCGGCTGGCCCTCGGAAACCGGAGGGATGAAGGACCCGGCCTTTGTCATCTGCCCGCTGGGAGATGGAGTCTGGTCCAGCTACAACCTCGAATGGCCAGGTTATCCAGTCAAAGAGATCTTTCCGGCCGGAAAACCGATCCCCGACGGGGCCAACCTCTCCAACAAGGTCACCGTCCAGGTTACTCCCCGCGCGATCATCGCCCCTCCCAAACGAGACCGTCTGGTGGCCATCGAGTGGGAGCCCTGGTTTACCCCCCTCAACTGCGGCTGGCAGACCGCCCAGGGCCAGCCGATCGTGGGTTATTACGACTCCTACAACCTGGATGTGCTCCGTCAGCACTGCATCTGGATGGTGGAGGCGGGAATCAACCTGTTGATTGTCGACTGGACCAACAACCTGTGGGACAAGAAGCATTGGAGTGAACGTGGCCCGCATGTGGATGAGCTGGTCAAGGCCACTGAAGTTACCCTGGAGGCCTACTACAACCTGGCCAGGGAAGGCATCCCGGTCCCCAAGCTGATTCTCCTGCCCGGGCTCTGCAATGGTCCCAAGACCACCATGACCGCGATCAATGAACAGCAGCGTTTTGTCTATGACTCCTGGGTCAAACCGGGCAGGTACGAGGACCTCTGGTTCGAATATGAGGGCAAGCCCCTGATCATCACCTTCAATGGCGCCGGGCCGGGACTGCTCAAGGAGGAGGAACCCGCCGATGAGAGCCAGTGGACCATCCGTTACATGACCAGTCAGTTGCAGATGTTCAACCTGGGGCGTCAGGGTTACTGGTCCTGGATGGATGGCTCCATCGACCCTGTCCCCACCATCAACCACAAGGGTGAGGTTGAGGCACTGACTGTCACCCCGGCCTTTTTCAGCGAGGGCGGCTGGCTCGCGCCCAAGGCGCGTGGACGGATGGGCGGGTCGACCTTCGCCGGGACCTTCCGGCAGGCGCTCAAGACTCCGCCACGTTTCCTGGTCATCAACCAGTGGAATGAATTCGCCGGGCAGCCCGATGGATCAGGGTATGGTCCCAACAGGGATGTCTATCTGGATTGTTACAACATCCCTTTCAGTAATGACATTGAGCCTACTTCGCTCACCTCTCCGGCCTACCGGAATGAGAATGGCGGTTATGGGTACTTCTACCTGAACCTGATGCGTGCCCTGATCGACCTGTACCGTCAAGGCACCCCCACTAGTACTGTGCTGACCATCGCCAATCCTGATTACCGGGATGGCACCTGTGGTGACACCCTGGAGGTGCGCTGGACCTGGATCGGCAAACAACCGGAGACCTATTCGCTCTACCTGGATGGCCATCTCCTCGAGAAGGGGCTTCAGGAGACCTTTTATACCCTCGGGCTGGGGCACCTCAAGCCGGGCGAGCACACCCTCAAAGTGGTCGGGACGGGCACCGAGACCCGCTGGTTGCTCTCCAAAGTGCGTGAGGACCTCCCTTTGGAGAAACCGGTCGAGGCCTTCGCGGAGACCGTGTTCCTGGTGGGAGAAAACTGACACAACCCTTATTGGAGAACACCTGTGAAACGAAGATATTTTTTAACGTTGTTCCTCATGATGGCTGGATGGATTTTGCCTTTGGTATCCTGGGGGCAAACTAGAGGGGAAGAAGAGCTGTCCAGACTCCGAGAGGAGGTTCGAGGCAGAGGCTGGATAGCCTATAGTGCCCGCAGTGATAACGGCACATGGGATGTTTTCCTTTCCCGGCCCGATGGTTCCCAACGCAGAAACCTCACCAACACCCCTGATCTTGAGGAAGCGGCCCCCCGTTTTTCCCCCACAGGTGACCAGTTGTTGTACCGTTGTCTCGTCAAGGGAACAACAATCAACCACGACCAATATGGGGTTCAGGGTCGATTAGTCATCATGAAGTTGGATAACACACAATCAGAAGTCATCGGAGGGGATAGTGAATATCCCTGGGCTTGTTGGTCTCCGGATGGAACAAAACTTGCATGTCTCACAAAGAAAGGAATCCAGATCATCGACCTGGCGAGTAAAGCGGTTATTCGGCAACTACCCCGCAATGGGATTTACCAACAATTAGCCTGGTCCCCTGATGGTCGTTGGTTCTGTGGCACAGCCAACCACGGAGGAGAGTATTGGACAGTGGTCCGGATGAATGCCATGAATGGTGAAGTGAATGCCCTCCGTAGTTTTCAGAATTGCACCCCGGACTGGTTTCCCGATTCCGATCATGTGATCCTCTCTTCACGTCCCGCGGGTCAGCCAGGGGCCAAGGGCTATGGATACACCCAGCTGTGGGAAGTGAATGGCCTTGGGAATGAACAGAGACTTCTTTATGGGGAGGATGGGCTTCATATATATGGTGGGGCGCTCTCTCCGGATGGCAAATACATCCTTTTTACCAAGTGTCCCGAGGATGGCGGCGGGGCTGAAAAAACCGGAGGTACTATCTGCCTCATACGAATGGAGGACACCCCCGCGATTGGGGGTCCAAGCCCTGATTTACGGAAACTCCACCCCCTGGCAAGAAATGCCCTCCTGATCGAAATCGATAAAGGCTGGGAGCCTCATTGGACTTTCCACGAGATCAAGGTTGAACCATGAAAAAAGAATCCAGATCCTTCCGTACTGAAGAACAAAAACGATGGAAGAAGCAACTGACTTTTTTCACCTTGATGTTTCAATTCCTGTTCCTGGGGCTCCTGTGGGCTGCCTGTAGCGGACAACCCGACACTGGGGAAGACGCTGAAGTGACTACTCGTGGAAGTATCGAGGTGACGGCGGAGTTGACCGAGATCCGTGGTGACTTCATCGATCGTGCGGATTACGACTACGCCTTTGTCATGAAATATAAGGTTCTACAGGTTCACAGAGGCCAGGTGGATCAGGAAATGATCTATGTGGGGCATTATAATCCCCTTGAATCCCGGGACCGGGTGGCCGATGAGCGGGTGACTGATGTCGGCGGCAGACTTCAGAAGTTCCGTGCCGGAGATGTTCACAGGATGGCCCTTGAGACACCTATCGATGATTTTTTCATGGGTGGGATTGTGAACCGGTATTTCGAGGAATACACCGGACCTGTTTACTGGGCTGTGTGGACCAATCCAGTTGCCAAGTAACGCATAGATGGTTTTCACCTCCCATATTTTCCTGTTCTACTTCCTCCCCTTTGTCCTGCTTGTTTATTACCTTCTTCCACGCGGCAGGAACTTCTTTCTTCTTTGTGTCAGCTATGTGTTCTATGGCTGGCATCAACCCTGGTTTGTCCTGCTCATGTTGTTTGCCACCTGGGTGAATTTCCTCTGTGGAAAAATGATGGTGCTGCCGGGAGCCACAGAGACCCATAGACGCCTGGCCTTGACTGCATCCGTGATTGCCAGCTTGAGCCTCCTGGGTTTCTTCAAGTATTTTGTCTTTATTCAGAATAATCTCAACCAGATCCTGGAGGTTATTGGTAAGGGGCAATTCGATGTCTTCCAGGTGACACTCCCGATTGGGATCTCGTTCTACACTTTTCAGAGTCTCAGCTACACAGTTGATCTGTACCGGAGAGAGTCTCCTCCTGTCCGCTCGTTCTCTGATTTTGCCTGTTATGTAGCACTCTTTCCACAACTCATAGCGGGTCCTATTGTTCGTTACAGCACCATTGCGAACCAACTCATCCAGAGAGATCACAATCTCTCCACCTTCACATCCGGGGTTATCCTTTTCATCCTGGGATTTTCCAAGAAGATTCTCCTGGCGAATCCGATGGGAGAAATCGCCGATCCGGTATTTGCAGCGGAAACTCCCACCACACTGGATGCCTGGTTCGGAGTGACTGCTTATGCTTTCCAGATTTATTTTGATTTTTCAGGATATTCGGATATGGCCATCGGATTGGGACGGATGTTCGGATTTGAGTTCCTGCGTAATTTCAATGCACCCTATCTGGCCGACAGCATTACAGATTTCTGGCGGCGGTGGCATATTTCCCTCTCCACCTTTCTGAGAGATTACCTGTACATCCCCTTGGGAGGGAACCGTAAAGGAAACCCTCGCACTTATCTCAACCTGGCCATTGTCATGTTATTGGGGGGACTTTGGCATGGAGCCAGCTGGGTTTTCGTGATCTGGGGGGCGTACCATGGAATCCTGCTTGCCTTTGAAAGATGGCTCGGGAAAGATAGCATTTATCAATCGCTCCCACGTTTCATTCGGATCGTTTTAACTTTCGTGCTTGTCCAGTTCTCCTGGGTTCTGTTCCGGTCTTCGGACTTGCGTCAGGCGATTGGGTTCCTTGGTGCCATGCTGGGTATCCAGGACTGCCAGGGGGGGGCGATTCTGCTTTCCTCCGAACTCTACACAATGACTCATCTCGTGCCCTTCATGGCCTGTGCCCTCCTCGCGTTCCAACCGAAACAGGCATTTGACCTGGCGAAAACACTTACCTGGACGAAACTGGCAGGCGTTTTATTCCTGTTTTTGTTGGCCATCCTCAATCTGTTCGTCCAGGCCTTCAACCCGTTTTTATATTTTCAGTTTTGATGAACAAACCACATGCAGACTGATAAGCCCAAACAACTCTTCCTGACCCTGGCCTTCCTGGTGATCCTGTTCACAGAGGGTGTCACCCTGCTGGCCATCCAGATTATCCATGGTGACCGTCCCACCGTGTTCGACTTCTTTATTCAGCCTCCCTCCCAGCAGAATTTACGTGCCTTCGAAACGCAGCTGCAGGATGAGTCCTTGTTTGTCTTCCGCCTGCGCCCGTTCATGCAGTCGATGCGTTTCATGATTCTGAATGACCTGGGAAAAAAAGTGATTCAGGGAATCGATGGTTGGTTGTTCTACCATCTCGATGTGCAATACCTGACCGAGAAGTTCCCTCATGGCTTGACCTCCAAACAACCTGATGAGAGTACCGATGCGGTGATTCAATCGATTCTTTCCTTCAGGAACCGTCTGGACAAGCGAGGCATCCACCTCCTTGTGGTACCCGCGCCTGGCAAGCCGGGCATTTACCCGGATAAGCTCACTGACCGGGTTTCCGATCCTGCTGTTCCAGTGAATGGTAACTCACTCAGGCTCCTGTCCCGTCTTCAGCAAGAGGGTGTCGAAGTTGTCAATCTTTTTGATAACTTCAGCATGCACAGAAGAGCAGAGTTCTATACTTCCACCAACCCCCTTTACCTTGTCCAGGATACACACTGGTCACCCGAGGGGATGAAACTGGCCGCCAGATTGGTTGCCAAAAGACTTCTTGAAAATGGTTGGGTTCATAAGGGTGAGACGGATTACCTTTTGAAGCCAGTCACCTTTTCCAGACTGGGTGATGTGCTCAGGATGACACAAATTCCGCACATCGAAAATCGGTTCATTCCTGAAACCATCCATGCCACTCAAGTGATCGACACTTCCACCCATCAACCCTATGCCGATGATCCCTCTTCGGATGTCCTCGTGATGGGCGATAGCTTTCTGCGCATTTATGAACGGGACGAGCCTGGATCAGGGGGCTTTGTGGCGCACCTGGCCTCTGAACTGGGTAAGCCGCTCAGTTCCATTATCAACGATGGCGGAGCTTCGACTTTGGTGCGCCAGGAACTTTATCGTAAACCCGATCTGCTGGTTGGGAAAAAGGTTGTCATCTGGGAGTTTGTCGAAAGAGATATCCGTTTCGGGACAGAGGGTTGGCAGGATGTCCCCTTGCCTCCCGGGTAGAGGGGTATTGTGAAGGCTCCAACCGAGTTCCTTGCAGTGTTGCTCTTCCATTGAAATGGATGATGGGAAGACTTTGGGTTAACGAAATAATGGGAGAAGCGGGTGTTAACTGGTACGCGTGACAGGATTTGAACCTGTGACCTACAGCTCCGGAGGCTGTCGCTCTATCCAGCTGAGCTACACGCGCACAATGGATCGGTTGCTTGTGTTCCCAGAGGGAACACCTCTTAACCTACCAGATTCCTTCCAGACCGTGAATAGGTCTTTGCAGCCCGGCCTGATGGATGGGAGCTCCTATTTTCCAAGTGGGCCATGGACTGTCAGCTCGGTGATGGATGTCCAGCCCCGCTTTTCCGCCCCTTCGCGCTGATCTTTGCGATCCCCCAGGATGCGGATCGCCTTGGTTTCGACCGGATCAAACGAGAGGAGGTATTCCACCCAGTGGGGTTTATCCTCGGGATTCCTTCCTGGAACAAGCGGGGGATCAATGGAAAGCCCTTTCACCTCTTTCCAGGTTCCATCGGGGGCCTGATATTCAGCATTCAGATTGAGGAACCAGCCTCCATCGCTTTCCATGATACCCGTGTGAAACCCGATCAGGCCGATTCTTTGTGGGGAATCCCACTCATAACCATAGTAGTCCTTTTCCATAACCATCCCGAGCGCCAGACTGTTGAAGGTGGAACCCTCTCCGCTTGTTTTTCCATCCCGGATCACCTCCACGGAATCAGCTAACAACGGTAGAGGGCCGGTCAGGCCAAACTGCTCGAAATCCTTGGGATTCACCTGACTGACTCGTGAGAGCACCTTGGTAGCGGAGGGGGCCAGGTTCGCAGGACGTACGATGAGAACGAAATCACGCACAGCTGAAGTTTTCCCATCCGAAACCTCGATCGTGATCCCGTATCGGCCTGCCTGTCCGGGAGTTCCAGATAGCTTCCCATCCTTGAAAGTCAGTCCCTTGGGGATTTCACCCTTGGTTAGAGTCCATTTAGGAGAAGGGGAACTGGGCCAGGCTACAAAGCGAAAGTCCGTCTGCTTCCCAACCTCCAGATAAGGTCCAGGCTGGCCGGGCAGCTCGATCCGGGGTTGGTATGAGGCATCCGCCTGAATGACATAAACCTCCTCCCCGTTTTCTGTGATTCTCTGGCCTCCATGACTCAGGATGACCTTCTCTCCCTGTTTCGCGGTCCGCTGGGCAATGTCCTTCAGGCTTGCATCCGGCATGTCCTCACGGGAAAGGTTCTTGTAGAAGTCATTGAAAGGTTCCTTCCAGTTCAGGTCGGGGAAGGGGAAGAGCAGATCTTTGGGAATCCCCTCCGTGCCATGGATGATTCCCAGCAATCCACTCACCGTGGCAGCTTGATTGTCCGCGTCGAATCCCATCGCACAGGCCATGTCCAGTGTTTTCTGGAAATCTCCCTGGCCATACAGCAAAGCGAGAATCCCGCAGGCTCCATTGAGGTTGGCATTCCAGATAGTTTTTGTTATCGCCGGCTCTTCATGATAATACTTGCGGGCCATCTCCTCGCGTGCCTTCTTCCAGTCATCAGGGTACAGGGCATGAAGGCGCTTCATCTCCTCTATGGTGGAAACATAGCGGCTTCCTGGTGGCAACGCCGCAGCCCCCAGATCGATCAGTTTGTTCACATCCTTCACAAGGAAGGCTGCCGCATACATCGCTCCATAGTGCATCGTCGGCTCAGTTCCCCAATCGCAGTTGGTGATTTCCGCGCCCGCCTGTGAGCGTTGAACTGCATAGGACACCATACCCGGTGAGATCACCGCCCAGATTTCATTGATGAGTTGTGGATCAATCTGGAACCAGTGGGGATTGACCGTCTTAAAACCGGTGACGGGAGGCGTGTAGCCGAAGCGCATGGCGGCCAGCGCGGCCCGGTTGGCGATCCAGATCTTTCTTCTGATGTGGTGTTTCCACATCCCGGCCAGCTCTTCGAGTGTAGGTTCCGGACCGAATTTCTCCATGGCCAGCAGATCCATGTACTCCAGATCAGTGTCATCATCCGAAAACACCCCATTGGCCTTGCGCAGCTCCTCCACCATTGGGCCATATCCATAAGGGAAATTCTCCGGACCTGGCTCATCGATGTACCGGTTTTCATGCGGCAGGCCATAAATGTTGCCCACACATTGCCCCAGCCAGGAGGCATACACCTTGTCCTCATAGTCCTTCCTGGGAATACGGATTTCTTCCGCCTGGATCTGGCAATCGATTGCCGGGACAACCATCATACAACCCAACCACAGGGCGATTCCTCTCATTCCGGTTACTCCACTCCTTGATTCAAACCAAAATCGCTGCCGGGAAACCGCAAAAGAACATGCACATGATTCGCATTGTTCTGGCGATTCGAGAACTGGATATCGGCTGTTTTTCCACAAATCCGGTAGGAACAATCCTCACCTTTGGTCATTCCTCCATGCCATTGGAACGTCAGGGTGGGATCATTCAGTATCTCGGTGCTGGAGTACCTCATAGATGAGATAAGATTGGAATTGAAACAGTCCAAGTAGGCTTCGATGAGATTCCTGAACACCTCTTTACTCCCGGGTGGCAGTCCATGGATCTCCAATCCAGCGCCAAGTGGTGCGGCAACATATGCTTGGCCAGCCCCCTCTACCTCAAGAGGCTGGTTGTCGATGAGTGCTTTTTGTTTCTGTTCTTTTCCGAGTGAGCTGAGGAATTCCCAGGCCAGATCTTCCTCCAGCGGCAGGTTCCGGAATCCGGCTGAATTGGCTTCGAGTACCTTTGCCGGATTGGCGCCAAGAAATACAGGAGTCAGTCCGGTGACTTGGTTACCCACCAGGCTCACATTGAGTGAAAGATGATGGCCCTCAAAACGCCAGCCCCAGGGTGAATCCGGTAAAGGTCTCCCCCAGAAGAGAAGCGAATATGCCCCCGGATCGCGTAGACTGGAATTTTCGATGGATCTCAGGACACCCTCCAGGAAAACGACTCCCTTGACCTCCTCCACTCCCTTGGGCGAGAGAACCATCCTGAGAAACTGCCACAGTTCCTCCTGTTGGTCTGGGTTCAACTCCTTCAACAACAGGCCGGAGCGTTCCATGGGAACGAAGTTCCATCGAGTCCGTTGAGTATCCTCATAGACAGCCTCAACCTTCGCCCGTTGTTCCGTAGAGAGGAGAGCAAGAAAATGCGCCGCTGCCGAGATGGGATTCACCTCAGTGGCCTCTACTCCGGCCCTCAGAATACACAGGGTTATTCCCAAACTGAGTGTGGCGCCAAAAGACCGGGGGCGTAGTAGGGGAGTGGTCACCGCATCTCCTGTCCGCCTGTCACGTTATAGGCCTGTCCGGTTTCATACTCCTGCTCAAGGATATACAGGATGGTTCGCACCACATCCGAGACACGGCATCCACGGTGCATGGGGATCTTTTCTTCGTAGATCCTGCGAACCTCTTCACGGGACACATTGTTGAACTTGGGACGGTATTGATCGAAAAGTCCACCAGGGGCGGACCAGAGCGGGAGATCGAAGAAGTTACCGGGACAGATTGAGTTAACTCGGATCCCATCCTCGATCAGGTCCAGTGCAATACTCTGAGTCAGCCCGATGCCCCCAAACTTGGACGCCGCATAGCCTGAGTTGTAACGGCTGCCGCTCTTGCCGGACTTTGAATTGATCTGAATGATATTTCCGGACCTTTGATACTGCATGATTTCTGCGGCTACTTTCGCGCAGATGAAGTAGCCTACCAGGTTCACATCAATAATCGATCTCCAGCTATTGACCGGGAAGGAGGTGATTTTGAAAGCTTTGAGAATGCCTGCATTCGCTATGGCCACATCCAGACCGCCGAACATCTTCACCGCGGCACGAGTTGCCTGACGCATGGCTTCCTCGGAGGTCACATTGGCGGGAACACCGATGACACTGCCAGGTCCAAACTTTGATGTGAGCTCCTCGACAGTTGCGGCGAGAGTCTCAGGATTGAGGTCTACCAGAACCAGTTTCGCTCCTTCCTGCGCCAGGCCTTCGGCGATTTCCTTGCCGACTCCCTGGCCAGCCCCGGTCACCAGGATCACTTGTCCAGCCGCACGTCCACGGGTGGCGGAACCGGCTGCCAGCCCCCGGCGGTATTTCTCGACAGTCCATGTGTCCAGGAAGCCATACTCACGGGGTGTGAGAGGATTCGGACCTCCAAATGGCAAAGTGTTGACATGAATCCGCATGGAGGAAGCGAACATCTCCGAGGTGTTCTTCAAATCCTTGGGAGTTCCGCCACCCGCATAGGCTCCCAAACCCTCGATCAGGTAGACCTGAGGGGTTCGCTTGTATTTCTCCATGAAAGCAGCCAGTGAGTCGGATACCGCTTGACGGACCGTGGCGGGATCCAGTGTCTTTGGGCGGGGTATCCAGAGCGGGAAAGTACCGCAGTAGACCACCTGGTCAGGAATCAGGCAGGGCTGGCTGGCAAGTTGTTTTGAGAGCACCAGGTCGATGGCGCTATCTTCGATACGACGAATAATCCAGGTGGGATCAGGCAGCTGGGACCGTAAAGCCGGGATCACCGCGGCCTCGAAGTCGCAGTCCGCGGTCAAAGCCGATGCCTTACGGCGGGGAGCTTTCTTGCGGATCACACTCCGGATAGCCTCATCACAAGCCTGCATTAAATCTTCTGTCTCTTTGGCCGTGGCTCCCGCTGTCAATACTCCATGCTTTCCCATGAACACACAATTCGCGGGAACCCCATTTTTTTCTTCGTAACGCTTCAATGATTTGGCCAATGTCTGTGCCAAGGGCATTCCCGGATCAACATAAGGAATCCAGACCGGGCGGATCTTCCTGGGAAGAGGAAGCGATGCGAAAGCCTTCTCTCCCTGCCTGGAGCAGGTGATACCATTGGCCAGCTCCCCGTGCGTGTGCAGTACAAAGGTCTGCGGCATCAGTGCATGGAGTGTGGATTCCACTGAAGGACGCATATTGGGGTGAGGGGGATTGACCCTTGCATCGAGGAGAACTTGGACAATCTGGTCTTCCCGCTCATCCCGGTCGCTGCTCCAGTCTTTTCGATCGAGGATGCCTAACACTTCAGGCATTCTCAGTTCGAGAAAACCGTTGGTATCAATCGTGGCGAGGGCTTGTCCGCTGGCCTTGATCCACAAACGGTCTCCCTTTTTGACTGAAGTGTTGCCACCTCCGGCAATGATGTGGGTGGGATCGGCTCCATACTTCCTTGAGAGTGCGACCAGATCCTTGAGCAGGCTGGTGACACTGGGTTGCTTTCGAACTGAACGATGCATGATAGACTCCGCTATGGAAAATATAGATGCTGCTGTGATAACCGCGGCGAAGGTACCACCGGATGGTTCTCCGGCCAATAGGAGTACACGGATCGACACCAGATACAAGCAGCCATTTGCGAAATTAAGTTTTTCGCAGGTATCCGGATCTGGTTCTCGTGAACTGAATGGAAAAGGTCTTCGCTATTTTCTGAAATAAGCATGGATCTGGTCGATGACATAGTCGACCTCTTCATCCGTGAGGTAGGGAGGCGAGCCCACGTAAAACCCGCTCCGGTTGATCCAGCCCGCGACCGGATACTCGCTCTCCAGATTACCAAAAAGGCTTTGATATACCGGTTGTGTGACCAGAGGCATCATCTCGCGTGTTTCGATGTTGCGTTCTTCGAGGAAATAGACCAGGTTCCATTTCTCTTCTTCCCTGAGAAGGATCGGATACATCATGTAGCTGTGGGTTCGGTCAGGACGCGGATGGGGGAGTTGAATCTGGTCTTCCAGGTCTGCCAGCCCAGTACTGTAGCGCTGGGCGATCTCCCTCCGGCGTTTCAGGAAACTTTCCGCCTGTTCCATCTGCCCTAAGCCTATTGCCGCCTCGAGCTCCGTGCACCGGAAACTGTGTCCCAGCCTCACGAACTTGAAACGCCGATCGACAATCTGAAAAAGTTGATCGCCTTGCTTGCCCCGGTCATCATCTATCGAGAGGTAGATCGAGTCGCGTCCATGATTCATGCTGCTCTTGAGCATGACTGCCAGTTCATCATCATTGGTAGTGACAAATCCTCCCACCCCAGTCACCAGGATGTGGGCCACGTAAGTGGAGAAGCAACCAATCTCACCGATCGAACCCACACTTCGGCCCTTATACCTTGCGAACATGGTTTCGGCACTGTCTTCGAAGACCGCCAATCCATGTTTCCGGGCCACCTCCATCACCCCATCCATGCTTGCCGGCTGACCAAACAGATGGACTGGAAGAATCGCTCTTGTCCGGCTGGTGATACGCTCCTCGAGCTTGGCGGGATCCATGTTATAGGTGTCCGGTTCCACATCGACGAAGACCGGTCGTAACCCATTATGTAGAACAATGTTGGAGGTGGCGATGAAGGTTACCGCTGGCACAAGCACTTCGTCACCATCCGCCCAACCTCCACGTTCTTTGAGAACTGCCATGGCCACATGCAAGGCACTGGTCCCGCTGTTGCAAAAGATCGCATATTTGCAGTCATGCACCTTGGCGAACCTGGATTCAAAGGCTTGTGTCATCGGCCCATAAGAGAGACGGCTGCTCTCGATGACCTGGTTGAGGTAGCGCCTTTCCGGCTCTCCTATCTTGAATCCACCTACGCCAATTTGTTGCTTGGGAATGAATTTTGTCATGAGTATCCCTTGAAAAATGAAACCTTAATGCATCTCCCCCCGTCCTGAAATCCGGGTCTTGTCTCCCTCAACAATCTTCCGGATGTCCTCCATGTCATAGTCAACCATCATCCTGACCAGTTCCTGGAAGCCGACCCTGGGTTTCCAACCAAGCCTGGCCCTGGCTTTGGAGGGATCTCCAAGGAGCTCATCCACTTCGGCGGGACGGAAGTATCGTGGATCAACTTCCACATACTTCCTCCAGTCGAGTCCCTTGTAAGAGAAGGCGGCCTCGAGAAACTCCTTGACGGAGTAGTTTTCACCGGTGGCAATGACATAGTCATCCGGCTCATCCTGTTGCAGCATCAGCCACATGGCCTCCACATAATCTCCCGCATACCCCCAGTCCCGTTTGGCATCCAGGTTCCCCAGGTAAAGCTTTTCCTGACGATTGTGGAGAATGTTCGCCAGTGCACGGGTGATCTTTCTGGTCACAAAGGTTTCACCACGGCGTGGGGACTCATGGTTGAAGAGGATCCCGTTGCTGGCATGGAAACCATAACTCTCACGGTAATTGACCGTGATCCAATGGCTGAACACCTTTGCGCAGGCATATGGACTGCGTGGATAAAAGGGAGTGGTCTCCCGTTGAGGGATCTCCTGGACCTTGCCATACATCTCACTCGAACTGGCCTGGTAGAAACGTGCGTTGAGCCCGGAGTCTCGAAGTGCCTCAAGCAGGCGTAAGGTACCACCCGCGACCACATCAGTGGTGTAGTCGGGAATATCGAAACTCACACGGACATGGCTTTGAGCGCCAAGATTATAGATTTCATCCGGACGGATCTCGCGCAGAATCTTGTTGAGGGCGCTGGCATCTGACAGGTCCCCATAAATCAGCCTGAGGCGCGCCGAGGGATTGGTTGGTTCATCGAAGATGTGTTGGAGACGGCTGGTTCCGAAGGTGCTCTGGCGGCGGATAATTCCATAAACATGGTACCCCTTGGAGAGGAGCAGTTCGGCCAGATAAGAACCATCCTGTCCTGTTATCCCGGTAATAAGTGCTGTTTTTGTCACGTGTTAATAACCTCGTTTTTTCGATACACGAAACAGTGAAGATACAAAGACAAAGCCCTGATTCCAATCCATCCAGTTATTTCAATAGTTCCAGCTCGGATATCATCCTGGCCAGAGCCTCCGCGCAGACACGATGGCCCAAGGGCGACCAATGGCCTTTGTAGAGTGGTTCTTTCTCCGTTTTGCTTTTCTCACGCAGGATAGGGATGAGATCCAGGCAGGGCATCCCAAGCTCAGCCGCCGATGCCCGAAGCAGGTCAGCTGTATCAGTGGAGGCAGACTCCTCTTTCTTGAGGACTTCCTTGTCGGGGATGATCAATAACAACGGGATAGCCCCATTTTCGCGCGCCTTTTTGTTGAAATGTGTCAGTATCTTCCGTGTGATCGGCCATTCGAGGGTTTGTTCGTTGACCCGGTCGCGGCGGATATCTTCCAGCTCCCGCCTGAGAAAAGCCCGTAGGTAAGATCCCTTCAGGCCAATGGTCTTTTCTCCTGTTGCATACATCCGCAGCAGCTCAGTGGGGCTGGGGATATCCGGGTTGGCAATTTCCAGTTTCCCGCCCTGATCATGAAAAACCGGTTTGATGTAGCTGTAAAACCACAACAGGTTCCGGAACAGGTCGGGGGTGTAGAAACCGAGGATGATCAAGTCGGGTGAGAAGTTGACACCAAACTTCTCATACAGAAGGACCTGTTGATCGGTTCCATACCCAGGAACCCCCCAATTGATGACCTCCCATTGGGGACCCAGCAGCTCCCCCAGTACCGAGGCATAACATTCCTGGTCGCTGACATCATATCCAAAGGTGTATGAATCTCCGACGATCATGATCCTGCGTTTGGCGGGATCCTTTTCAATGGGCCAATCTGTCAATCCGCGTTGTCCATGAATGTTGATGTGCAGGTTGTCAGTTGCAAATCCGGGTAGCAACCCCCACCCCAGGACTGGATCGTAACGGTAAGGCCCCTCGGTGATGGGATGTTTTCCCTTGTCACGGGTAATAACCACCCACTCCCATTCCTTGTCGAGATTCCTGTCTCCACTGGGGGGAATTTTCAACCCGGCAAGACAGACCAGTCTCCAGACTCCTTCCACGAGTACAAAAACAAACATGAGCGTGAAGAGTGTGAAAAGGATCTGTTTCAAACATCCGGGTCGAGACCGGCTCTCTGTCGTTTCCGCCATGGATGCTCCAGGTTCTTGGATCATTGGAATGAATTTCAAGACTGTCAGGTTTTCAAGCGTTGCCTTGAGATTCCAACCTCTCTTGTGGGATGTTCTTTCCCGTCCATTCGGAGGCCTGCCCCGCCAGCATCGAACCAGTGACAATCCTCTCAGCTTGACTTCGACTTCGTAAGGAATGTGTCTCCTTGCCAGTCCAATGTCCATCCCGCCAGGTGACTGTGTTGACTACCCGGGCTCCAGGTTCAAGGTCATCTACGAGGACCTTTGCCTGTTCCCAGTGCCTGGGGCCCAGGCTGAAACCACTGAATGGGAGGTTCCTGTAGGCCAGGAGAACATCCGCAAGATTCTCAGTCTCCAGGGGAAGGACCACTGCATTCTTTCCGATTTCTCTGAAAATGCTGTTGAGAGTCTTTGCCCACCACTCTCCATCGGGTAGATCCACGAGACCATAGACCTCTGTTTCGTGATTCATCTCACGAAAACGGTAATGCTGGATAAGATCCTCAGCGGGGACCTGGCCAGGGGCGGATTCTTGCCCCGTCTGGAGGGATGCGAACACCAGAAAAGCTCCCAGTCTGGGCCCTAAGATCCGAACCACATGTCCGAGTGGGCCCATGGTGACACCGATAACCGGTTTCTGGATTCGCCGTAAAACTTCAAACATCCTCGCGTTATCTCGATGAGACCGGGCCAACGTGGCAACTTTGACCACATCCCCCTCCAGAGCCTCTATTTCCTGGGCGATCTCGAGCAGGTTTTCGGGGGTTTCATCGAAGTTATGGTACGAAACAATCACTTGACTCCGGTCATTTCGTTGAATCTGGCGGACACATTCTCTCTCGACATCGATCCAATTCGCCCCCAGTTCGATAGCACGGTTGAGAACCTCCAGGCGTGCTTCCTCTGTTCCTTGCCAGCCTCCATGATCCCGCAAAGCGCGATTCGTGAAGAGCAAAGGACATGAACGGGCAGCGAAAAACGGTTCCAGTCTCGGCTCGGTAAGATAGTCCACGCGAATTTCCGCTACATCGAACTCACACCCAGGGGTATGGAGGTTTGCAATCATCTCCTCGGGTGTCTGCTGGGTCAGTGGAACACAAAGCAAAGTAGGATTTTTCATCGCCATTGGTTCATACGAAGAATCGGTAAGGTTCCTCTCCCCGTGCCAGATGGAAGATCAACAGTGCCAATTCAAGCAAGTGGTAATCACCCCACATCGAAGACTCATCACAGGGAATTTTTCTATGGGGTGGGATGTGATCCCATCCATTGGGACGATGGTAGACTGAATGGAGCAATAATCCCTGATGTTGCGGATCGACCGCGAGGTAAGGTTCCTCGAATAACCGGGCCGCGACAGTGAGACCCGCTGCC
This sequence comes from uncultured bacterium, assembly GCA_964481775.1. Classification (GTDB taxonomy): domain Bacteria; phylum Hinthialibacterota; class Hinthialibacteria; order OLB16; family OLB16; genus OLB16. The sequence goes on along the minus strand of CAYZUX010000037.1, from coordinate 4,962 downwards.
TGATAACGAGATTCCTCAAGAAAAAGGCCCAACCGAAGCAGACCCTGCGCGGAGATTGCAGCAGCACTCGAGTCCACCGGTTCATAATCATTATACGGGTCCGCTGGCTCATCCCTCCAGCCGGCGAGATAATTTAAGCCAGGTGCTCCATCATCCCAGTAAGGAATGCCATCCAGTGCAGTCAGTCCATCCAGATAGTAATCAGCCGTGACCCTGGCCATCCGCAACAAAACTCTTTCGATCTCCTCTCTTCCACCATTGAGTAAAAACTCCTCTGGAGACCGGGAGACAATCCACTCCAGTATCTCCGTGGATCCGCACAGTATCCAGGCATGGCCACGTGTCCAGGTGGAGAAAGGGGAATAACCTTGCTGAGTAGAGGGGCAACGATACTGGCCATCATTTGGATTGAAGATGGCCTCATGAGCCACACGTCCGGGATGGTCAAAAACATCACGGCCCTCTCCATAAAAAACACTGAATCGTGCGGTGGTTTTGACATGCTGAATCAGACGATCCAGTAAAGAAACCGGTTCATCATGCTCTGTTCTGAGGACATGCCCAAGCGCATACCCCATGGCGAGAGACCGCATGGATCGGAGGGTGTCGCAAAAAAGCGAATGAGGGCCATTGAATGAATACACATATCCATGCCCATAGGCGGTCTGGCTCCATCGCATGGCTTGAACTGCCGCGGAGCACTTCAGAGCGGTTTCATAAGTGATTCGTTCCCACTCCTGGTGAGGAATCCGTCCCGACCTGACCAGACGGAGCAGGGCACCGTAGGTAGAAATGTTATTGAAGCCGTGGTCATGGACTCCGGTGTGTGTCAAATGGGCTGGCATCCTCTCGAGGGTTCTGCGGCGGCCCATTACAAGAAACTCAGGTTGCCCGGTTGCCTCAAAAACCAGGAGGGGGATTCCATACTGGAAGCCATGGGTCCACTCGGTCCAACCCCGCGTCGTATATTGCCCATTCACTGTGAACACAGGGGCTCCCTGGCCGGGATTCCAGGTTCGATCCAAGTCAAAGGACTTTTGGGCGGCCAGTGCAATGACACGCTCTGCAGCGGGTCTGAGTGATTGAAAGGTCAGGTGGGGATCGATTCTCATTTCAGATGCCCTATCCTTGTCAAAACTCAACTTGAATGGAATACCCGGGGGGAATCGCCTGATTGTGAAAGATTTTTATTCGCTTGGGTTAGACTTTGGGACCAACTCTGTCCGCTGTCTGATCAGCCAGACCCGGGATGGACAGGAAGTGGGTACTGGTGTTGCTGAATACGCCCATGGTGAGAGGGGAGTCCTCCTGGATCCGCGTGAACCTGACCTGGCACGTCAGCATCCGGTGGATTACCCAGCCGGAATGATCTCTGCGGTTCATTCCGCTCTTGAGCAAGCCAGGGATACGAAAGAGTTTGATCGCAACCGGATTATCGGCCTCGGAGTGGATGTCACCGGAAGCACTCCGCTTCCCTTGGATACCACGGGGGAACCACTCGCTTTTCACCCTCATTTTTCAAATAACCTCAATGCAATGGCTTGGTTATGGAAAGATCACACCGCCCATGCAGAAGCCTTGGCGATCACCCGTCACTGCCATGAATGTTGCCCCGGATACACCCTCTCTTGTGGCGGAGTTTACTCGCCGGAATGGTTCTTTGCCAAAATCTGGCACTGCCTCAATGTGGACCGGGAGGTTTTCCAGGCGGCGTATACCTGGGCGGAGGTGGCGGACTGGATTCCTGCACTACTGACAGGAACCTGTCATCCGCAAAAGATGAAACGGAACCACTGCGCAGCAGGACACAAGGCTCTTTTCAACAGGGCCTGGGGTGGCCTCCCCTCGCAATCATTTCTATCCGGGCTTGATCCCGCTCTTGCTGATCTAAGGAGGCATCTCTATGAATCCACTGCAACCGTCGACCAACGCGCTGGTTACCTCACTGAGGAATGGGCAAACCATTTACACCTCCCGGCCGGAATCCCAGTTGCTGTAGGGGCTCTGGATGGCCACATGGGTGCGATTGGTGCGGGAGTCCGTCCCGGTGTGGTCGTGAATATTTTCGGGACTTCCAGTGTCTACATGACTGTGACTCCCGGCAATGAACACCCGGGAGATATTCCCGGTGTGTGTGGTGTGGTGGATAGCTCGATTGTCCCTGGACACTATGGGGTGGAGGCGGGTCAGGCCGCTACAGGGGACCTTTTCAACTGGTGGGTTAAGGAAGTGAGTGGGGGGATCGACTCCCGCCATGGCCACACACTCTTAAGTAAAGAAGCCGCTCAGCTCCTTCCTGGAGAAAGTGGGCTACTTGCGCTGGATTGGAATAATGGAAACCGTTGCCTTCTGGTGGATCCTCGGCTGACTGGTGTGTTGGTGGGACAAACCCTTCAGACACGTCCGGCTGAGATCTATCGAGCCTTGATCGAAGCGACTGCCTTTGGTGCGAGGATGATTTTGGAACAATTTTCAAATTACAGGCTAACTACAAATGAAATCATCAATGCTGGGGGGATACCCCAGAAGAATGACCTCATTATGCAAATCTATGCTGATGTGACTGGTATCACCCAATACCTTTCGCTCTCTGCTCAAACTTGCGCACTTGGTGCTGCCATGTGTGGTGCAGTCGCGGCAGGAGAAGCATTGGGAGGGTATGACTCGATTCCTGAAGCCCAATTTGCTATGGCAGGTGTCTCAGAGAGGGTCTTTCATCCCCAATCCAAAAACCGGGATGTCTATGATAGACTCTTCCCACTGTATCAGGCTCTGCATGATTCATTCGGTGTGCTCAATGGCCATGGGAACCTGTATCACGTGATGAAAGACCTTTTGGATTTACGAGACCAAGTTCGGAATGAAGGTGGCACTTGCCGTGCTTAAAAACTTGGTGGAGATCGTGGTTGATATCGAGTCAGCCATAGATTCCAGAAAGTGGAGAACCAATCGCTGACAGAAATCTGATCATCCCGCAACAGGGATGAACGAAATTTCTCGGCAACATAGGGTCGCGGGGAGAAGATAGTGGTAGTCATGACTAAATCAGGCAAAGAATTGGGACGGTGGGCCAGGAAAACAATTCGAAAAATCACCGGCAAAAAGACAGAAGCGCCTCTGCTTGCTTTTGATGATGTCCGAAAGTCGCTGGAAGCCATTCAGGAGCGTTACCTGGGATATCGCGCGGTTCCCTTGGATCGAGTCATCGGAAGCGTGGGGCGATACAAGGATTTCAACGCTGAATTTCAGATCGAGGAGCACCTTGACAGGGGACGTAAAGACCGTATCAAGGAACTGATGGAACGTGAGGAGGTCCTCCCGCCGGTCAAACTCTACAAGATCGGTGATGCCTATTTCGTTCTGGATGGCAATCACCGGATAGCCGCGGCAAAAGAACTCGATAGAGAGTTCATCGATGCGGATGTGACCGAGTGTGTGGTTCCGATCCCCTTTCAGGTGGGGGACGAAGAACCCCGCGAGGCCATCCTGGATGCGGAGTACCGGCTCTTTCTCAAGAAAACCAAGCTCGATCTCCTGCGTCCACACCACACTCCGATCCACTTTTCCACCCATGGACGGTATGCGGTCCTGTATCGTCACATCCAGGAACACCGTTATTTCCTGGGGATCGAGCGCTCGTCACCAGTCTCCCTGGAGCAGGCGGTCGTCTCCTGGTATGACACCATCTGGACCCCGATGGTTTTGCTCATCAACAAGAACCGGATCCTGGAGCGTTTTCCCGGACGTACCGAGGGGGACTTGTACATCTGGATCATGAACCACCGCTGGATGCTCAGCCAGAAAGCGGGAGTCGATGTCGGCCCCGAGGAAGCGATCCGGCATTTCTGTATCGAAGGGCCTTGTCCCGCGATGGTGTGATCTGGTTTGAGCGGGTTCTGAGCCAGACCTCACGGACCCGCTTGGAATTTCAATTCCCTTGCTTGATCCAGTCCGCATCGAACTCCACATGCTTGATGGATTTCTTTTCGCTGACATTATGTGTGTAGGTGACGTGAATCTTTCCATCCGAAGCCTGGATCACCGAGGGATAGGCGAGGGAACTTTGTCTCGGTGGAGTGGCCTCTATAGGACGTTTCCACTTCCAGGTCTGTCCCTCATCCGTTGAGAGGGCAGCCGCGAGACTGTGACGGCCTTCTTCGGTATCATTGAAGACCATCAGCCACTGACCGTTCGCGAGCACAATCACCTCCAGGCTTGAACCCGGATTGGGAATATCCGTGTCGACTGCGGCCGACCAGGTAATCCCCTCATCCTTGGATTCGCTCTTGAGGACCCGTTGCGGCGGGCCCCCGCTGTCTCTAAGGTAAGCCACCAGGGTCCCGTCCTTCTTCCTTGCCACGGTGGGTTGGATCGGACCCATCCCGACGATCGGAGAACTGGCATACCAGGTATCCCCATGATCATCCGAGACCGCCATGAGGCAGACATTGAATCCATCTGAATAGAGCGGCAGCAGGATTCTTCCACTTGGCAGGGTGACTGGATGAATGCGGGTCATCCACCCTGTTTGGGTCTTGATGGGATCTTTGGCGGCCTCCAGGATCAGGCTGGTATAGGTTGGAGCATATTCCGACCAGAGGCCCTCCTCGGGATCGAGCTCCTTGAATACGGTTTTGATTCTCTCCTCGAACTGCTGGCCGGGATTGAGCAGGATGGTGTCCTGCCAGGACCATTTGGGTGGACCGTCAGACAAAAAGTCATCGGCGGTACGCACCTTCAACAAGGAATGTTCCCAGCCATGGGCCAGAACCGTGATCCAGTACAACCGTAGCCGTCCCCTGCCATCAATCTGCAAGACCGGATTACAGTCAGGAAATCCAGGCGTGTCAGCCTTCTCGAAGACCGGACTCCATGCGCTCTCCCCTTTCTTCTTCCGGGCTCCCTGGACCAACACATCATCCGCGCTTCTTTCCCCTGAACCATAAAACCAACAAGCCAACA
>CAYZUX010000036.1:0-33151 GCA_964481775.1 uncultured bacterium | reverse complement strand
CATGGGCGGATTGATATGCCTGACTCGATCTGGTTCTGCAAAGAGGTCGAGCCATTGAACATGTATGTTATCGAAGACCCGGTGCGTGCTGAAAGCCCCCAGGCATACCGTCATCTCCGACAACATATTCATGTTCCTATCGCGGCAGGGGAACAATGGGCACATAAATGGGAGTTCCGGCAAGTCATCGAAGAAGACCTGGTGGATTTTATCAGGACCGATATCTGTATCGCGGGGGGCATCACTGAAGCAAAAAAAATTGCGGCGATGGCCGAGGCCCATCATATCCGCATGCTCTTTCATAATCCGCTCGGACCGGTCTGCCTGGCCGCAAGCCTTCACCTTGATACGGCTCTTCCGAACTGTGGGCCGCAAGAGGTGCTCCACATTCCAAGCAAGACTCTTCCGGATGTATACGAAAGATCCTTTGAGCTTCTGGATGGATCGATCACGATTCCTTCTGGAAAAGGACTAGGCGTCACTTTCAAACCCGAGATTGCAGCCAGGTATCCTGGCCTCATGACTGAACCGGTGCATCTACACCGTGCCGATGGGGCCTACACGAACTCATAACACAAGGATGTCTCAACTGCGGATTATTGTCTTGAAATAAATTGAAACTTCCCAAGTGAGGGTCCACTAATGCAAGAGCATGTCACCGGTCTTACATTTCACTGGCTCGATGGATTGATTCTGATTTGCTATCTCATTTCCCTGCCTGCCGTGGGCTATTACCACTCACGTAAACAGAGGGACCTCAAGGAGTATTTCCTCGCGGGGAAGAGTATGAGTTGGCTCCCCATTGGACTTGCCCTCATGGCGGCTCTAAATAGTGGTATCGACTACCTGATGCAACCATCGGGTGTCTTAAAATTTGGTATTGTACTGTTGGTTGGAAATCTTTCCTGGTTCATGCTTTACCCCTATGTTTTTTTTGTGACTCTTCCGCTTTATCGAAGACTGGATGTCTACTCCGCTTATGAGTACCTGGAGAAGCGTTTCGATGTCCGGGTCAGGGGATTGACCGCGGGAATCTTTATTCTGTGGCGTCTCGGGTGGATGGCCACCGCTTTGTATGTTCCATGCCTGGCAATTACCTCGGCCACGGGTAATGAAGCCTATCTGGTGCACTCGATTATCATTCTGGGGATGATTGTGACGATCTACACTCTCATGGGAGGTGTTGAGGGAGTCATCTGGACCGAGGTTGCCCAGTTCTGCATCATGTTCATAGGTCTGGGAATTACGCTGGGAGTGATCTTCTGGAATGTGGAGGGTGGCTTCTCGGCGATCATGCAGGATGCTCTCAAGGTGGGTGATGCCTCCTATCACCGTGGTACCGAACAGAACATGGGGCTATGGGATCAAATCAAAAATTATTTCGTGATTCCGATTCCAATCTTTGGCATGATTGTGGCGACCATGGTAAGCAGGGTTACGAATTACACCAGTGATCAGGTAATGGTCCAGCGTTTTCAGACATGCAAGACCATCAAGGATGCACGGGCGGGATTTGTCCTGACTGCCATCGGCGACATCCTGTGGATGGTCATCCTGATTTTTGTGGGTGTGGCCCTTTTCACTTACTTCAACCAGGTGGGCGGAATTCCTGAATGGCTCAAAGATAAGGAAGATCAGGTCTTTCCTTATTTCATGGGAAAAGTCTTTCCTGTTGGACTGACTGGCCTGGTGATTGCGGCAATCTTTGCGGCTTCACTGTGCAGTCTGGGAGGGGCGATCAATTCGGTGACTTCGGTCGTGGTGATTGATTTTTATGAACGTATTTTCCTGGGCAGACAACGGAATGAGATACCGAATAATGAAGAGGAGCAACGCCGTCAGGTACGCCTTTCCAGGATTATCACACTGGTGATTGGAGTGGTAGCAGTTTCGATTTCCTGCAATGTCTCCAAGCTGGGGACCATCCTGGAGATCGCAAACAAGATCATTAACAGCTTTACGGGTGCCATCCTTGGTATCTTCCTGCTGGGAATGTTTACCCGCCGTGTCAACAGTTTCTCGGTTTTTCTTGGTGGGATCCTTGGAACGCTCATGGCGATCTATGTCATTTTCTGGAGTTCACCCCAGCTGACAGCCTATCTCGGAATCACGAACCTGTTCCCAGCAGGTGAGCCTATCAGCTTTTTGTGGCCCTCAACCTTTGGATTCGTGACCACGCTCCTGGTGGGCTATCTGGCCAGTCTGGTGACATCCCATTCCGAACAGGAAATAGAAGCAGGGAACAAGTGGAATTGGTTTGCGGTCACACGGCAGAAGCTGGTTGAGGACTGAGCATGAGTATTTCTTCAGCTTCAGATTTAAGGGGACTATGGGCGGCGGTTCCGACACCGTGGGACTCGAGTGGCAAAATGATGCCAGATGTTCTTGAGAGGAACATTGCCAGGTATGCCGAAATTCCCATGGATGGAGTCTATACCACCGATAGCGATGGAGAGTTTTATGCTCTCGAGCTGGACGAGTTCAGGATCCTGTCCAAATCATTTTCTCACGCCATGTCGCAAACCCACATGGCTGCCGCGCTGGGAGTCACCTGGTCTCATACTCAAGGCATTATCGACCGGATGAAGGTGGGAATTGACCACGGGGTCAATGCTTTTCATATTGCCTTTCCTTACTGGATGCCCCTTTCGAATTCAGACCATGAACGATTCTGGGAGGACCTTGCCAAGGCTGTTCCCGAAGCCCGGTGGATCCATTACAACACTCCCAGGGCCCACCGTGTCTTGAAAGGGAAGGACTATGCACGGCTTGCCGCCCAATACCCTGATCAAATGATCGGAACCAAGCTGGGATCTTTCAGCCTCTTTGATATCGTTGACTGCATCAGCTCCTCACCCCAGTTGGCCCATCTTGCGGTTGATTACACGACGGTACCCGCGATGATGGTTGGAGCTGTTGGAACTTGCAGTTACTGGGCGAATACGCTGCCGCGGTGGACACGGAGAATGACCGATTTATGTTTTCAAGGTGAGTGGCAGGAAGCGATGCGTATGCAGCATTTCCTCCTGGTCTGGGAGACTCGCCATGTCGCCCCCCTCAGAGAGGCGGGACACCTGCATGGAATCGTTGGAAAAGCACGTGGAGCATTGACTGGATTCCTTGAGGATTCAGGTTACACGAAACCACCCTATTACCCGGTTTCTGAATCTCTGATGAGAGAATTCAAGACAGCCTTCAACAATTATTGGAAAGGGTACGATTAAAATCAGGATTGGCTTCTGCGGATGAAGCCTTCAGGAATAGAGCTTCAAAACCTGTATGGAAAGAGGAGAAGAGAAAAATGGCGAATTCATACTTCCACAGAGTTAGGGCACTCACATCCACTAAGATGTGGATCAACAATGTCACGCGTGAGGAAGCCCAGATGGCGATCGATGCAGGTGCCTGTGGTTGCACGCAAAATCCATCATATACCTGGAAGATGCTCACTCATCCCAATGAAAAAGATCATGCGATGAAGATTCTGGACGAGACCCTTTACGAGACAAATGATGATAATGATGTGGTCTGCAGACTCCAGAGAAAGTTGATCACTGGCATAGCCGAGGTCTTTATGCAGGTTTATGAAAAGACAAATGGGGAGCATGGATATGTGAGCATCCAGGGGGATCCGATCCATGAGGAAGATCCCGATGTGATCATCGCTGAGGGACGCAAGAACCGTGCGATCAGTCCGAACATGATGATCAAGATCCCGGCCACGGATGCCGGATTGAAAGCCATGGGAGTCCTGATCGAGGAGAATACACCACTGAACGCCACTGAAATCATGGGTGTCAGTCAATTCGTTGATGTCTGCGAGATGTACCATAAGATTATTCAGAAGACCAGGAACAAGCCAGTGATGTATTTCTCGCTGATCACGGGAATCTATGACGAGTGGCTTCAAAAGTATGTCAAGGAACAGGGGATCGAGATTAATCCGGATGTCCTTTACCAGGCGGGAATGGTGATTGCCAAGAAGGTATACCAGATGAGGGAGGATCGTGGTTACCAGCTTGGTTTCATTGGCGGTGGTGTCCGAGGACTTCAACATTTCACCGAGATGGTAGGGGGCGATGTCTGTATCACGATGAACTGGGGAGGACAGGCGGAAGAATTATTGAAACTCGACCAGCCGGTCGTCTCAAGACTCTTTAATCCGGTTCAGCCGACTGTGCTTGAGGAGCTTCTCGAGAAGGTCCCGGGATTCCGTCAGGCCTATTTTCTGAAGGGCCTGAGTGTGCATGAGTATGAGGAATATGGTCCCGTGGAATATTTCCGGAACATGTTTGTCTCGGCCTGGAAGAATGTCCTCGAACTCGTTGGGAAGAGGCGCGCCGAACTGGGAGTCAAGGCAAAGTAGCCACACCAGAAAAAATGAAGAAGGAGTGAACCATGAACGAAAAGAAGGTCAAGGTCTTCATCATTCATACCAGTTTTGTTTCAGTGGAGGATCTCTCGAAGCTTTTCAAACAATATGCCACCGAGGTCGAGATCCGGCACATTGTGGATGACAGTCTGCTGGCTGAAGTATTAGCCAATGGAGGTGTGACCGAAACCGTTCGTAGCAGAATGGTTGAATACTACAAGGCCGCTGAGGATGCGGGTGCAAGCTTGATCTTCAATCAATGTTCGTCCGTGGGGGAAGTGGCCGATCTGGCGAAACAGCTCGTCAAGGTCCCAGTGATCAAGGTGGATGAGGAGATGGCACGGGTGGCGTGTCAGACCGGACGGAAGATTGGCGTGGTGGCAACGCTCAAGACCACATTGGGGCCAACCTGCCGTCTGGTTGAATCCACCGCGCGCCAGATGAACAAGGAAATTGAAATTACGCAGGCTCTTGTTGAAGGTGCTTTTGAATTATTGGTAGCCGGTGACAGAGCCAAACACAATGAAATGGTCCTTGCAGCCATCAGGAAACTCACCGAGTCAGTGGATGTGGTGGTCTGCGCGCAGGGGAGCATGAGGGCGATTGTGCCTGACCTGGGGGAAACCCGGGTGCCTGTGCTCACCTCTCCGGAGATGGGTGTCCGTTACGCGGCGGAATATATTCGGAGAAACCTTGCCGCGTAGTTTGTCGCGGAATGGAATTGTTTAAGGAAGCGGGTGAACAATGGGGACGGGAAGCGTGGCATTGTAATCATCCACGATCTTTCCCACGAGACGGACACGTTCGATATCCCCTGTCGAAGCCATCTCATCGGAGATGCCCAGGATGAGTTTGGGGGCGAAAAGACGTATCACTTTTTCCGTGCAACTGGCCAGCTCGTCCTCGGTATATCCGGGATCGAAAAGGATTGCGGGTATGCCATCGAGAAGCAGCACTTGATCCCCAAGTGCTGCTTTGACTTCCTCAAGGGTGACATCTCCCTGAGGCTTGGGGGTGATGGCCTCGATTCCATCCAGACCACAAGTCCGGGCATATGGCAGTAACATGCGTGTGTCTCCATCCCAATGCGAGAAAACAAACTTCCCTCCCTGGTGGAGTTTCTCGCAACGGTCGAGGTAGGCTGGAAGGACATACTTCTCAAAAAGGGCTGGCGAAAGGGTGGAGCAATGCAGGTTGTCTCCGAAACAGACCAGATCAATCGGTGAGGTGTTGATGACCTCAATCATCCGCAGGTGGTTTTCATGGAGAGCACGGAAATGATCTTCAACAACTTCACCCCATTCCATGAGGGCGTAAACGGCATTCTCCACACCCATCGAATCGATGTAGAGATTCTGCACATTCACCCGCGGCATGTACATGTTAGGGGCACACCGGTCTCCCCACTCAGATTGTATGGAGTCAAAGGTAGTCTGGTCCCAAGACCATCCAGAATGGTCAAGTATCCAAGTAAAGACTTTCATGTCTTCCGGGGTTTCAATCCATCGCTTCTCGCGGATGAGGGAAGGGCTGTTGGGTGTCTTCCTGAGGACCGTGGAGGCCCTCCCCACCGGGGTATGTACTGTCTGTCGTATCCGGGTCTCATCAAGAACCTCTTCGGAACGAACAATCGAAGCGGGTTCCTCCCGGACGAAGCAGGAATTGTAGTGGTAGACCCGGTTCGAACACCCAAGATCCCGGTAGATTTCAGCATAAGTCATCCCCCGGTAACGCCGTGGCAGAGGAATCCCCTCAAACTCTCGATCCGTAAACCATGCCTGAATCCGGGGTTGCCAAAGAATCCAGCCACCTGCCCTCCCGAAAGCAACCTCAATATTCATCCTGGCCAGGTCAAGACTCTGGTGATCGGTAGGCCTTCTCATGTCAGTCAAATTCCTATGAAAGCGTTTGCATGCCACAATAACATGGTTTTTTCTCAAGACTCAAGACTACCGTATCTCCCCTTGGAGGATTTAACTCCGGTAAAACCCAACGTGTTGAGTATCCATGGAAAGGACTGACATGAAAATCCAGGTTCCGGTGATATCCACGACTCACTATGACCGTGAGTGGCGCTTTTCACTCCAGCAAACACGGTCCATGCTTGTGGACCTGATGGATCATCTGCTTGAGATCCTCGATAAGCAGGATGATTTCCGTTGCTACCACCTCGACAGCCAGAGTGTGATTCTGGAGGATTACCTCTCACTCCGTCCCGAAAAAGAAACGGATCTGCGGCGTTTGGTCTCAGCAGGGCGTTTGTTGGCAGGACCCTGGTATTCCCTCCCGGACATGAATCTGGTAGCGGGGGAATCCATCATCCGCAATCTGCTTCTTGGTCATAAAGTGGTGGGAGCCTTTGGACCGGTTCCGAAGGTAGGTTACACGCCCACTGGTTTTGGGCACATTTCGCAGCTTCCCCAGATCTACAATGGTTTTGGCATCGATACAGCCATGTTCTACCGTGGGCCTGACCGGTCCAAAGTGGAAAAAGAGTTTATTTGGTGTTCACCGGATGGCTCCGAAGTGGTTGCCTACATCTTCACCCCTGAGTTCGGCAGGATGCCACTTTATCACTGCATCACCCGCCGAGTCCTTTATGGTCAGGCATTTTATGAACGGAATCATTCCTGGGATGCAGGCGAGGGCCCCTTTCGGCTGGAAGATGAGAGAACCCGTTGGAACCTCTACTACCAATCCCGTATCAACGAAGGTTTCGACACCTCGCAGGTTGCTTCAGAGACTCAACGGATGATCGATACGGAACTGCGTGATTCCCACCTTGAAACCTTCCTGTGTATTGATGGAACTGATTCAACCGAACCTCAACCACTCACTCCCAAGCTTCTGGTGGCCATGAATACGGCTTGTGAAACCCATGAGTTTGTCCACACCAATTTGAATGCTTTCGCCGAGGTTCTACGCCAGGCACGTCCCAAACTTAAAACTTTCCAGGGGGAGATGCATACATCTTCCAATAGAGGAGTCCAGACGAACCTTTTTGGTGACACAATTTCAACTCGCACCGACCTCAAGCAATTCAATGCATCCGTCGAAAACCGCCTCATGGCTTGGGCCGAGCCCTTCGCCAGCCTGGCATGGATTCAGGGAGCTGAATATCCCACCAAGTTCCTGGAGGATGCCTGGAGATACCTGCTCAATAACCAATCCCATGATTGTATTGCCGGCTGCGGACAGGACATCGTCCACGATGACATGGTCTACTACTTCCGTCAGGTCAGCGAAATCGCGGATGAAGTCACCCGCAAGAGCCTCTTTCACCTGGCAGGCAAAGTGGATACGGGACAACTGGGTGACTCTGAGGGGCTGCTTCTGATTTTTAATCCGAGTGCACACCAGCGTGATGGGATTTTGGAGATGCGTGTGGATCTCCCATCGGAGCTCAAGGCGCCTGGTATCCGTGTGAGGTGTCTGTCAGGTGAGGATTGCCTGTTTGATGTAACGAAGTCCTCCAGGGAAAACAAAGTCCTGATCCACCGTCCCAAAGATGCTCCGGGCCTCTATACGATGGATAGTTGGTGGATCCGGCTTGAGGCCAGGGAGATTCCGCCCTTGGGGTGGAAGACCCTCGTGGTGGAATCATCCGCTGATTTCTCTCCCATTTCGATGGTTAAATCGGACAGTCTGAAGCCGGTCATCGAGAATGAGCTTGTTCGGCTGAGCCTCAACAAGCAGGGTTGTTTTGACCTTACGGAGAAAACAACCGGAAGAATTTTCAGGGGCTTGAACCGTCTCGAAGACCGTGGCGAAGTGGGAGATGCCTATTTCAGCATCCCGCCGGAACCAGACAGGGTGATCCATGGACCCGAGGAGGTTTTCCGTGCGTGGAGTGAAACAGGAAAGGTCAGTTCTTCGATCACAATCGAATTTGAGCTTGAGATCCCGGAGAGTACTGAACCTGGGGGGAGATCGTCCGTAACCCGTCTGGTTCCGGTATCCACCACGGCCACCCTGCACCGGGGATCATCCCAAGTGCAGTTCAGGACTGAAGTGAATAACTGTGTTCGTGACCATCGTTTGCGAGTGCTTTTCCCCTCCGGGATTCCTGCCAGTATGTCGGTCAGCGATATGCCTTTTGATTTTCCGGCAAGGCCCATCCAACAACCTGATACCGCCGGGTGGTTTGAACGTGGATACCCGAATCATCCGATGAGGCATTTTTGTGCGGTAAGCAGCGATGAATTGGGATTTGCAGTGATGACAAGGGGGCTGCCGGAATATGAAGTTTACGATGACTCGGATCGTACCATTGCAGTCACTCTCTTGCGAACATCGCGTGTCAAAACACCCAAGCTCAAAGCGGTTGACCTGGCTCAGCAGGGGACCCAGCAACTTGGGAAGCAGGTCTTCGAGTATGCGGTCCGCCCTTTCCGGTCAGGCCTGGAGGAAGTATACCGTGCTGCCTTGGATTACTGTGTTCCACTACGAGCCGGGCAGAGTGGACGCCAACAAGGAGAACTCCCAATGGAGATGTCCTTTCTGTCGGTGCCAAGCCCCTTTTCATTAACCACTTTGAAGAGGTCAGAGTCGGGTGAATCATTGATCCTCCGTGTGTGGAACACATCGGCCCTGGAGAGTGATGGGGAGATTGTTCTGGGCTTTCCTGTTCGTGAAATCTGGGAGACCAATCTGGCTGAGGAGAGAAAGCAAAAAAAACCTGTAACAGCGGATCTGAGAATTGGTTTGAGGGGACGTCCGAAACAGATCCTGACATTGGAATTGGTTCCTCTTCTTGCGTGATGATAAAACATCGTCTTTCCTCCATAGAAAACCAACAAAAAGATGGGTGGATGCGGCCATGTTTTCCTTTCGATAAAAGGGATTCAAAGGCTGGAGGAAACCCGCCTTTCACAAGCATTTTTTGCCAATAAAAGTTGGCCTGTTTTTTAAAAATTTTACTTGACAACAAAGGGACCGGGTGTTATCAATAAGGGAGGAGATGAAAACGCTTTCAGTGGTTTCGTCCCAAACCTCAAGCTATGAGGGGGAGGATTGGTTGTATCTGTTGGGTGTGTCGGGGGGCCGCGTGTAACCAATGAGATTCCCCTCAGGGAGAAGGGGAACGAGTAATCTTCACGGTACAATAAAAGGAGGAGAGTTGTTGTGAAAGTCCCATCTGTTTCCAGTTTCCTCGATGACAGAAGACACAAAGGTTTCACCCTGATTGAGCTGCTGATTGTCATTGCAATCATTCTCATCCTGATCTCCATTGCTCTGCCCAACTTTCTGGAAGCCCAGATCCGTGCAAAGGTGGCCAGAGCTCAGGGGGATGTGCGATCCCTTGGGCAGGCTCAGGAATCTTATTTTCTGGATCGAAAGGTTTATACCAACGATTGTGGAGGATCGAATCCGGGATGTATCCAGTTAACCACCCCCATCAGATACATCGGTTCCATGCCCATCGATCCTTTTGGCGCTCATAAATATGGCGGTGGATGGAATTATCATTATGAGGAAGTTCAAAAGGCTTTTTATCCCATGGGAACCGGGACTTGGGGAACTGTTGCCTACATGAAGGCGAACAAAATCTATCCCAACACACAGGAACCACCCATTCGTGATGCCTTCATCATCTACTCAGCCGGCCCCACCTGGAACCAATTGGAGCCTGGAGGGCCTACCGGCACCTTCCCTCAACCACAGGATGAATGTAATTGGACGAAGTACAGCCCGACCAATGGAACCAGGAGCTATGGTGGGATCATGAGGGTGGGAGGGTCGCTTCCTCCCGCCTATAAACGTCTTTATGTGGGCCAATAGAAGAACGGTGATCGAGAAAGAATATCCATGCATTTGTCTTGAATCGACAACGTGAGGATGGTGTCGGCAAATCGATAAAAAGGAGCCTTGTGGTGTTCTCCAGAAAAGGATTCACACTGATTGAGCTGCTGATTGTGATTGCAATCATTCTCATTCTTATTTCGATCGCACTTCCCAACTTCCTGGAGGCCCAGATTCGCGCCAAGGTCGCACGGGCCAAGGGGGATGTCCGATCGATTGGAATGGCGCAAGAGTCTTACTTTCTGGATCGAAAGATTTATACGAATGACTGTGGTGGCGCCAATGATGGTTGTGTCCAGCTCACCACACCTGTCAAGTATATCGCCAAGCTTCCGATCGATCCTTTTGGTGTCCATGCTCAAGGGGGTGGAAACCCCATCAATCTGCATGGTGAGCTGCTCGATTTCTATCCCATGGGAACAGGCACATGGGGACCCATTGAATGGTTGAAGGCCAATAAAATCTATTTCACAACCCAGGAACCACCCATCCGTGACTGCTTCATCGTTTATTCAGCCGGTCCCAGCGATAGAGAACCGGGGGGGAACACAGGCGAGTTTCCACAACCCCAAACCACCGGGGGTTGGACAATTTATTCACCCACAAATGGGACCAGCAGTTTTGGAGGAATCCTCAAGGTGGGAGGCAATCTCCCTCCAGCAAAAAAATATCTGTTAATTGGAAATTAGCATTTTAGCTGAGTGGTGTGCTTGGCAGGAGAATTCGGATTGATCGGTTCCTCCGGGTTTTTTAGTCCTGAATCCTGAATTAAAACAGGATTCGACGTGGGAGTGCAAGATTGATTGGGAAAGGAGGCGACAGCGGCTGAAATACTTGCGGTTCATAAGCGAGAGGTTGTCTCGCTGGTATCAACTATCTAAATGAAGGAGAGAAGACGATGTCCGTAAGAAGCATGTGCTGGCCATTTGTTGCCTTACTGGTTCTGTTGATCTCTGTTCAATCTGCCTTTGCGGCTACGGTTACTGTGAATGCTGCAGCGGCAGCGGTTCCTGGATCAATATACAATACGATCCGAGACGCCGCCAATGACCTGACTGGGCTTCCCTGGGGTGATGGAGTGGATGATACGATTCTCGTGACAGATGATGCAGTGATCATCGAAACTGATATCGTTACCATTCGTTCTTTTGCCGAAGGTGGTTCGGTGACAGTTAAAGCGAATCCTGGAGACAACCCCGTCATCGCACTGACTGACTTTCCTCCACCGACCCGATTGTTCAGGGTTAATTCAAGTATGTCCGTTACATTCGATGGGTTGATCTGTATCGGTGCGGCGGCGACAAATCCCCGTGATGCGGGTATCAGAACCGCATTCTGGTTTGAAGCAGATTCACCTGGAGTGGTTGTCAATGCAACAATCAAGAATTGTGTGGTGACAAAAAACAAGGGTAATACCGTAGAAACGAGTGAGCCAGAAATGGATTTCTCCGCACCCTTTACGACTGATGACCCCGCGACCTTGAATGGAAGCTTTATGAGATTTATTTATCACGGCGATGATCCTTACAGGGGGATGATTACCTGCAACATTGAGAATTGTGTGTTCGCGTTTTTTAACACCGATTACGCGGCTCTGCATTTTGACCGTCAGGTGGCTCCCGATAATCCATTCGAAAACCCGACCCGCACTCTCACCATCAAGAATACTCTCATCACCAAGGTGGTTGGTGATGGTCACATTATGCGGGCACGCGATGTAGGACCGGAAACAACCTACAACTTCATTGATTCCTGTCTCACTGATTGTACCGGCCGTGGTCTCCTCTTTGGCCGGAATGATCTGCCACAAATCGGGATGCACCTGAACATTACTCACAGTATTATTGATTCCACCGGTGGGAGCTCACCTATCAATATCGATGGTCTCTGGATCGGCGGATCGATGAACTTGGACAGTGTAACTCTGGCACGCCCAGGTGCGGACATGATTGTCTTGGAACAGCAGCAGGATGGTGAAAATGACATTACACTGAAGAACATCATTTCTGTCGCTCCTGATGACAGTGTATTCCGCTTGTTACCCGCAGGGGGAACCCCTCATTCATTCACCGTTTCAAACATCAACACCGATGGTGCCGCCGCCAGGGATGAACAGAGTGATGCCATCAAAAATGCCTTCCTCGCTGATTATGGCGGAACAGGCCCATTCCCGGATGATCCGATGTTTGTTTCCACAGACATCGATTCCTCCTATACCGGAATCCGGAAATGGGATTCCACCACCAACACCCTGTATGATGTGAACAACTCGAGTTTCACTGGAAAAGGGACTGGAGGAACAAACCTGGTGGGTGGTGCTGAATGTCCTGCCTGCTCTGCAACTGGTGTAGATGATTGGAGCCTTTATTAAAGGGAACATCGGTTATAGCAATAAACTGTTGTAACAACCCCCTGGCTGGGAGTCATCACTCTCAGCCAGGTGATTTTCTCTTGAATACCCCTGATTTCAATTACAACATGTTGTTTAATTTTTATGAATAGGCTGGAGACAGACATCAACAAATGGTTTGGTTACAGTACAATGCGAAATGGGGATAACGGTGGGGAGCGATGTGAAAGGAGGGTGTGAAATGTCTACAAAGCATTTGGTTGTCTATTCAGTTGCTTTTTCCGTGCTTTCAGGTGTTTCTCCTCTCTATGCGGCTACGGTAACTGTCGACCCGGCAGGGATAGAAACTCCCGGGGTTCTTTACACAACTCTCATGGGGGCTGTCAATAACATCACCACTGGCGATAGTTGGGCCAATGGTGAAAATGACACCATTCTGGTGGAGGCAACTGGGGTCCATATCGTGGATCAAATGCTTACTTTAAGCACTTATGGGGATGCTTCAACCCTGACGATTAAAAAGGTCGGTGACACCTCTCCAATTATTGCGCTGCATGATTTCAGCTTTCCTTCGCGCCTTTTTTACATGCACACAACAGGAACCTTCATCCTCGAGGGACTGACATGCATAGGTGCGATTGGTGTCCCGGGAAGAGAGGCCAATATTCGAGCTGCTTTTTGGATTGAGGCGGACAATCCTGGCGTCGAGGTTACTGCTCAGATCCGGGACTGTGTTGTTACCGCGAATAACGGAAGCAACCAACCGGTTCTAAACTATCTCCTGGAGCCTCCGGTCAATGGTGAGGGGTGTTTCCAGAGAGCGGTTTACAGTGGGGATGACCCTTATAGGGGAAAAATCAATGTCTTGACGGAAAACTGTGCATTTGCATATTTCACCCAAGAGGATGGCGGGATTGAAATCTGCCGTGTGGTTGCCCCTGATAACCCCTTCACGCCCCCAACCAGAATTTTCACCTTCCGTCACTGCCTGTTTGCCAATAGCAACAAAGCACCCAATCCTGGAAACAATGGTCATCTCTTTATGATTCGTTCCTGCGGTACTGAAACCACAATCAATATCGAGGACTGTCTATTCATCAAGGGATACAGCCGGGTGTTGTTCATGCGCATGGGTGATGATCCGGGTCCTGAGTATTACAGCCCGACCATCAATATCAAGCATTGTATTTTCGATAACCGTGATGGCCAGGAGCCAGTGACTCAACGGCAAACCTTCATGGGCTCATTCAACGTGGATGGTCTGACCGTGTACCGTCCAGGAGCGGATATCTTTATTTTTGAGGACCAGGCCGGTGGTACCGGGAATTACTCGATAAAGAACGTGGTTGCACTTAATATCGACAGTGTACTTCGTTTTGAACCAGCTCCCGACCCCGGATCGGGTCCTGCACCCGCGAGTATCGTGGCATCCAATCTTGCCGTGAATAACGCTGCAAGGGCAACTCAGGATCCAGATTTCAAAGCCACCATGGATGCAGCGATAGTGACAACCGAGGATCCGGCATATGTGACTATGGATATCGGCACATTACTCACAGGAGCTCGTAATTGGGATTCCACGACAAATTCGTTCTTCGATGTGGGAAACCCGAACTACGGAACACTTTGCAGTGGCGGGGCACCGCTTGTGGGTGGTGCTGAATATGCCGTAACCAAGGTCAGTGAATGGAACCAATACTGAAATCGTTTGGTAGTCTGTTCATGCAGGCACTTCTGCCTTCCAGCCGGGTGGGATCCCACTTGGCTGGAGGGGCCTCATAGAACAACCGGAGGATTGGTTGATGTGGAAGAAGCGGGGTTTTACTCTCATCGAGCTACTGATAGTGATTGCGATCATTCTCATATTGATCTCGATCGCGCTTCCGAATTTCATCGAGGTCCAGATGCGGGCCAAGGTAGCAAAGGCTACCGGAGACATTAAGTCCATCAGTATGGCGATGGAAAGCTACAATCTGGATCGAAAAACCTATCCAGATGATTGCATCACCGGAAGCCTGGGGTGTATGCAGATTACCACCCCAATCAGGTATATCGGTCAGATCCCACAGGATCCCTTCGGAGAACATCGAAATGGGGGAGGGAACTGGGAAGGGTTGGCAGGCCAGGCCAGGGCTTATTATCCGGTGGGGACAGGAGTGAATCCGGAAACAGCCCTTGCAAGGAAATTCACCGGTATCCAGATCAATGCACCACCCTTCAGAGAGGCTTACATCATCTACTCCTCGGGTCCCACCCAACGGGAGCCGGGTGGATCAACTGAACCCTTTCCGATCTCTGGAAGATGGACGATTTACTCCCCGACCAATGGAACCATGAGCTATGGCGGGATTATCAGGACCGGCGGGGCTCCTCTCACTCACCCCGATCTGGCCAATCTTCGAACGACCCGGTAAGGGGTCATCCAATCGATGATATTTCCTTGAACCTTTTTTGATGGATGCTATAGTCAAATAACTGAAAACGCTTTCAGATTGATCCAGACTTCTGGTAATACGAGAAACACTGAGAAAAAGAGATCTTCATGTTCTTGCATCCACTCCTTTCCCTTTCTCTGGTTTTTGCCTTGTGGCCTTTCCCTGCTTTTTCTACCCCGCTGGAGCGTGAAGACGAGGAATTCAAGATTTTTCGGCGGATCAGTCAGCCCATTCTGGAAGAAAAGACTGTCACTGAGCGCATACTCGATGCTACACCGCAGCCATTCCTTGATTGGAGCCTGGTTCAACCGGGTTTCATCGATTATCTTGGTGACAATGGTGATATTGTCCCCCTGAATGACGAGCATCCCTATCACAATCCCGATCAGATCAAGGCTGTCCCATTTGCTATCCCCATCGGGATCCGCATCCGCATCAGTCCGCCCCAGATTGGCGGGCAGTTCTCAGAAGAGATCCTTCAGCCAGATCAAGCTTGGGAAGATGACGGTATCAAGGCAAACACACTCCTTTTCGATGGGATTGGTGGACTTTACAGGCTCTGGTATGAGACCCGTAGTGGACTTGCATATGCCGAGTCACAAGACCTGAAAACCTGGCGTAAACCACTCTCTGACCTGGTTGCTTTTGGTGATCACAAAAAGACCAACCTGATTGGAGTGGTGGGGATCGAAGAGGCTCTTGCCGGAGAGTTCAAATCGAAGGATGAAGCCAATCCGGGAACCTCCAGCTCCTTCTTTGTCGATCCATCCGCTCCCCCCAATGAGCGCTACAAGACCACCTTTCTTGCCCATGCAAAACGACAGAATGAGGATGGCACACCCCGTGAACCGGATCGTCCAGTCAGCGCAATGACAGGGCCTGGGAGTACGGTCATGTTTGGAGCGGTTTCTCCAGATGGGCTGCAATGGCGTGTTCTTCCGAAACCATTGATGTACCATGATGCTGACACGAAAACCGTTCCTGCATTCGACCCGCTGCTTGGACGGTATGTCATGTATACCCGCCAGTATGAGCTTTCACGGCGAAGTATCGCACGTTCCGAGACCAGAGATTTTGCCGATTGGCCAATACCGCAGAATATCCTTATAGCGGGTCCGAACGATCTCCCCTCACAGGACTTCTACGCGACAGGATTCTGCACATATCCTCGAAACCCGGAGATTCGTCTTCTGTTCTGCCTGGTATACAACAGGGCGCTGGACTGTGCGGATATCCGTCTGGCTGTGAGCCGCGATGGGCGTGTCTTCCATTTCCTGCCTGGTAATCCTGTCTTCTCGCATGGTGGATTTGGAGAACCCCAAGCCGGTTTCCTGAGTTCGATCCCAAACCTGGTGCGTGCTCCCGATGGCCGTTTTATGAGTCTCTTCGTGGAATGGACAGTTCCCCATAAGTTTCCAAGGTTTCGATTCCAGGATTCGGTTCAGCGGGTTGCCTGGTGGAAAGAGGACCGGCTGGCTGGCATTGAGGCGGAAGAATATGGTGAGTTCACTACCATTCCCTTCCGTTTACAGGGCACAAAACTCAACCTGAACCTGGCCTCCGAGCGGACAGGCGGGATCCAGGTTGAGGTGAGAGATGAGGATTTCAAACCAGTCCCGGGAAGGTCTTTCGCGGAGGCGGACACCATGTTTGGGGATCACACATCACTCCCGGTTTCCTGGAAAGGTGTGGAGGATCTTTCCCAATGCCAAAACAAACTTGTTTATTTTCGTTTCCGTTTACGGGCGGCAAAGTTGTTCTCTATTTCATCCACGGAGTAGAAAAACATGATTTATTTCTGTCGTTTGCTGTTCACCCTTTTCATCCTCAGTTCTGTTGGAGCAGGCCAGTCCGGAGCTGAGTCTCCGCTCATACTGAAAAAAGCTTCATTTGACACAGATTCCGGTTGGTCTGGTTTTCAAAATCGGTTGAGAGCCACATTCCCGCCAAGGCTGCTGCAGGATTTTGGATTTCGCACATCGAACCTCGCGGGAAAAGCTCCCGGCGAAATGGGCGGCTACATCCAGAGCTCGGTCCGTCCCGCTTACTATGCGAAACCGATCGAGCCTCTTACGATGGATACACCGCTCTCTTTCTCCGGGAGCTTTGTCCTGATGGAAGGCCGTTCGATCATGAGCTATCACACACTCTGTGAAACTTTTATTGGTTTCTTTAATTCAGCAGAACAGGGCTGGCGTCCCAAAAACTTCATGGGTATCCGTTTCATGGGCTCCAATGAGCCGGATGGAGTCATGATCGAGGTCACTTACACAACCCGGAGAAGATCAGCGGGTGGCACGTTCCTGGAAAAGGGAGGATTACTCCCCAAATCCGGACTTATAAAGGAGTTGGATGGCTCCAAGATGCTGAGGATCGCACCCGATGGCAAACGGCATGAGTGGGCCTTCGAGTACAAACCGGAAGGACAGGATGGCAAAGGTGAAATCACTTTCACTCTGGATGGAACTCAGTGGATGATCGGAGTCCGGGAGTCTCATCGTGAAGTGGGAGCTGAGTACAACCGGTTTGGAATCTTCAACGAACAGTTGCCGGGACGATCTATGGTGATTTACTTTGATGATTTGAAATTCAACGAGGAGGTCGAGGATTTTTCAAAGGATCCTGGATGGACGGGAGTTGGAAATCATGAGTACTTCGAGGATCCAGTCTTGTATGGAACGAATGATTTTGGCTACAGCTCAACCAGTTACGCGGGAGGAGAGATTGGAGAGATTGGTGGACGGCTTTGGAGAGTCGACAAGGGGGAGGCCCACCTGAAAGGCTGGTACGGTACAGATACGGGTAACCTGTCGCTCGATGAACGGCTGGAGGCCCGTGGCAGGATTGCCTTCCGTAAATTCTGCATTGATACAGGTATGCATATCGGCTTCTTCAATCATGAGGAGCAAGGATGGCATCCCAGGAATTTCGTGGGTGTCAATATCGACAGTTATACCCCAGTTGGCCTCCTTTTCATGCCCATGTATGGCACCAGCGAGGGAGCATGGGATATCGGAGATGCGAATCGCTCCCCCTGGTTTGTGGATGATGGAAAACCTCTTGACTGGTCCATTATTTATGATCCGGGTGCAGCGGAAGGAAGGGGTGCTGTAACCGCTACCTTGGGAGATCAATCATTTACTCTCCCACTTAAGGTTGGTGAAAAAGAACAAGGTGCCGTGATGAACCGGTTTGGAATCTTTAATATGCAGGACAACAATGGGAAGTATTGCGAAGTCTACCTGGATGATATTGAATACACTTCCCGCTAAATCAACTCATTCCGATAGCCTGTCTTGAAAAGCATCTTTTATAAATGAAAGGAAGAAGAATAGATGTTATCAATTCATTTTGGACTGAATAAGGGTGTGACTGGGCAGCGAAAATCTGTCATGAGTCAAACTGTTTGGATGGTAACGTGCCTTCTCATTCCATTACTCTCTTCGGCACAGGTGCCTGTGGTTCAGGTCCGGCAGGATTTCTCACGTGACCCCGGGTGGATCGGATTTCAAAACCGGATGACCTGTGTGGATTGTCCCGAAGTATTCCAGGATTTCGGCTGGGTTCCCCCCGACCCTTCTGGGGCATCTCCTGGCAGGATTGGTGGCCGTATATGTAATTCCCGTTATCAGGCCTATTATGCCATGCCCCTCGGGAAACCCTTGTCTTTCAAGGATTCTTTTTCAGCTTCGGGAAAGCTGACAGTGACTGGACTCGGACTTCGTGGGGTTGGTTACTTCGGATTTTTCAACGAAGCAAGGCATGAATGGCGAATCTGGTCATCCATGGCGATCCGGGTCTGGGAAGAAGACATGCTCGGACAGATTATGGTGGACTGGATGTCAGGAACCTGGATGGCGGGTGGTTTTGACACGGATATCTTTGTGCCCACCGATGGAACCACCATCAACTGGAGTCTTGAATACGACCCGGAAGCAATCATTGATTCGACCTGGAAATATCCGAAGGTAAAAGAATACATGACTACAGCATCCGGAAACGCTTCCGGTCTTCTTGATTTGCAGAAGGAAGAAAACCTTTTTGAACTTGCCAAAAAGGATGAACCTTCCTTGACTCCTGAAGTATTTAGGAACCGTCTGGAGGAATTGCGTGACCAGGGGGTGGTTGAATATTTTCAACGGCATGACATCCACAGGTGGTGGGCAAATGGTCATCCTGAAGAATATCAGGGGAAGATCACATTCCAGGTTGGAGAAAGAAGACCTTATATTGTATTCATCAGTAAGGAGATTCGGAATGCCCCAACCGAAATGAACCGCTTTGGAGTGTTCAATATCCAAAGGTATGGAGAGTCGATCGAATTGTATCTCTCCGAACTGGTCATCAATGGCATCGAAATGGATCTCACCCAGGACCCGCATTGGGAAGGCAGAAACAATCGGGCCACATGGATTGAACCCAACTTTCAATCGATGAACAATTTCGGTTATGCGCAAACCAACTGGGCCGGTAAATCTCCCGGAGAAATTGGGGGTCTTTTCTGGCGGGTTGAAGCACCCGACCCCCACTTCGGGTACTATGCAGATGAGGTAGGTCCTCTGACCCTTGATGACCCCATTTCTTTCTCGGGAAAGATTAACTTCATTACCGGAATGACCGATGCGGCAATGTATTTCGGTTACTTTAACTCGAAGGATTATACAGCCAGTGTGTCAAGGGAATCGGGAGAAAGCCTGCGCTCGGGAAACAGGATGGGATTAAGCATTGCCGACTCATCGGCGGTTGGGTATTATTTTCAGGGGGGAGCCGGTGACTCAAACGGTGAGGGAGTCGAAAAAAGGGGTCCGGTTTTTGTTCCCGACCAAAAGGTGCATGATTTTACCTTTTCCTATGATCCTGCCGCGAATAATGGGGTAGGGCAGATCCGGTTCAGCCTGGATGAACGTGAGGTGATCCTGGATTTGACTCCATCGATGCGGCAGTCAGGAGGCCTTTTCGATCGTTTTGGACTGGCGAGTGTCAGAAGTGGAGGAAATTCTGTAGAGGTTTATCTGGATGATCTCACCTATTCCGCACGACGGAGTCCGGAAGCCAAGCCTGTCTTCCACACCCAGGGGGTCCTTCCGGTTAAATACCCCAAAGAAAGTGCAGGCAGAAAATACTAAAGAAGGAGTCTTTGTTCTATGAGGATCATCACTGCTATTTTTTTCTCATTATTATTGACGTGTAATCCTGTTGGATCTGAAACAAAAACCCGTTGGGTGGAGGATTCGTTTGAGGACTTCATAGACGGCTCTTTCGGAGATGGCGGGGCCAACACTTATGTTTCCGCGAAAGGCCGGATTCAGACAGTCAACCGCTGGGATGTGAATGGCGATGGATGTATCGATCTTTTTGCGGCGAACTCGCATCCGCTCAAAGAGATGCTGGATTTATCCATTTACTGGGGGAACGGCAAGGATTTCAGTATCCGCAATCACAATTACGTCCCTGTTAATGGGCCGATGTGGGTGACACCCGCGGATCTCAACAAAGATGGTGAAATGGATCTGATCTCAGCCAACTACTCAAATGGAACCTGGACCGAAATGGACTCAGCCATCTACTGGGGTGGCCTCAAAGATCGGGAATACAAACATAAGCCTGGTGAATGGGCCTTCTACCCCTTCAAGAACAGGAGTCATCTTCCCAGTAAAAACTGTCAGAAAGCAGTGGTGGGAGATTTCAACAAAGATGGTTTCGATGATATTGTGTTTGCTTTTTCCGGGGGATTCTGGGAATACCGGGGGAGAGATCATAAAGGATCTCCTTCCCGAATTTATTGGAACTCGGCACAGGGATTCGACAGGGAAAAGTTTACAGATATCACGACACTCGGAGCGTCCGATGTTGCCGCAAGCGACCTTGATGGTGATGGCTGGCTGGACCTGGTCTTCTCCAATACGGACAAAGATGCTGAATCATTTATCTACTATGGATCAGACAAAGGTTTTTCGGAGGAACGCCTGACAAAGCTTCCCGCTGTCCAACCTCAGGCGGTTGATGTGGGAGATCTGAACAATGATGGCAAGCCCGACATTGTTTTTGCCAACGAGAAGGGTGAATCCTCCTATGCTTATCTCAGCGACAATGGTCAATTCGATAAAGAGCGCCGGATTGATTTCCGCACTTACACCTCCAAGGATTGTGTGATTGCTGATTTCAATAACGACGGTCTGACTGATGTATTTTTCACTAATCACCAGCATTCATTGACTGGTGATCCCTTCCTTGCCAACCGTCTGATCAATTCTTATCTCTATTTTGGCTCAAAAGAAGGATTCCTGGATAAAAACCGTCAGGAACTACAAACCATTGGAGCCTGGGGGGCCAATGCAGCTGACCTGAATGGCGATGGCTGGATCGATCTCCTTGTCTGTAATTACCAGGAGCACTACTCGTATGAAGTTCCCTCTTTTATCTATTGGAATGGCCCTCAGGGTTTTTCACTCACCCGGCGCACCCCGCTTTATGAACATGGAGCACAGGGAAATGCAATTGCGGATCTCAATGGGGATGGTCATCTCGACATTGCGATTACCTCGATGATGGGACGTTCGCGGGGGGATTACGACCCCAGTTTTCTATATTATGGCAACGAAAAGGGGGAATACAGCGTTCAGAACCGCATCGAACTTCCGGGCCGGGAGCCTTACGAACATGCAATGGCCGATCTGGATGATGATGGACAGGTGGATCTCCTGGTGATGAACCAGGGTGAAGTCAGCCGTAATGCCAATGAGGTCTTTATCTATTGGAATGAGGCCAACCAATTTGATACCTGGAGAATGTCTGGATTGGCTGCCAATAAAGGCATGGGAGTCCAAGTGGCCGATCTCGATCGTGATGGCTGGCTGGATGTTCTAGTCAGCAATTATTTACCACCCTCTGGAGGACCTCCCGGCGATCGTGCCGTGGCGGTTTATTGGGGCAGTGTCAATGGATTCGTTACGACTGAAGCCAGTATGCTTCCAATGGAGCGTTCACGTTCACCCGTGATTGTGGATATGAATGGGGATGGATTCCTGGACCTGGTCTTTGGACAGGAACGTCTTTCGAAAGCGGTGACTGGAAAAGTCGCCACGATCCTCTATGGGGATGGAAGCCGTTCCTACAGCCTGGAGCGGAGTGCCGGTCTGGAGGGTTCAGAGGACACTGGAACCCCGGAAGCAGCCGACCTGAACCGCGATGGGATTCTCGATCTGGCCTTCGCGGGGGATGAGGTCAAGGTCTATTACGGGGCCAAGGATGGGAGTTACCCGAAAGACCAGTCTGTCCTGCTTTCCATTCCAGCCAAAACCATGAGTATCGCTGATGCCAATGGAGATGGCTGGCTCGATCTTTTGTGTCCCTACTACAAGGACAAAGTGGGGCCTAGGCGTACCTGGTTTTCTTCCATTCTATTAGGTGGCCCAGAGGGATACAGCCTCGATAGAACCATCCGGTTGCCCACCGATGGAGGAACAGGTTCGCTTGTCAGTGATTTCAATTTCGATGGCTATACAGATGTTCTCTTCTGGTGCCACAGGTCGGATGGCAGCGATGAGGAGATTGGAAAGTTCGGTGATCACTACGCGGACACTTTCCTCTATTATGGCAGTGCCTCCGGCTTCAGGGTCGAAAACCGTCTGGGGATTCCTACGATTGGTGTTCATTATGATATAGGGGTGGATATCGGCCATATCCGCGATCGTTCATTCATTTTTGACTATGTTTCTTCCGCCCATCAATGCATAGAGGGCAAACCCTCCCGGATTACTTGGGCAGCTCAAACACCTCACCGGACTTCGGTTCGTTTCCAGGTTCGTTCCGCGTCAAACAGGGAAGCTCTGGAGAAATCCCTCTGGTGTGGTCCTTCAGGCCCCGGCTCTTTTTTCAATTCTCCGGGTGGTGAAATCAGGGATGTCTCCAAGGGAGACTGGATTCAATACCGGGCTTTCCTGGACACCTTTAATGGTGCTCAATCGCCTATCCTGGACACAGTTACAATTGAAATGGATTGAGGAAGGAAATGACTCAAGTGTGCTCTGTTAAAGCCTACAGCATTTCACTGATTCCCTGTTTGCGAATAGCGTGTGTGTTTGCCATCCTGTCATGGCTTCCGCCTGTATCACCGGCCAAACCTTTTGTGGAGGATGCCGGACCTCAGACCGTGAAAGTTCCTTTTGAGTTGTATCAGGAAATACGCTATGCGGTTCCGGCGACCGGTTCCGGCCAGGAGGGTGATGGAACCAGGGAGAAGCCATGGCATGGGATTAAGGGTGCCCTTGCCATGGTTCAGGATGCCTCTGATAAGAAACGGTATGCCATCCTTGCTGCAGGCGGCTCCTACATCGAATCTGAGATCAACTTGAAGGAGGGGGTGGATCTGTATGGGGGCTTCGATGCATTGAGTTGGGAACGGGATATCAATCAGAATGAGTCCACTCTCAACGCGGACAATAAAGGGCGTGTCCTCATTGGTACGAATCATTCCAGGTTGGACGGTTTTACCATCACGGGTGGGAAGACCAATGATTTTGGTGCAGGGGTCTATCTCAAAGAAGCCAGTCCTACGTTAAGTAATAACCGGATTATCTTGAACAGGACAATGCGTCCATCGGATTTCAACACCGCTCACGCCAATCATCAGGAAGGGAATGGGGGTGGTGGAATCTGCTGTCTGCATTCAAGCCCCCGGATACTTCATAACCTGATTGCCGACAATTCCACCGGTGTCGGGAATGGCGCAGGAATTCTCCTGTTGGGAAAATCTGAAGCGGTGATTCAAGGAAACCTCATCACCGGCAATGAGACCGGAGTTGAAGATGAAGACACTCGCAGCAGCAATGGTGGCGCGATTGCCTGTAGCCATTATGCTTCCCCCCTTATTCAGGGAAATGTGATTTGGGAAAACTATGGAGGCGGGCGTGGAGATGCAGGTGGCCTTTATTGCGAGTACTCGTCGTGTCCTCGAGTGATAGGGAATCTGTTCACACGGAATACTTGCGATGATGATGGGGCTGCGGTTTACACCATGCAGGCTGCCCATCCTCATCTGGAGGGGAACCTGTTTACTGGCAATTGCCAGGGTGGCAAAGGGAGCTCAGTGATCCGGATCAGCAAGTGTGGAGGGATGACACTCCGGCGCAACCGTGTGGTTGGCAACACGACCTCGGGAGTCACTTGTGTCAATGGGGTTTTTGATTCAGCCAGCAACATTTACTCACAAAACGGTTATGGTTTCGGCGGGAAGGAGTCAGCCTTCACTTCATATAATGACACCATCTGTGACAATACTCATGGAGGAATTGGCCTGGAGAGCGGGGCTCTTTATCTCACCAATGCCATCGTGGAAGGGAATCAGGGTGACCAGGTCTGTGTCATGAGCAACTGGCCTTTTCTTTTCGATTGCCTGATTCGTGGGGGAATGGTTAGTCTGCCAGGGAGAGGAGACAAGGTTCCAATCAACAGCGATGTTCCCGATACCTTTCGGGGACAGATGAATTTCGACACCCCACCGGGCTTTCTGGATGATTCCTTGAGTGGGAAGGTTAAAACTATCACGTATGATGCACCTACTCGTTGCATGGTTCTTGCTATCGACGAGCCGGTACTCAAGACGGATCAATTGGCGGATCGCCCAGTTAAGATCGGAAATATCTGGGGACTGGTTCGCTCTAACAGTGAAAAAAAACTCACCTTGTGGGGCGATTTCAACAAGGACCTTCAGGGTATACAAGAGATGTCATTCTTCATCCCGAAGACCTACCATCTCATGGAAGATTCGCCATGTATCGACCGTGGCAAGAATCTTGGTGCACCGTCACTCGATATCGATGGTGAGGCCCGTCCCCTCCACCGGCTAAGTGAACAAAAGGTGGATGTGGGTGCGGATGAATTCGTATCTGGAAAATAATCCCCCAACGCTGGTTGCAGGATATCGAATGAGGGGAGGTGTTCAGAGATTCTCCCGCTCGTAGGTTGGTGCGATATACAGCGAATCACTGCTATCTCGCAGATCTCCCCAGATGGCGATCCGCCCCGGACTGCTCTTCTGGATGACACTCCACTTTTCTCCGATCCTGGCAAGCCGTCCAGAAAGTGAGGCTTCCGGGAAATTCTGATCGACCTGGACTTCAGTAATGCAATCCTTGTCTTTGTATGCAATGCTGATAACTTTCGCAACAATCCTATTATCGATAAAGCCAAGATCTGTGTCTTCGTTATTTCCGCCTTCGAATCCGCCCTGTATCACATTGTTCTCCACCCGGGGCGGAGTACTGAATTCCCGGTTGACCTCTACCTCTCTGCCATTGCCCCAGATGATATTTCCGGTTACTGTGGATTGCTCGATTCCGGGTAGTTCCTCACGCAGATCCACGTAAATGCCCGGACCTGTGTGATCCACAATCGTGTTTCCCTCTGTGATCATGGTGGAATTGGCCACTCCAATTCCAGTCATTTGTCCCACGAACAGATTGTTGCGAATGACTGCTCGTCCGCGTTTGCTGAGAAAAATGGCTTCTGTGTAGCCTTTCCTTTCACGGCCTTCATGGTAGACCTTGTTTCCTGCGAACTGGTTTCCCTCAATCATAACCGCTCCAACCGGCGATGACATGTCTTCCAGGCCCCGTGTGTAAATGGCTCCTCCATCATCCGAGGTGGTATTTCCTGTCAGCCAGTTCCCCCCGATGTAGGGAGTGGACTCGTATTCGGCGTAGATTCCACCACCATCGCTGGTGTTATGGACCACATTGAGGGAGATGACATTTCGAGTGACCTGTGGGGCGCTGAGTGTGCTCACACTGATACCTCCACCATTGGAACTGCGTGATCCGACTTTCCCATCGTAAATCGTGGTGTCGGTCAAGCCTGTTTTATTCCCCACAATGACATTTCCTGTAATGACCGGATTGGAGTGTTCACGGACAGAGATACCACCACCATCACCGACATCTGTCGAGTTATCAAAAATGAGATTGTTCCGGATGACAGGATGAGCACCATCCCAAACCGCAATCCCGGCCCCTTCATGCCCAATCAGGTGCAGCGTTTCAGGTGCGATCGGTGCCGTGTATAGGGTCTTGTTTCCGGTAATGTAATTATTCGATAGAGTGGGGGAGACCGAATGACAGACGATGCCTCCCCCCATTCCATCATTCTTCCCTCCAGTGATCCAGAATCCATCCAGCCTGGCATGGTTGGCACCAATCAAAACAGGACCCGCCTGGCCGGCATCCAGAACCGTTGGATACTCACGGATGTTCCGATTCCGCCAGTCCTGTGGATCGAAGCCCCCATAGAGATCGACATATTCCTGCATGGGGAGTGCTTTGGCCTGGTAAGAGCCACCAGCCACAAGAATGGCGCAACGCCTGGAATCAGAAACACCCCAAGAGGCTTCGAATGCCTGCTCAATGTTCTTGAACGGCTGATTTTCATCCCCGCTTCCACCTGGACTTCCTTTTGAATCCGAGACATGGAGGACCCGGCTATATCCTTGTAGATTCACTTCTTCGGTAGTTGGCCCGATTCCATTCATGTCAGGCATCTTGGTGTAATGCGCAGATTCACCGGGAAGATCTGGCGAAAGGTTCAGTTTGGTGGGGGATTCATCCACCGGGATCTGTCTGCAGGTGTAATCGAGATCATCAAAGTAAATGAAGTGGTAATTTCCATCCACTTGGGTAGTGATGATTCCAAAACGATTGAAATGTCCTCCACCTTTTCTGACTTCAGGGCTGAGATCAAGGCTGACCGACTTCCCATCCAGAGAAACTGTGATTTGACCATTGCCTCCAGCCGCGGAGGGTGAATATTCCATCGTCCAATCGTGAGCTGTTCCATCGGGATAAATGCGTGGTCCACGTGCCGCGAGGCGGTATTCGGTCCCATGGTTGCGGCAGGCCGGGAGAGTGAAAAATCCCTCAGCACTGGGGCCATCGATTTGCATTCCAAGAAAATCCTGGGGGATTCCACATGAGTCAGTTCCATTCTCGAAACTGTGTTTGGCATGAAAGAATCCAATCAGTGTTCCAGCATCGGTGATTCCGCGGACAAAGCAGATTCTGCCTGAAATCTTAAGAGGGCCATCAAGAGAGAGCTCCTCAAGACGATCTCCGTAGTAGGCGAGCTTTTCAGGATACTTCCAGTCGCCCCGGAAGGTGATTCCACCCATCTCTCCCGCTTTTTTTCCCGCATGATTTGTGGGGCTATATCCAAAGTTGAATCTGGGACGAATCAGGCAGTCCTCATAGGTCCTGCGATTTTGGAAACCTTCCCAACCGGGATCTGTGCTGAAATCCTCCTTCGCTCCATTGATGGTGATGTCATCAAACCAGAACTGTCCTGCATCGTCATTGGTCTTCATGACAGGCATCAGACCGAAACGATTGAAAGTAGCACCATCGGCCTTGTGGCCAGGATCGAGATGGACCACCATGGTCTGATCATCCATCGTGGCGGTGATCGTACCGCCTCCATCATTCCCATTGGGGTCATACTTCATCGACCAATGATGAACAGCCCCACCCACGGAGAATTCATGAGGGATCTTCTTCCCGGTGGAGGGATCCAGGGTGCCAAAGACATCCTCTCCCGCCCTCCACAGTCCGGTCAGATATCCAGGGAACGCATAAAAACAATTTCCGCGTCCAATGATCCTGAGTGTGATGGAATGAGGAGTTCGCCAACCGTAGGTCTCATTTTTGAAAAAGCCAAGTGTGACATGTCCCCGCGCATAATCCTCGGAAAGGCAGAGGGTTCCCGAGGCAGACAGGACATCCTCAAAGGTCTTGGTGGGCAGGACTTTCGCGTAATATGCCAGGTCTGCTGCAGGCTGGATGAATCCTCCCATTTCTCCCTTCTCCCCGCCAGCATGAGATGTATTGGGGCTGAATCCGAAGTCCTGACGGGTGGTACGGCAGGCAGTCAATTCGCCACGGTTGTTGTGTTCATCCCAACCCGGGTCCTGGTCAAAACTCTCATGCTTCTGAACAGCAATAAGCTCGTTTGACGAAACTGGAAAGCACAGGCTGATGGAAAGGACGATAAACAGAGTGACAGAAAGAATTTTCATCGGGCTCCTCACTGATAGAAATGGATTCGACTATCGAGAACGGAGAGACAAGACTCTCTCATTAACTCCATTTACTGAGCCGCCCAGCCACCATCAACCGACAAAATCGCACCGGTGATATAGCTGGAGGCATCCGAGGCCAGGAAGACCGCCACTCCCGCCAATTCCTCGGGCTGACCGCAACGTCCCATGGGAATCTTCTTGTTAAGCATTTCAAGAATCTCAGGTTTGCTGAGAGCGGCGGCATTCATCGGGGTGAAAAAAGAACCGGGGCAGATCGTGTTGACCTGGATATTGTACTGGGCCCACTCCAGGGCAAGAGAACGGGTCAATTGCAGGATCGCTCCCTTCGAGACCGCATAAGCCGCTTTCCCGTTGGAACCAATCAGAGAGTAAACAGAACCCATGTTGATGATTTTTCCATAGCGTCTTTCCGCCATGTGACGTCCCACCGCCCGTGCGCAATACATGGGGCCGGTGACATTGATCTCCAGGATGTAATGCCAATACTCATCATCAGCTTCCAGCATGGGATCTTTTTTTCCGTAACCCGCGTTATTGATGAGGATGTCTATCTTGCCGTACTCCTGCAGGGCCTGTTGCACCATTTCCTCCACCTGCCCACGATTAGTCACATCCACCACAACAGGCAAAACCTTGCGTCCAGTGGCTTCCCGTAGTTCCCGGGCGGCTTGTTCAATCTCCTCATAGTGACGGCTGCAGATGGTCAGATCGGCTCCGGCTTCAGCCAACCCTTTGGCCATGGAGTAACCCAGGCCTTTGCTCCCGCCAGTGACTAAAGCTGATCTTCCTGTCAAATCGAAAAGGCTCATTCCCATGGTCTTCTCCTTCTGTCTCGAGATTCCTTGGTGCCCGTAAATTTGAATGTCTCACCGCATCGCTTCCATCTTTTGAATATCTGCTTCGCTCAATGGGAGGTTGACTGCACGGCCCTCAATCATCGAAAGATACCCGGCCAGGATCATCTCCAAGGCCCGAACCGCATCCTCGCCACTAACGGGAGAGGGAATATCCTCGCGGATAGCCGAAACAAACCCTTCATGCAATCGGCGGTGTTGGGCGTACATGTCTTCCGGTTCAGGTGTGGTCGGGATTTCATTGAAATTGGGTTCTCTTGTACCTGGAGCGGGGATGTTGGTACGGAAAAGGCCTCTGCCTCGTGCATAATAGATGGATCCGGCTGTACCGCAGATCTCCATACGCTCTTCGGCCTCACGGGTCAGAGTCTCGGGATGAACGGCATGCTGTGATCCGCCTATCTCCACGCTTCCCATGCCGCCGCGTCTGAACCTGAAGAGGCCCCAGGCATTATCTTCCGCGAGTCTTGGCCCCCCTTCACCATATTGGGCAATCTCACAATAGGCTTTGATGGGTGTATCACCGATCAGGTGGCAAACCAGGTCGACATAATGGATCGCCCAATGCAGCCAGCGTCCATGACTGTAAAGGTATTTCCAGTCCCACCACCTGCTTTCCGGCCACAGGATGGGTTGGTTGGGGAGATTGTGGGTTACAAAGATCTTGAACACATCTCCGATGTATCCCTGGATAATCATCTCCCGGGCCTTCAATTCGCACTCAGCAAAACGGCGCTGGTGGCCAACGCAGAGTTTTACCTTTGCTCGATGGGCTGCCTCCACAATTTTACGGCCTTCGGTCACTGTGCAGGCGATCGGCTTCTCCACATAGATGTGTTTTCCAGCGGCGGCGGCGGCTTCGCAGATCTGGAGGTTCATGTCTGGCAGGGTGCAGATCAACACCGCATCAACCTGCCTGGATTCAACCACTTCCTCCCAGCGAAGTGTCGTCTTTGAGATACCAGTCTCCTGGCTGACCGAGGCCAGTTTGGCTTCATCAACATCACAGAGCATTGTGATCTGGATCTCAGGGTGTCCTTTGAGAGAAGGCCAGTGGCGCTTCTGGAACACCTTCCCGCAGCCAATCACACCATATCGCATGGGTATCACCTCAGTGTGGGGACAATCCCTTTCCGGCCTATCCAGACCAACAAAGGGCTATCCCAATTTATCCCAATTATGATAACGTTTTCAGAGACAGGATTTCAACCACCGTGTCTATCAATGCAGTCAACCTTGCCGTATTGCGGAACCAGTGAATCATGAAAACAAGCACAGGCTGCCGGTCGAGACCTCTAGTAGCTTGTATTGGCCTCACCAGCTGGTCCAAGCCTCACCAGCTGGTCCAAGCCTCACCAGCTGGTCGAAGCATCACCAGCTGGTCGAAGCATCACCAGCTGGTCGAAGCATCACCAGCTGGTCGAGACGTCACCAGCTGGTCGAAACATCACCAGCTGGTCCAGGAGTTGCACTCCTGGACCGAACCCTTCTGTGGGAGTTGGACTCCCACATGCGATATTCCGCAGTAATCCCTGGGGGAAGGATCTTTCCGAAGTGATTGCCTGAAGACTGTGAATGAAAAGAGGACCAAAGAACATGCACTTCTATTTGTTTAAACCATCTATCGGACTGTGGGTTGCTTGGGTGATCCTTGCGGGGATTCCTATCGGAGTGGTTGCTTCCCCAGAGGAAAGCACTTCTCCGATTTCTCTACAATGTGGACGGCATCTGTTCATTGATGATTTCCTTGTTTCTGAATGCACCCACTTGAAACCGGTTCTCCATCATCCGGTGAAGCTTCCAGGCCCCATGATCGGTGGCGCGAAAACGGAAGATCAATGTGGGCAGCCCTACACCACGGTTCTCCGAGATCCAGAGACCAGGCGTTTCCGGATCTGGTACAACACTCTCACTCAGGAGGGGAGCAGAGACTACAGGCACATCGCCACGATGGAGTCGGAGGATGGGATCCATTGGATTCGTCCGCATAAAAAACTGCTTGATATCAGCAGCGGATATGACTGCTCCATCCTGGATGAAGGGACTGACTCCCCCGACCCGAGCCGCCGGTTCAAATTAGCCTTCTGGGAAAATCTGGAGCCAGTCCGCTACAACTTTTCCAGGAAGATCGGTCTTTGTACCGCTTTCTCTTCCGATGGGTTGAATTGGCTCAAATACGAGGGAAATCCAGTTCTCGCCGACCAGTGGCAGTACAGTCCGGAAAACGATCCCAGGGGGATAGGGGACCCTCGATTCAAACAATCTACGGGAGACATTGTGGACTGTGTCCGGGACACCCTTCGAGAGAGGTACCTGGTTTGTATCAAATCCTGGACCCAACCTCCGACTGAGTTTGGGCCGGTTTCACGCTCCTATGAGTGGGGACGCAGACTGGTCAGTCAGACAACCAGCCAGGACTTTATCCACTGGTCACCGATTGAACGGATCTTTGTGCCCGATGAGAAAGATGAGGGGGATATTGAGTTCTATGGCTGCAAACCGGTGGTAAGAGGGAATCAGCTTGTCGGATTTGTCCGGATCCTCCGTGATGATGTGGCCAATGGCATAGGTTACACAGTGCTTGCCACTTGTAATGATGGACATACCTGGAACCGGATGCGGGAGCCATTCCTCCCACGCAACGAGGCGGACCCATCGGCCTGGGACCATGCGGTGTGCTGGGTGGGGGATTGCCTGACGGTAGAAGAGAAGGAGTACCTCTACTTCGGAGCTTACTCGGGAGGTCACAAGCAATTTGATGACAGGACGCTGGGGGTTGCGGTGCTGAGAAGAGATGGCTTCGTGTCACGGCAAGCGGGTTCGGAGGGTGGAAGTCTGACCACAAGACCGCTGGTTCTTCCTGCGGGAAAGTTGACGGTAAATGCAGATGTCCAGGGAGAAATGCAGGTCCGGATCCTGGATGAAAAGGGTATCACCCTCGAGGGATTGGATTGGCCAGACTGTGTGTCCATCCGGGGTGACTCAGTCAACCACGAGGTGTCCTGGTCATCCGGAAAAAGCGTGCCCGTGGGGATACCGGTACGACTGGAATTCCGGTTCGACCACGCCGAACTTTTCGCATTCAACATCGGTGTGGATGAAGAATGATTCGCTGACCAGTGAGTTTCTCCCCCGGTTGAAGCCAGACGATGCTTACCATACCCGGTAAGATGACAAAGCGGCCTTCGCCTCCTCAACTCCATCCACAACCGGCTGAACACAAAGACCGGCTGGAGAAAGCCTTTCTTTCATCAACGCCTGGTCAGCCTGGTCGAAGCGGCCCTTCAGCACAAGACAGCGTCCCGCGTTTTGGATCTTTTCAAGAGCAGGCATCATCTTATCGAGTCTGGCGGTTCCCGGGTCTTTAGTCACTTGGAAAACCTTTATCTTCTCAACCGAAAGGAACTCATCGATGAGAAAGAGAGAGGTCGAATGCAGATGGAGGAGAGTGTATTCCGCCAGCCCGGCCAGACGTTCATCCTGGGGCTTCAGGAAGGTGCGGTAGAGGCTTGGGGAGTAGAGAGTGGAGAAATCTTCCTGCATTCGCAGGGTTGTCCCCGGAGCCCAGAGGTCATATTGGCCGATCACAGATCCACCCTCAAAAGGAGGGAGCCATTCGCGTTCGAGCAGGAAGAACTGTTCAAGGGCAGCTGTCACTTGGTTGAGCAGATTCATCAAGGCATCTGGCTCATCGAGCATGGCTAACGTCGATTTCTCAGGTCCAACAAGGGCACAGACAAGATCCGAAGGTCCTCTCAAGACCGACTGACCGATAGGATGCCATCCTTCGAAGGCCCGGCTGTAGACCTCGATAAACTCATGGTATTTATGGACCCAGGGATTGTCTGGATCAAAACCGATGCTTTTAAAGTCGTTGACCTCTTCGAGGATCGGCTGACTGGCAAAGTGTGCCTCGGTTGCGACCACAGGACACCCCAGGATGGCTTCCATCCAGGGGATAGCGGCCAATGGCATGGCGGTCCGTGGGATGTCATCTCCCACAAGGTCGGCTCTTGCAAGATAGGTTCTTTGATCTTCCACGAAATCCGCTGGATGGAGGTCTTCCGGATCGATCCGTCCCTTCCCCCACACATGGCGTAAAGCAGTGTTATCTCTCCAATAACTCCAGGAGTCAGTCCCGATTCCGATGGTGAACCCGGTAAGTGGAAATGGAACCTCTTTTCTTTCCCAGAAATCAAGGTGGCGTTGTTTCAGTTCGTCAAAGTTCCTGCCCATAACACTGTTCCTCCCTCT
>CAYZUX010000035.1:22171-33153 GCA_964481775.1 uncultured bacterium | reverse complement strand
CGGCTGGGATCCCTGTATCCAACAAACTTAAAAGCGTGGCCTGCGTGTCGGGCCAACCCGGAACCCCTCGTAGTTTCTCACACGAAGGTGATTCTCGATCTGATTCACGGTATCCAGAGCCACACCCACCACAATGATCAATGATGTTCCCCCCAGGAAATCATGCATCTGGTAAGGGACATGAGACCAGGCAATAAAGACCTGCGGCAGGATAGCCACGAAAGCCAGCATGATCGCACCAGCCAGAGTGATCCGGGTCAGAATATTATTGAGGTATTCCTCAGTTTTGGCACCGTGTTTGTAACCTGGAATCGCAACACCATGTTTCTGCAGGTTTTCCGCGATATCCTTTGGATTGAAGGTAATGGCAGTGTAGAAATAGCAGAAGAACAGGATAAGGACAAACTCAAAAGCCGTGTAAATGGATTTTCCTGGAGCCCAGTACCTCTGGAGAAAATCCTGACAGGTCTGGTTAAACTCCGGGAAAAAACCACCCATCAATGAGAGGATGGTCGAGGGGAAGATCATAATCGAAGAAGCGAAGATCACCGGGATGACGCCAGCTGTATTGATCCGCAATGGGAGGTAGGAAGTGGTTGCCGGAGCCTGGCGCCTTCCTTGAATCATCTTGCCCCGTTTGATCACAACGCGCCTTTGTCCGTAAGTGAGCAGGACAATAAATCCGATCACCACCACCATCAGCACCAGGATGAGCACCGCGATCATGGGAGAGACCATGCCTTCTTTAAGGAGGCTTCCCATAAGAGCGATCGCTTCGGGGAAACGGGCGATGATGTTGGCGAAGATGATCAGGGAGATCCCATTTCCAATTCCCCGTTGCGTGATCTGTTCACCCATCCACATGATCAGGATGGTACCCGCGGTCATCGCCAGAGCACCCTGGAGTAGAAAACTCATGCCGGGGTTGTAGGCGACTGTAAAGCCATTGACTTCCTGATGCTGGTAAGCCGACAGGAGCATGAACGATTGGGCGAAGGTCACACCCACAGTGGCATAGCGGGTCCACTGTTCAATCTTCTTACGCCCCTCATCACCCTCTTTGGAGAGTTGCTCCAAGGTCGGCCAGACCATGGTGAGCAACTGAAACACAATGGAGGCAGTGATGTAAGGCATCACCCCCATGGCAAAAATCGACAGTCGATGGAACGCACCACCCGTGAACTGGTTGATTAATCCGAAAATATCTGTTGTTCCACTGCTCCCCCGGGAAAGTTGCAGAAGGAGAGTGCTATCGATACCCGGTATCGGGAGTGTATTTCCTATTTGTAGTAGGAATAAAACACCTAATGTAAAGATCAGGCGTTTGCGAAGCTCTGGGATCTTGAAGACGTTATCAAAAGCGCCAAGCATACCTGTCAGCTCTTAGCAGAAGTACCTGACCGGCCTTCAGAGGCCGGGGAAAAACGTGGAATCACGACGGCATTGCCGCCCGCCTTGCTGATCTTGTCCAGTGCACTCTTACTGAATGCATGGGCATGAAGTTCAACCTTCACGGCAAAGTCCCCATCCGCAAGAACCTTGACCAGGCCCTCGGAATCCTTGATCCATCCTTTGGCCGCCATCTCCGAGGGGGTCACCCTGGCTCCGGTTTCAAGCTTGGCCAGAGTGCTCAAGTTCACGATCTGGAACTCGACACGATTCAAAGGAGTGAAGCCAACTTTTGGAACACGCCGTTGGAGGGGCATCTGACCACCCTCAAACCAGGCCCGTTTCGTGAACCCGGAGCGTGCACCATGCCCTTTAGTTCCACGTCCAGCAGTTTTGCCGAGGCCAGAGCCATACCCCCTGCCAAGTCGCTTCTTTTTTTGTTTAGACCCTGGATTTGGAGAGAGTTTTGGGGAACTCACGATGTCTCCTCGACAGAAATCAGATCCGAGACCTTGCGGGTCATCCCCAGAACCTGGGGAGTCATTTCAACTTCGATGGATTGGTTGATCTTGTGAAGTCCAAGGGCAACCAGGGTTGCAGCCCGTGCAGGTTTACGGCCATGGGCGCTTTTTTTAAGTGTGATCCGTACTTTTTTACCGGTCATGATGCTCTCTCAGTATCCCAGGACTTCCCGGACAGTCTTTCCACGCAGCACGGCTGCCTGGGAGGCCAAACGCAGACCCTTCAGCCCCTCAATGGTGGCCTTGGCGATATTGATCTGGTTACTGGAACCGAGTGACTTGGTCAGGATATCCTCAACCCCGGAGACCTCCAGGATGGCGCGTACTGGCCCACCCGCGATGACGCCGGTACCGCGTGAAGCCGGTTTGAGGAGGACTCTCGCGGCACTGAATTCTCCCTGGATCTCATGTGGAATCGTGGCTCCGATCATGGGAACCGAGAACAGGTTCTGAGAAGCCTTTTCCACGGCCTTGCGGATGGCATCGGGCACCTCGGCGGCCTTACCATGGCCCAAGCCGACCCTACCCTTTCCATCCCCCACCGCCACCAGCGCACTGAAGGAGAAACGGCGTCCACCCTTCACCACTTTCGCGCTGCGGCTGACATGGATGATCTTTTCCTGAAGGTCGCCCTTCTGTGTTGACTTTGCCTGCTCGTTCCTCATTCCGGATTCCAATTCAGGATTTAGAAGTCGACTCCCGCCTCTCGGGCTGCGTCTGCAAAGGCCTTCACACGGCCATGATAGAGATAACCGCCGCGATCGAAGACAACCTGAGTGAGACCGATGGCTTTGATCTTCTCGCCGATCAGTTTCCCCGCTTTAGCGGCGGCTTCGACTCCACCGGTGGATTTCACTTGCTCCTTGAATTCCTTGGAGCTCGTGGTCACCGCGCAGAGGGTTCTCCCCGTGGTATCATCGATCACCTGGCCCACCATATGGCGTAATGACCGGAAAACAGCCAGTCTCGGCCGTTCAGCGGTACCAAACACCTTCTTCCGCACGCGGCGATGCCTGGCATCACGTCCTACTCTTCGTGTTTTGACCGTCATGAGTGCCTTATGACCTCATCGGTTAAGCGTTCTTCTTGCCGACTTTCAGCTTGATCTGCTCTCCAGCATACCGGACACCCTTGCCCTTATAAGGTTCCGGACTACGGAAAGCGCGAATCTCCGCAGCGGTTTGACCAACCACCTCGTTGTCAATTCCCGTCACCGAAAGTTGCGTATTCTTTTCGACCTTGATATCAATCCCCTTGGGGAAGGGGTAAAAAATCGGGTGTGAGTATCCCAGTTCGAGTCTGAGGGTGGTTCCTTCGACTGCGGCTCGATAACCCACACCGATGATCTCGAGTTTCTTTTCGAAGCCCTGGGTGACTCCGGTCACCATGTTATTGATGAGTGCGCGAGCCAAACCGTGCATGGCCTTTCCACGGCGGTCGTCACTTTCCTCGCGGGTGACCAGAATCCGGCCATCGTCCGTGTTCACCTGAACACATGGTGGAATCGGCCTGGCGAGGGTGCCTTTCGGGCCTTTGACCTCGACCTGTCCGGCATCCACTTTGACCTGTACCCCTTTCGGGATTGCGATGGGAAGTTTTCCTATCCTTGACATAATCCTTCACCAGATCCGGCAGAGAACTTCCCCGCCGATGCCCAGTTTACGGGCCTGCTTTCCAGACATGACCCCTTGATTGGTGGAAAGGATCACCACTCCGATCCCGCCTTGCACCTTGGGGATATCCTCTTTGCCCACGTAAACGCGGACACTGGGTTTGCTGACTCTTTCGAGGTGGGAGATCACACGTTCTCCCTCCTCGCCGTACTTCAGGTAGATCCTGAGGATCCCTTGTTTCTTATTGTCCAGGTAACGGTAGTTCCTGATAAAGCCTTCCTGTTTGAGGATATTGGCCAGGCTCCTCTTGAGTTTCGAGGAGGGCATTTCGACGCGGTCTTTCATCACCACGTTGGCGTTACGGATCCGTGTCAGAAAATCCGCAATCGGGTCAGTCATTGACATCGGGTCATCTCCCTCTCAGTTACCAGCTGGCCTTGGTCATTCCGGGGATTTCGCCCCGGTGAGCCATCTCGCGCAGACAGATTCGGCATAGCCGGAATTTCCGGTAATACCCCCGCGACCGTCCGCACACCTGGCAGCGGTGATAGGCCCGGGTCGTGAACTTTGGTGGACGCTGCGACTTAACTATCCAACTCTTCTTGGCCATGGATCCAAGTGTTTCCCTTCAACCAGCTATTTTCTGAACGGCATCCCGAGGAGCGTGAGCAGCTCACGTCCCTCTTCATCGTTGCGGGCAGTGGTCACGATGGTGACATCCATGCCATGCAACTTGGGAATGTTGTCGTAATGGATTTCGGGAAAGACCAGCTGCTCGGTCAATCCGAACGTGTAATTCCCACGCCCGTCAAAACTACGGGTTGGCAAGCCACGGAAGTCACGGATGCGCGGGATGGCAATGGTCATCAGCCGGTCGAGGAGAGACCACATCCTCTCTCGTCTGAGGGTCACCATGCACCCGATCGGCATTCCCTGGCGCACCTTGAAATTCGAGACCGATTTCCGTGCCCGTGTCACGACCGGATGTTGCGCGGCGATGGCGGCCATGTTGACGCGCAGGGCCTCCAGGATCTTGATGTCCCTTGATCCCTCACCAACACCCATATTCAGGGTCACCTTCACCAGGCGCGGGACCTGCATGGGGTTGGAGTAGGAAAACCTCTTGATGAGGGCCGGGACAACCTGTTCAGTATATTTTTGTTGAAGCCTGTTCATAGTTCGGTTTGGCTCCGATTAATCTTCGCTGATGACCTGGACATTGGACTGATGGATCGGCAGCTCACGATCGATGATGCCACCCTTGACATTTTTCTGAGGGTTGGGACGTACATGCTTCTTCCTCAGGTTGATGTTCTCCACCAAAATCCGTTGTTCCTTGGGGAACACACGCAGCACTTTGCC
The DNA here is from genome assembly GCA_964481775.1 of uncultured bacterium. GTDB lineage: Bacteria > Hinthialibacterota > Hinthialibacteria > OLB16 > OLB16 > OLB16. The sequence goes on along the minus strand of CAYZUX010000035.1, from coordinate 28,268 downwards.
AGTGCGGCCGCGGTCACGGCGGTTCCCACTGATCACCTTCACGGTATTCCCTTTTTTTACATATGCTTTCGTCATAATCTCACCTTCCTCACACACAAACCTCGGGGTCACCCCCGAGGCTCGCGGGTCCCTCCTGATCGGAATCGAACGGAGGCCAGGATTCAGAAATCGTACGTTTCCGTGATGTACTCGGGTTGAATGCGGGATTTAAAGTTATTCCCACCTGGCCCGGGGCTCAAGAAAGTCACTGTATCCCAAACACCATGAGCCGTACGCCGAAATCCTTCCCTGAAGCCACGGACTGTACCGACGGACATGGCCTTAATGGTGGCCCTGTCACGATTTGGGATGTACTTTCCCGTGTTCTCACGGTAAGTGTTCGCGATCTGATTGGGAATCTCGAAAACACCCAAGAAGGTGTTGGCGAGACCGCGTCCCAGTTTCTCAGTCGCTGTTTGTCCCTGTGCGCTATCACACATCCACAACAATCCAATACCCAGGACCAACGAACCTAAAACAACGCATCTTTTCACGATCCCCTACCTCCTGCTTACGCTGGCCCCTGTACCCCCTCAGAATCGAGGAGATCAGATCACCTCCGGGGCCAAGGAGACGATCCGCATGTACTTCCGGTCTCTTAATTCCCTGGCGATCGGCCCGAAAACACGAGTTCCGATCGGTTCTTTCGCATCATTGACCAAGACGGCAGCGTTCTCGTCGAAACGGATGTAGGAACCATCCGGACGGCGGAAGACTTTACGCATTCTAACAATGACAGCCTTCTTGACCTCACCCTTCTTGACAGTACCCTCTGGGATGGCTTCCTTGACCGCGACAACGATCAGATCTCCCAGACTCGCATAGCGCCGGTTGGTCCCGCCCAAAACCCGAATACATTGGACCTTTTTTGCGCCTGTGTTGTCAGCGACAGAAAGATAGGTTTGTTCCTGAATCATAACAAACTCGTTCCCTGTTTTCTACTCCCCGGCTGCATTTCATTGACCCGCCGGAGGGTGCATTCAAACCTGGGTCATCCGGCTTTCTTAACGATTTCCAAAACTCTCCAGCACTTGGTTTTCGAGAGCGGCCGGGTCTCCATCATACGGACCAAGTCCCCCTCCGAACACTGGTTCTGTTCATCATGCGCATGGTATTTCCGGCTGCTTTTGACCGTTTTTCCATACAGGGGGTGCTCGACGAGACGTTCGACGAGAACCACGGCTGTTTTATCCATTTTCGACGAGACCACTGTCCCGACACGGACTTTGCGGAGCGATTTCCTAGGCATTTTTCTTACTCTCGACAAGCTCGGTCTCTTTCAGCACGGTTAACCCACGCGCAATGTCCCGCTTCAGGGACTTGATCATGTTTGTGTTTTCCAGCTGACCCGTGGCCGTTTTAAACCTTTGGGAGAAGAGCTCTTCCTTGAGAGCTTTCACCTTACTACTGATTTCGGTCTTGGTCATGTCGCGAAAGTCGTTGGCTTTCATGCGTGGCTCTTCCTATTCGATGCGTATCTCGTCACGGCTGACGGTACGTGTTCTGACTGGGAGTTTATGTCCCGCCAACCTCATGGCTTCTTCCGCCATGTGACGTGGCACACCCTCGATCTCGAAAAGGATCATGCCGGGTTTTACCACGACCACATGCATTTCCGGGGTGCCTTTACCGCTTCCCATACGGGTTTCAGCGGGGTGTTTGGTAACCGGTTTGTGAGGAAAAACACGGATCCAGACCTTACCGGAACGTTTCATATAACGGGTGATGGCGATACGCGCGGCCTCAATCTGCCGTGAAGTCACCCAACCCGGGGTGATCGCCTTCAGTCCATACTCGCCAAAGGAAACCTCGCTTCCGCGGTATGCGGTTCCCCTCATTTTCCCCTTTTGGTGTTTGCGGAATTTGCTCCGCTTAGGCATTAGCATGGGATGCCGTGGCCTCCTCTTCGATCACAACTTCCTGTGGGCGGCGTGGTAATACTTCGCCCTTGAAGATCCAGACCTTCACGCCGATCACACCATAAGTGGTGCGTGCCTGAGCAAAGCCATAGTCGATGTCAGCGCGGAAGGTATGCAAGGGAACCCGTCCCTCGCGGTAACCCTCGGTACGTGACATTTCGGCTCCGCCCAATCGTCCTGAAACCACCACTCGTGTTCCCAGAGCCCCGGCCTGCATCACGCTCTGAATAGCGCGTTTGAGGGTTCTCCTGAAAGAAGCGCGGTTTTCAAGCTGCAGGGCGATGTTCTCCGACACCAATTGAGCATCCAGGTCGGCGATCTTGATCTCCTGGATATTCAGAACCACCTGCTTGTCGGTCTTCGACTGGACCAGCTTCTTCAACCTTTCGACTTCCTGGCCACGGCGGCCGATGATAATGCCAGGCCGCGCGGTGTGGATGGTGATGCGCAGACGCTTGGTGTAGCGTTCGATCTCCACATTCGAGATGCCGGCATGGGAGAGCTGTTTCTTCACCAGGTTCCGGATCATCCGGTCCTCATGAAGATAGTCGGCGAAATTCTTCTCGGCATACCACTTGGACTTCCAAGTCGTGGTCACGCCGAGGCGGTTTGCTTTAGGGTGAACTTTCTGTCCCACTGGCCTTGGTCTCCCTTCCTTTCAGCGGCCCCTTACTGGCGTTCCTCAAGTTCGACATGGATATGGCTGGCACGTTTGAGGATCGGATGCGCACGTCCCTGCGGCGCGGGTTGGATCCTCTTCAATTTTCCCTGAATACCGGCCATTCCTGCCTCATCCACCCAAACCCTGGAAACAAACAGCGAGTCTCTATCCAGGCGTTCATTCTCGATGGCATTGTGATAGGCGGATTGTAATACCTTTTCCACCAGACGGGCCGGCTTGTTGAAGGTAAAATGCAGGATCGCCTGAGCCTCGTGGTAGGCTTTACCACGGATCATATCGGCGACCAGGCGGCATTTCCTTGGCGCGACACGTGCAAACTTATGACTGGCTTTAGCACCCATGGAACCTTCTCACTTCATCCGAGCCGTCTTGGCTGATTTTCCGCCATGCGCTTTGAATGTACGTGTCGGGGAAAACTCCCCGAGCTTGTGTCCGACCATGTTCTCGGTCACATAGACCGGGATGAACTTCTTGCCGTTGTGAACAGCGATGTTATGGCCCACCATCTCCGGAAGGATCATACTCCGGCGCGACCAGGTCCGGATCACACGCTTTTCGCGCGCCTGATTCATGGACTCGATCTTGCTGACCAGATGGGCATCCACAAAGGGACCTTTTTTAAGCGACCTCGGCATCTTTGTTCCTCGTCCCGAATCTTCAGCTCTTTCTTCTGCGAACGATCATCGATCCTGTTCGCTTATTTTTACGAGTACGGTACCCCTTACTTGGAGTTCCCCAGGGAGAACAGGGGTGACGTCCTCCCGAAGACTTTCCTTCGCCTCCGCCCATCGGGTGATCAACCGGGTTGCGTGCGACACCACGCGACAGGGGGCGTTTCCCCATCCACCGGGAACGTCCTGCCTTGCCGATGGAGATGTTCATGTGGTCCGGGTTACCAACCGCTCCGATGGTGGCACGGCAGTCCAGGTGCACATAACGAACCTCGGAAGAGGGGAGCTTGATCTGTGCGTAATCCCCTTCTTTGGCGGCTACCTGAGCATAAGCCCCGGCGGCCCGTGCCATGGCCGCGCCTTTGCCGATCTTCAATTCGATGGCATGCACCAGGGTACCTTCCAGAATCCGCCGTAATGGAAGGCAGTTGCCCTCCTTGTGTTCCGCAGCCGGACCACTTTCAACGACATCTCCGACCTTGATGTTGGCGGGCGCTAGGATATATCTTTTTTCCCCATCGGCATAATTCAACAAGGCAATCCTTGCTGACCGGTTGGGGTCATACTCGATTTGTGCGACCTTGGCCGGAATCCCATCCTTGTTCCGCTTGAAGTCGATCAACCGGTAACGCCGTTTATGTCCGCCACCCCGATGACGGCTGGTGACACGGCCATAGTTGTTCCGTCCCGAAGAACGGTTGATCGGCTGGAGCAAGGACTTTTCAGGTTCGCTCCGGGTCACCTCCTCAAAGGCCGCATTGGTCAGGAACCGGCGGCTCGAGGTGACTGGTTTATAGGATTTAATCGCCATGGATCCCTGGTCCTCAGAATTCAATCGTGTAGCCGGGTTTCAGCTTGACGATGGCCTTTTTCCAATGAGCCGTGGACCCGGCACGAACCCGGACACGGCGCATTTTCCCCGGCATGGTCATCACTCGAACATTATCCACCTTCACCTTGAAGATGGTTTCGACGGCAGTTTTGATCTGGTACTTATTGGCGCGCAGATCCACTTTGAATGCATACCGGCCCTCTTTTTCCTGAAGGTCATTGGTGCGTTCAGTGAACCAGAACTGGAGTACAACATCCTGTGGGGTGCGTAAATGCTGGGCCATTTTGTCCCTTCCCCCTATCCATTCAGCCGCTTAACGAGCGGCTCGACTATATTCTGAATTATCAGGAGGTTCCGGGCCTCCACTGTGTCCAACGTGGATAGATCCTGGGCGCGTACCAGCCTGAGACCCGGGATATTTCTTGCTGACAGGAAAGCATTCTCATTCAGGCCATCATGGACCAGGAGAGTTCCCTTTCCGAGTTCCAGGGCAGAAAGGATTCCGGCAAAGGCTTTCGTTTTAATCTCGTTCAGACTGATCTCATCCAGAACCTTGATGGCGTTTTCACGGGCCTTTTGAGAGAGGGCACATTTCAACGCGCCCTGTTTCATTTTGGCCGGAACATCCTTGTGGAAGTTGGAATGCTGGCCTCCAAAGGGACGTCCACCGCCAACCCACTGGGGGGCACGAATACTCCCCTGACGTGCGCGCCCGGTTCCCTTCTGACGCCAAGGTTTCTTGCCACCGCCCCTGACCATGGAGCGGGTTTTGGTCATCGAAGTTCCCTGACGCTTGTTGGAACGTTGAGCCACCACGACCTGGTGAACCAGTCCGGGACGGTCTTCACAAGCGAACACCGAATCGGGCAATTCAACCTGTCCCACAGTGGAGCCGTCTTGTCGATAAAGAGGTAAAGTCGGCATGGGATCCGTTCCTATATCTTCTTCTTCAATGCCTTGCCGCGATTGCTGGCGCGGATTTCAATGAGGCGGCCCGGCGGACCGGGAACACACCCTTTGACATAAATCAGGTGGTTCTCGGCATCCACTTTGGCCACCTTCAGGCCAAGGGCCGTGACTCGTGCACCGCCCATCCGCCCAGCCATGCGCTGGCCACGGAAAACACGGGAGGGGTAGGAGCTGGCGCCGATCGAACCCGGCACACGGGTTTCCATCTGGCCATGGCTTCCTTTCTGTCCACCGAAGTGGTGGCGTTTGACAACGCCTGCGAACCCTTTCCCTTTGCTGGTTCCCGTCACATCAACATATTCCCCCTCAGCGAAGGCATCCGCGGAAAGAGTCACTCCCACCTCGGGGAGTTCATCCTCCTGAGCGCATCTGACTTCACGAAGGTAACGTGTCGGTTCGGCTCCAGCCTTTTCAAAATGCCCACGCAGGGGCTTACTGACGCTCTTTTCCCGGATCTCGCCAAAACCAATCTGGTAGGCGCAATAGCCATCCGAGTCGAGCCGCTTAACCTGGACGACAGGGCACGGTCCCACCTGGAGAGCCGTCATGGGGATGACAGCTCCGTTCTCATCGAACATATGGGTCATGCGCAGTTTCCGTCCCAATAGGGTCTTCGCCATCGGTGCGGTCCCGTCTTAAACTTGAATTTCGACAAAGACACCCGCCGGCAGATCGAGCTGCTGCAGGGCGTCCATGGTTTTCGGACTCGATTCGCGGATGTCGATCAAACGTTTGTGAGTCCTCATCTCGAACTGCTCACGCGACTTCTTGTCCGTGAACGTGGAACGATTCACTGTAAACCGGTTGATACTGGTCGGCAGCGGAATCGGTCCGACGATCTTTGCTCCGGTCCTCCGGGCTGTCTCGACGATCTGCTGAGTGGACTGATCAATCAGCCGGTGATCGAAGGATTTCAGCCTGATCCTAATGTTGGGCTGTGCCATGGAAGTCCCTTTGCGCCGTTATTCCAGAATCTCGCTGATGA
>CAYZUX010000035.1:0-22071 GCA_964481775.1 uncultured bacterium | reverse complement strand
TTGGGCTGTGCCATGGAAGTCCCTTTGCGCCGTTATTCCAGAATCTCGCTGATGACACCCGCGCCCACGGTCCGTCCACCTTCGCGAATCGCGAAGCGGAGTTCCTTCTCCATGGCAATCGGGGTAATCAACTCACCTGTTACCTCAATGTTGTCACCCGGCATAACCATTTCTGTTCCCTCTGGCAGGGTAATGCTTCCGGTCACGTCAGTGGTACGGAAATAGAACTGGGGACGATACCCATTGAAGAATGGGGTGTGGCGCCCGCCTTCATCCTTGCCCAGGATGTAGCAGGTGGCCTTGAATTTCTTGTGTGGTTTGATCGAGCCAGGCTTGGCGATAACCTGGCCACGCTCGATACCGGTGCGCTCAATGCCGCGCAGCAGCAAACCGACGTTATCACCCGCCTGGGCATTGTCGAGCAGCTTGCGGAACATTTCAATGTCGGTACAGGTGGTTTTGACAGTATCGCGGATACCGACGATTTCGACTTCCTCCATCCGTTTGATGGTGCCGCGCTCAACACGTCCGGTGGCAACGGTCCCGCGTCCCGCAATTGAAAAGACATCCTCGACAGGCATGAGGAATGGCTTATCGACATCACGCTCGGGCAGAGGGATGTAGCTGTCGATGGCTTCGAGCAGTTCATCGATGCACTTGCAGGCCTCATCGTCCTTGCCTTCTGACTCCATCGCCTTCAGGGCCGAGCCGATAATCACGGGGATTTCATCCCCGGGGAAGTTATAAGAAGAGAGCAGCTCGCGCACTTCGAGTTCGACCAGCTGGAGCAGCTCAGGATCATCCACCATGTCGGCCTTGTTCATAAAGACCACGATGTGGGGAACATTCACCTGCCGGGCCAGAAGCACATGCTCGCGGGTTTGGGGCATGGGGCCATCAGCGGCCGAGACAACCAGAATCGCGCCATCCATCTGCGCCGCACCCGTGATCATGTTCTTGATGTAGTCGGCGTGGCCGGGGCAGTCTACGTGCGCATAGTGACGTTTATCGGACTCATACTCGACGTGCTGGGTGGCAATTGTTATCCCGCGCGCCTTCTCTTCGGGTGCATTGTCGATATCGTCATACTTGCGAACCGCAGCCTTACCCTTCAATGCTTGCCGCATGGTGATTGCGGCGGTGAGGGTGGTCTTTCCATGGTCAACGTGACCAATGGTTCCGACGTTGACGTGCGGTTTCGTCCTCTCGAACTTCGCTTTTCCCATCGTCCTTCCTCCCGTTGCCGGTGTATCAACTTCATGATCACCCGATCAGTTCCGGGTGTTCTTTCTGTAACCTGCTTTTCCTGTTTTACTTCGCTCGCGCGATAATCTCATCCGCTATCTTCTGAGGCACTGCCTCATAGTGGGCGATCTGCATGGTGTAAGTCGCCCTGCCCTGAGTCAGTGACCGCAGGGTGGTGGCATACCCAAACATTTCAGCCAAGGGAACCAGGCTGGTAACCACCTGACTGTTGGTCCTCGATTCCATCCTCTCGATCCGTCCACGGCGGGAATTAAGACTACCCACCACATCGCCGAGGTAATCCTCGGGGGTCACCACTTCCACTTCCATGACCGGTTCCAGGATCACCGGTTTGCCTTTCCGGAAACCCTCCTGAAAGGCCATCGATCCAGCTATTGAGAAAGCCATTTCGCTGGAATCAACCGTGTGATAGGTCCCGTCAATCAGGATCGCCTTGACATCGACTACGGGGTATCCGGCCAGGACCCCATTACCCATGGCGGCGATAATACCTTTCTCAACCGCCGGGATGTATTCCTTAGGAATTGCGCCACCCACGATTTTATTTTCGAATTCGAAGCCTGTCCCTGGCTCCAGGGGCTCGAATTGCATGACAACATGACCATACTGACCACGTCCGCCGGTCTGCCTGACAAAGCGGCCCTGGGCTTCGGATTTTTCGGTCATGGTCTCGCGGTAGGCCACCTGCGGTTTACCCACATTAGCCCCCACCTTGAACTCCCGGGTGAGACGGTCGACCAGAATTTCGAGGTGGAGTTCACCCATCCCGGCAATGATGGTCTGACCGGTTTCTTCATCCGTGCGGACCTGAAAAGTCGGATCTTCCTCGGCCAGTTTGGAAAGACTGGTAGCCAGTTTGTCCTGATCCAGCTTGGTTTTTGGCTCGATCGCCACACTAATCACCGGTTCCGGGAATTCCAGAGATTCAAGGACGATCGGATTGGCTGGATCGCAGAGCGTATCGCCAGTGTAGGTATGTCCCAAACCTACCGCCGCCGCGATCTCCCCGGTCCCTACCATTTCGACTTCTTCACGCTTGTTGGCGTGCATCCGCAGCAGACGTCCAATCCGTTCCTTCTTGCCAGTCGTCGTATTCAGGACAGACTGCCCTGAGGAGATTGTTCCTGAATAAACCCTGAAGTAGACCAGTTTTCCATGAACATCCGATTGAAGCTTGAATGCCAAAGCCGAGAATGGGGCTTCTTCACTGGGTTCGCGAATAATGTGTACATCCGGTTCGCCCGGTAAATATCCTTGAACGGGTGGCTTATCGAGCGGTGAGGGAAGGTAGTCTACCACCGCATCGAGCAGCAGTTGGACCCCTTTATTCTTGAAGGAAGCTCCGCAAAGGACTGGAATAAAGTCATTGGCAATCACCGCTTTTCGCAAGGCTGCCTTGAGGTCCTCAACAGGTATTTCATCGCCACCGAGATAACGCTCGAGGATAGTTTCATCCTGGTCTGCCAGTGCCTCGAGCAAGTGTGTCTTGTTCTTGACATAGGCTTCCCTCTGGTCTGCCGGTATGTCGAATTGGATCGGCTTGGAACCAATCACCTCGGTATCCCAAGTGTATGCCACACCCCCGATCAAGTCGATCACGGCTGAGAAGTTTTCCTCGGAGCCGATGGGAATCTGGATCGGAACAGCATTGGCACCGAGACGATCATGCATCATTTTGATGGCACCAAAAAAGTCTGCCCCCATACGGTCCATCTTGTTGACAAAAGCCAACCGCGGAACTCCATATTTATCGGCCTGACGCCAGACTGTTTCGGATTGGGGTTCCACGCCCCCGACTGCACAAAACAATGCCACTGCACCATCCAGAACTCGTAGGGATCGTTCGACTTCGACAGTAAAGTCGACATGTCCGGGGGTATCGATAATGTTGATGCGATGCCCTTTCCAGAAACAAGTTGTGGCCGCCGAGGTGATGGTAATTCCACGTTCGCGTTCCTGGACCATCCAGTCCATCTCAGCGGCGCCATCATGGACCTCACCGATTTTGTGGGTCCTTCCGGTATAATAGAGAATCCGTTCTGTTGTCGTGGTTTTGCCGGCATCAATGTGAGCCATGATGCCGATATTCCTGACCACATCCAGAGATTCAATGGTTGCTGTTGCCATGGTTCTATTGGGCGGAATAGAGCTGGCTTACCACCGGTAATGGGCAAAGGCTTTATTCGCCTCGGCCATGCGGTGGGTGTCCTGCCTTTTCTTAATGGTATCTCCCTGTCCTTTTGATGCATCCAACAGCTCGCCAACGAGCTTGTTGATCATGGTTCGTTCATTCCGGTTGCGCGCATAGGTAATCAACCAGCGCAGAGCCAGAGTCATACGCCTTTCAGCACGGACTTCGACCGGCACCTGGTAAGTGGCACCACCCACACGCCGTGAGCGGACTTCCACCAGGGGTTTGGCGTTTTCCAGGGCGCGGTTAAAAACCTCGAGGGGATCCTCACCGGTCTTTTCACCGATGACATCGAAGGCGCCATAGACAATTTTCTCGGCGACACTCCGTTTTCCCTCGAGCATGATCTTGTTGATCAACATGCTCACCTGGACACTTTTGTACTTCGGGTCGGGCAAAATCACCCGCCTGACAATTGATTTTTTCCTTGGCATGTTCCTCGTGAGTTGGCAGTGGAACCGTCCTCCGGTTCTTGCCACGCCCCCGGCTGGTCGGTGACCGGGACGCTTCTCTCAAGAATTATCCGAGGCCTGTGAACTACTTCTTCGGCCTCTTGGCTCCATACTTGGACCGTCCTTTGCGCCTGGCACCCACACCGGTTGTATCCAATACTCCACGGACGATGTGGTAACGGACGCTGGGGAGGTCTTTCACCCTGCCTCCACGAACCAGCACCATACTGTGCTCCTGAAGGTTATGCCCTTCTCCCCCGATGTAGGCATTGACTTCAATGCCCGTGGAGAGACGAACACGTGCCACCTTCCGCAAGGCCGAATTGGGCTTCTTCGGGGTCATGGTCCAGACACGCGTGCAGACACCACGGCGCTGTGGACATCCCTTCAAACCCGGCACCTTCGATTTGTTCGGAGATGCTTTCCGGCCTTGACGTATCAGCTGGTTAATGGTCGGCACAAAACACCCTCATGCAGTCTTCTCGCAAATTCGGCACCAGACATTTTCAGTTTCTCAAAATGAATGGGCACGAACGGAAACTCTAGTTGAGATCGGGTTTCACGTCAAGGGTTTGAGGCGAACAATCCAATCCTCACCCCCATCTCCCCCCTAACATAAAAAAAAACAGGAACTTATGGAGAATCACCAGCCTCATGGACCAACTCCATCAGGGCCGTCCAAACCATTTCTCCAATTCTTTTCTGCTGATTTTCCAGATTGGGGGCCGTCCATGCGGACAGGTGGCCAAGGTGGCATCATCTGTATAACGGTCCAATAGATCTTTCATCTGATCGTAGGTAAGGGAATCTCCCGCTTTGATGGCACTCCGGCAGGCGATTCGAGCCAGAATCCGCTCAGTGCGGTCAGAAAGAGGGACCACCATCCCCTGATCGGCCAGATCATGGAGCACATCATCCAGAAAACCCTTCACTTCGGATAGTTTCATATCCGAGGGCACGCTCCTGACCACAAAAGTTCCCTCTCCAAACGGTTCGATCTCCAAACCGGCCTGATCGAGTAAGGGAAGTGAATCCTGTAAGAGGGAGGACCGTCCGGGATGGATTTCGACAGTGACCGGAAAAATCAGGTGTTGCCGATTGATGGTGTGCTGAGCATATTCCCTGCGGAGCCGTTCAAACTGTAGACGTTCATGAAGGGCATGTTGGTCAAAGACTGCCATCTCCTCTCCCGCCTCGGCAATGATAAAACTGTCAAAGATCTGAGCCACGGGACGCCAATGCCGTTCCAGTAATCCTGTCAGCAGACTGGAACTATCCTCTTTCCTGAGACTCACCAGCGGCCCGCGATTCAAAGACTGGACAGCCTGTGCGACCTCCGGGAGTTCAACTTCGGAAGGTTCCCGGGCATCCGAAACCGGGGGACTGTAACCCGGATCCGGAACTTCACTTCTTCCGGTTTGGATTTGCGGACTCCCCACGTTGGAGGGTGCAATGACAGCCGGTTCCGGTTGTAAAGCCGGATCAACTCCGGGAAAGGAAGGTCCGGAAGAGGAAACGGGAGGAGGTGATAGTACCTCCCGGTGAAGAGAGTCCGTTTTGGCGGGAGCATCCACCCAGACTTTTCGACTTCCGCTGTCGAAGGCATCACGAATCGCGCTGTACAGGCCGCTCCAGATAAGACGTTCATCGCGAAAGCGGATTTCCTCCTTGGAGGGATGCACATTCACATCCACCTGTTCGGAATCCATCTCCAGGAAGAGGATGGAAACTGGATAACGGCGTTGAGGCAGGCTTGCCTTGTAAGCCTCCATCAGGCCGCGTAACAGGAGGCGGTCACGTACAAAGCGCCGATTGACGAAAAAATACAGGTCAGCAGCGGTGTTGCGGTGAAGTGTGGCACGGCTGGTGAATCCCGTAATCTGAAGCTGTTCAGTGGCATAATCCACCGGGAGGAGTTCCGAGGTGAGGTCCTGGCCGAAAAGCTGGACCAGGCGGTCGATACAGGCTGGTACAGGAGGAAGTAAACGCGCCTTCTTGCCGTTGTGCATGAGGTCGATATGCAGGTTTGGCCAACTGATCGCCGTTCGCAGGATAACCTCGTTAATGCGTTCCATCTCGGTCGTGACACTTTTCAGGAACTTCCTGCGGGCTGGAGTGTTGTAGAACAATTCCGAAACGGTCACGGTGGTTCCGGGGGGAGCTCCGGAGGGTTCCAGGATCTGAACCTCTCCTCCCACAGCGTACAGGCGGTGGCCCTGACGATCCGAGGGGAGCCGGGAAACAATTTCGATATGGGCAACTGATGAGATAGCCGCGAGCGCCTCACCCCTGAATCCATAGGTCTGTATGGCCATCAGGTCGGAGGCTGACTCGATCTTGCTGGTGGCATGACGGCGCAAGGCCATGGGGAGGTCCTCGAGAGAGATTCCACAACCGTCATCCGCCACCCGCATTCGGGTGGTGCCTCCTTTGTCGACCTCGACAGATATTCTTCCCGCTCCCGCATCCAGGCTGTTGTCAATCAACTCTTTGATGACAGAAGCCGGACGTTGGACCACCTCACCTGCGGCGATCTGAGAAGCAACCTGCTCCGGGAGGACCTTGATCCGGTTCATGAGGATGATGACAGGACTTGATCGAGGAGTTTCCGGATTTCCTGAGTCAGGTTCAGATGGTAGGGTTCATTGGGAATACCCGCCTCATCGGCCATCTTTTTGATAAGGGACATCACGGGACGCCAGTCTCTGGCGGTGATCTCTTTTTTGAAATCGCCTGTCTGCTCCCTGTTCGATTCAGATGGATCACTCCCGGGGGGTTCTCGCTCTGCGGGAAGCGGCTCCTTTGCTTCCCTGGGAATCGCTTTGAAAATCTCCTGGAGGGCTTGCGAACTCACCTTCCCTTCGACCGCTGCCCGTTGGAGTCTCTGGGCATCGAGTTGAGCCTGTTCAATTTCCTCCTTCGGTACATCCGGGGGAACCAAATGCCCAATGGCAACTCCATGAAGGAACAAGAGGCCGGGCAATGGCCCCTGTTGAACTTCTTCCACGAGTTTCCTGATCTGATCGATGGAGATCTGGCCCGATTCGAGGTGCGTTACAAATCGTGCAATTTCTGCCTTGACACCTTCTCGATCCGATTCAGACAGCCGGAATTCGGATAGCATGTCATCGGTCACCGCGGTGATCACCCGGGCAGTCCAATGACGCCATTGGGTTTTGAGGTAATAACCTCCGATCCCGACAGTCAGAACGATCAGGACAATCATCACCAGGCATCCCATCCCCAGAAGTTTGAGGCAAGAGGAAGATTTTGATTCTCTCTCTGTCATCGGACTTTTCCCTCCACTGAGGCTGGCATAAGCACCGGGATGCTGTTCTATAACCTAGAGGAACCAGAGGGTACGAAGAAGGGGGGAGAGAGACTGGTGAGTGACTCGAATAGAAAAAAGAGTGTTTGTGTAGATTCACACTGAAAATCAACAATGAATGAAGTATCATGCTCCCGTCAGGGACAAACCTCGAAATCATGTCCCCGAAAGGAAACCCAGTCTCACCGTACTGAGAAACAGCTTGATTCAGGAGAAAACTGACGCTCCCCAAAAAAATTCATTCCATGGAACCAGCAATGAGACATCTGGGAAAACTCACTATCCTACCAATTGCCTTTTTTGTCTTGCTTGTCTTTGTAAAAGTCTGGTTATTCTCATCTGACCATTCGTTGGACCATATCAGGACTTCCGGAGTGATCCGAATCGGCTACGCTGTCGAAGCTCCCTATGCCTTTCTGAAACCCGATGGAGAGGTCACAGGGGAGTCTCCGGAGGTGGCCAAGTGGGTTGTTTCCAGATTGGAAATTCCCACTATCGAATGGCGTCAGACACCTTTTAGTAACCTGATCAATGACTTGCAATCGCGAAGGATTGATGTGATTGCATCAGGCATGTTTATCACTTCTGAACGTGCGAAGCAGGCTGCTTTCTCAAGACCTACTTTCCGTGTCCGGCAGGGGCTGCTGGTTGCCAAGGGAAATCCTCACCGTCTGCACTCCTATCCTCAGGCTGTCCAACAACCAGGTGTCAGGATCGCTGTGATCTCAGGATCGGTGGAGGAGAATCTCCTGAAAAAAATGAACCTTCCCTCCTCAAGGCTGATCATGGTACCGGACGCACTGACCGGAAGAGTGGCAGTTGAATCCGGCCTGGCAGATGGCCTTGCTTTATCTTCCGCCACCGTCCACTGGATGGATCTTCACGAGCAGCTTGGAAATGTGGAAGAAGCCTTTCCATTTGAGGAGGTATCTCTTCCTGGCCATACTTTGTCAGGCTATGGGGGATTTGTGTTCAGGAAATCAGATCGTCAACTTCTCGCCGCCTGGGACTCCTTGTTGGAAAAACTGATTGGAACCGGGGAACATCTGCAGATCGTGTCCCCCTTTGGTTTTACCACAGAGGAATTGCCTGGAAATGTTACCACCGAGGAGGTCCTCACAAAATGAGAGAGGGGATAAAAACAGCTCCCGGATCTCTTTTGGCCAGGTTGTATTCAAATCCTCAATTGCTTACCTGGGGCGCCGTTTTTTTGTCCGTCATTGTGTGCCTCTGTATCGCCTGGTTGCACCTTCGTCAGAAGGAGACCCTGGAACGTGAAGTGGTCCTCCTGGAGGACCTCGGCCAGGCACGAATCGACATGGCCTTGGGATTCATGCACCTATCATTGGGGGACAATCCGGCCTCACCGTTCGATAGAGGGGTCGGGCATACCTTGTTACAGCAAGGAATATCTTCTTTCGAAAAAGCCTGCTCGAATCTCTCTCCTGCCAATCCGGGCACCTTTGAGAATTTCCAACACAGCATCAAAACCTTCCGCACCCTGTTAGAGGCTTTCGATCCTGAAGCCGGTGTCACACCGGCTTCCGCGGCCTCCTTGCGGATTGCTTTCGATGATTTGGAGACCCAGGCCACAGCCCTCGACGGTATGATCAAAGAACGCCTGGAGGCAATCTCCTCCCGTTTTGATTCCGAGTTCCTGATCATCTTGAGCGGATCGGTTCTACTCCTGGCGGGTATCTGCACCGTGATCTTTCATTCCACACGTGCCAAGGCAACCTCCGACAAAACCCTTCAGGAACATACCCTCAGGTTACAATTAGCAGTTGAATCAGGACGTGTCGGATTGTGGGATTGGAACCTGTTAACCAATCAGCTCTACCTGTCTCCTGAATGGAAACAACAGATCGGGTTTGAGGATCATGAGGTTGTCAATCAATTCAAAGAATGGGAAACCCGGATTCATCCAGATGATCTGAGGAATTGGCAAAGGGCAATTCAGGATTTTGTTGGGGGAGTTTTGGACCATCTCAGCATCGAATATCGTTTACGGCACAAAGATGGCAACTACCGATGGATCTACGCTCAAGCCTCACCGCTCCGCGATGCCACCGGACGGTTGTTCCGCATCGTCGGATCGCATATCGACATCAGTGAGCTGCGCCATGCAGAAGAAAAACTCCACCGCCAGGAAATGTTACTGAGAGAAGCAGGTGAAATTGCCCATGTCGGCGGCTGGGAGTTTGATCCCGTCTCGCTCAAGGGGAACTGGACAGAGGAAACCGCACGGATCCATGAATGTGAATCGATCCAGGAACTCACAGCTCCAATGGGCCTCAGTTTTTTTCAAGGCAGGTCATATGAGTTAATCCAGGCTGCGGTTAAAGAAGCCATCGAAACAGGTAAACCCTATGATCTTGAACTGGAGATGGTCACCGCGAAGGGGAATCGCAGGTGGATACGAACGATCTGTCACCCCATCCTCGAGAATGGAAAACCGGTAAGAATCCGTGGTTCAATTCAGGACATTACCGACCGGAAACTAGCCGAAACAGAACGTGACCGGCTCGTGGCAGCGATCGAGCAGGCAAGCGAAGATGTGATCATTACCGATGC
The DNA here is from genome assembly GCA_964481775.1 of uncultured bacterium. Classification (GTDB taxonomy): domain Bacteria; phylum Hinthialibacterota; class Hinthialibacteria; order OLB16; family OLB16; genus OLB16. The sequence goes on along the minus strand of CAYZUX010000035.1, from coordinate 12,260 downwards.
ATCAGGTACTATCGTCTATGTCAATCCCGCGTTTGAACGGTTGACTGGCTACAGTCGCGGGCAGGTCATCGGAAAAAATCCGAATATCCTCAAGAGCGGTGTACATGATCGGGATTTCTATCATCACTTGTGGTCCACAATCCGGCAGGGGGAGGTCTGGGAAGGGCGGATCATCAATAAAAAGAAGGATGGTTCCCTGTTCACTGAAGAAGCTTCGATATCACCTATCCGCGACGGTTCCGGATCGATCGTCAGTTTTGTTTCAGTAAAACGTGATATCACGGAACAGCTCAGGCTCGAGGAGGAAAAGGAACACCTCCAGAACCAACTCATCCAGGCTCAAAAGATGGAAGCCGTGGGCCGTCTGGCTGGTGGTGTGGCCCATGATTTTAACAACATGCTTCAGACCATCCTGGGGTATGCCGACCTGGCTTCGCACGAGGTCAAAGAAGATGGACTCCTTCAAGAGTGTCTCCAGGAGATAAAAAAAGCGGGGACTCGCTCTGCCGATTTGACCAGGCAACTCCTGGCATTCGCACGCCGTCAAACCGTCAGCCCAAAGGTTCTGGACCTGAATGATACCGTGGTGAGTATGCTCAAGATGCTCCAGCGTCTGATTGGGGAGGACATCGATCTTGCCTGGATGCCGGGAAACTCTCTCTGGCCCGTCAAGATAGATCCCTCCCAGGTAAACCAGATTCTGGCCAACCTTGCGGTCAATGCAAGAGATGCCATCATGGGAGTTGGCAAACTTACCATCGAAACATCGAACCTCACCCTCACCCCAGCAGAATGTACCGACCATGCAGACACCCGACCGGGGGATTATGTCTGTCTCTCAGTCAGCGATAATGGGCAGGGGATGGACAAAGAAACTCTGGCTCACATCTTCGAACCCTTTTTTACCACCAAAGAAGTCGGAAAAGGAACCGGGTTGGGGTTATCAACCATTTATGGAATAGTCCGTCAGAATGATGGTTTCATCCATGTTTCCAGCGAACCGGGCATGGGAACAACCTTCCAGATTTTCTTTCCACGCTTTTCATCTGGAACTGTCGAGACTACGAGCCCGCCAACAGAGGGCATTCCTCCTCGTGGAAATGAAACCATTCTGATTGTTGAGGATGAAGACACGGTTTTGTTGCTGGCCAAACGATTCCTCGAGAATCTGGGCTATACACTTCTGATTGCCCGGACTCCCTCGGAGGCAATCGATGTGGCGGCCCACTTTCCCGGAGAGATCCATCTCCTTATCAGCGATGTGGTAATGCCAGAGATGAATGGGAAAGAGCTCGCATCCCTCTTGACTTCGGGAAGACCTTCACTCAAGACGATGTTCATATCCGGCTATACCGCTGATGTCATCGCCAATCGTGGCATTCTGGATGAAGGCTTGCTCTTTGTACAGAAACCGTTCTCGGCCTATACACTCGGAGTTGCTGTGCATAATGCCCTGTGGGGATAGGGATATCTGATTGATCCCACGTATGTTTTTTGGATTCATTTCCTTTCCTGGGCAGGATCTCTGAATTAGAATTTCCACAGAGATCGATGCTTCCATCAGAAAGGATCGGGAAGATGACTTTCGATGAGATCAATGAGAAAACAGGATTTGCCGAAGGCGACCTTTTCCATAGCCCGGAAGAGGTCCGCAGGTTTTTCACAATCCGAAACCTCATCTCCCTGCGGGGAGAATGTGCATTGACGACCAGTCAGCTCGAGGCAATAGCCACAGAGGTAATCACCAATCGGTGGCATATGGTGGAATAAATTTCTCCTCTCCATTCGTTTTCCTGATGCCTGCCATCACCTGAAAGTTGTCTCTATTGATTACCGGATTTTATCTTACAATATACACATCATATCTATTCATTCACCAGTCATTACAGAAGAAAAAGTTGTGGCCGCATCATAAGTCCAGATATATTCATATGAGATCACACTTTTACCTTGATCTTTGATTCAGAAATGGGTATTGTCCCCAGCGAAGGGATTGAAATGAGGGGAATTGATCAAACCGCACCTGCGGAGAAACAACCGCGCCCAATCCTTTTCTCACACGCTTCGCCATCTGCTCAGGAAACCGTGCTGACTGCATGGCAAAGACAATCCTTTTTTCGGATATATGTGTTTATGCAAGGAATTCTCTTCTTATTCATCCTGTTTTTATCGTTCATAACTTCAGGACAGTGCGCAACTCTCACTGTTAAAAAAGATGGTACAGGTCAATACACAACCATTCAGGCCGCGGTAAATGCATGTTCACCAGGTGATACGATTTCGGTTTCATCAGGGACCTATCCTGAACGAGTGGTCTGGCCAAGAGACAAAAACGGAACCGCCACAAAAAGATTTACCGTGATTTCCACCCCCTTTCGAGCTGCCTCATGCCTGGGTTTCACGCTCGACAATGGAGGTGATTATGTCACTGTCGATGGTTTCACAATCACCACTGACAGTATCGATTGGCAGGGCCAGCATGGAGTCTGGACTGACCGTGATTACGTCACCATCCGGAATTGCTATTTCTATGATGTGAAGGGAACCGCTGTCAATGTGGCGGGGAGTGCCCCAGCCTATCCCGCTGACCATGTGACGATAACGGGTAATACAGCCTACAAGTGTAGTGCCGGCTACTGGGTAGCGGCTGACTATTCCCTGATCGAGAATAATGTGTCCCAACGTCTTTATTCCTGGCGGGATCACGGATACCCCTCGGTTACCGGAGACTGTGACCACTGCAGAATATTTGGTGACTTCTGTGTTATCCGGGGAAACCGCTTTTTCGGAACCTCCAATACTGTCGAGGAGGTTGGACAATCGCATGTTGACTGTATTCAGACCTATGCGAACAGTGGTAATCACGCCGATGATCTTCTTGTCGAGGGAAACTTTTTTTCCTCAGCCCATGAGTGCATGATGTTGGAGGCACAGGATGGCTCCCATGAACGAATGATCATCAGGAACAATGTTTTTTCGGACATGTGGTCCTTTGGAATCCTGGTCAAGGGACCCCAGGGAGTGCAGATTTATAACAACGCGTTCGTTAACTCATCCATCCATGCTGTGGGCGTTGTTGGCTACCCAAACAGTGATTATGGCAGTGCTGATGTTACGAATAACATCTTCTATAACATTTACAACCCATTCCCCTATTGGGCCGAAACAGGTTCCTCAGTTTCAGGCAGCCACAACCTGATTTACAAGCCGGGAACCATCCTGAATACGGGGGCCTACCCGGGCGACATCATTAACTTTGATCCTCTTTTCGTGAATGCATCCTCAGGCGATTACAGGCTCATGCCTGGCAGTCCCGCGATAGACCGCGGAGTGACCACCGCCGCCACGAACGATATTCTGGGAACCCAAAGGCCTCAGGGGGTAGCCTATGATATCGGCCCATATGAAGGTGTCCCTGTCTTTGATGGCAACAAGCCCATCGCACTCTTTTCTTTGGATCCTTTAAGTGGGTATGAACCACTGACAGTTCAGTTCGATGGCTCTTTTTCCCTCCAGAACAAGGCCTCCATCCAGAATTATTCCTGGGATTTTGGAGATGGAACACAAGCGAGCGGAGTCCGTGTGTCACACACTTTCAGGCGCGGGATATTCGATATAAATCTCACGGTAACTGATTCTCTTGGGTACTCCCATACTTCCTCCAAAACTCTTACGGTTTACGCGGCGGATACTCCCAACCTCAACCTCGCATTATCGTTCGACAACCACCTTCTGGATACATCCGGCAAGGAAAACAACGGAAGCTGGAATGGAGCCCCGAGATTCGCCGCTGGAAGGATAAACGAGGGAATATCGTTGGATGGTACCAGCACCGGCAGCTTTGTCGAGGTTCCCCATGCGAGTACACTCGATGGGATGAACCGTCTAACCATTTCAGTGTGGGCGAAGAAGAGCACATCCAGCGTCGGGGGACTCCTGGTTCTCAAACATGCCGTCTATCATCTCAGCCTTTCCAGTGACCGTCTGAACATTTACCTGATCGACAAGTTTCAGACCCGGTATGATCTCGCCTCACCAGCCAACTCAGTCATTGATACGAATTGGCATCATTATGCTTTAACCCATGATGGGACGGCACTGCGAGTTTATATCGATGGAGTTCAACGGGGCCTTCTTCAGGCGTCCTCAATTAATGGTGTTGTCACAAAACCTGAATCAAATGTCATCATCGGAAAAGATCCCTGGGGAAACACATTCAAGGGGTTGATCGATGAAGTCCAGATCTTTGACCGGGCCTTAACTTCCTCGGAAATTCAGACACTTGCCAGCGCATCAGCACTTCCAACTCCTACCAAGCCTCCCGCTTCACTCAGCCCGACCCCGACACGTACCTCAACTCCAGGTTCCATCTCAACCCCCCTCAACACGCCCACCCGTACGGCAACACCAGTCCCGGGGAGTGTAGCGAATCTGAACCTTTTGTTGCAGTTCGAGGACAACCTCCAGGACAGCTCGGGGAAGTCTAACTCAGGACTTTGGGTGGGCACTGCAAATTATCTGGCCGGACGCATCGGGAAGGGGATTCGATTGGATGGCACCTCAACCGGGCCTTATGTACTGGTTCCGCATTCCAGCACACTGGATGGAATGTCCAACCTGAGCATCGCCTTGTGGGCCAGGAGGGGATCTACAAACACCGGCGGATTTCTCATTCACAAACATTTGGTCTACCGGATGGCGATTCTCAATAACCGGTTCGAGGTTTACCTGTTTGATGAATCGGGAACCCGTCTGGATATCACTGCTCCCGCCGAGCTGATTGCTGACACCCAATGGCATCATTATGCGCTCACTCAGGATCAGACCTCGATAAAACTCTATGTTGACGGTGTCGAACGAGCATCTTTATATCCAGGCCCGATTTCAGGAATCGCCTCCCAGCCAGTCCGGGACATCGTGATTGGAAAAGATCCATGGGGGGTTTCCTTCCTGGGAGATATGGATGACGTTCGTTTGTATGATAAAACTTTGACTCCCTCAGAGGTGGCTGCACTGGCCTCCATGGCAAATCTTCCGACTCCAACCGCAACTCCATCTCCTCTTCCACCCACACCGTCAAGAACAGCCACACGGTCCTATACAATTACACCAACCCGATTACTCACTCCCACACCGAGTTTTTCTCCCACCAGATCATACACTCCTTCACCCACGCGAACCTTTCCCCCCACGTTCACGCCAACCAATTCTCCCACATCCACTCCAGGCATCGGCTCCAATCTCAATCTGTTGTTATCACTGGATAATGATGTGCTGGATTCATCTGGCCGCTCCAATAACGGATATTGGGTCGGAACTGCAAGTTATTCAAACGGCAGGCTCAATAATGCAATTTCTCTGGATGGCTCAAGCAGCGGCAGCTATGTGATTGTTCCACACACAGATACTCTCGATGGGATGAACAATCTCAGCCTCAGCTTGTGGTTCAGAAAGGGCTCCGCCAATTCAGGCGGGCATCTGTTAGTAAAACACCTCACTTATCGCCTCCAAATTGTCAATAACCAGCTTGAAGTATATCTTTTCGACAAGCTCGGAACTCGTTGGAATCTCGTCTCCCCACCCAATTCAATTACCGACACCGAATGGCACCATGTTGTTTTCATAAAAGACGCAACATCGCTGAGGCTCTACATCGATGGCATTCAAGTAGCTTATCTTCTGGCCGGCCTGTCCCAACCAGTGGCAACACAACCAACCCGGGAATTCATCCTTGGGAAGGATCCCTGGGGGAAATCCTTCCAGGGAGATATTGATGAAGTCCGCCTCTATGACCGTGCCCTGGCACCATGGGAAATTTACTCCTTGTTCGCTTTACCCACTCCCACTCCGACAGCGACAAGCACCCCAACGAACACGCCCACTCACACACCTGTCGTAGCTGGCAATCCCAATCTCAGCCTTTTCCTTCCATTTGAGAGAAACCTGCTGGATCAGTCCGGCAACCAGAATAATGGCCTCTGGTTTGGAAGCGGGACCTATGTGCTGGGGTGGAACGGGTACGGGATACGACTGGATGGAACTATTTCCGGAGGGTATGTTCTTGTTCCCCACTCCAGCAATCTCGATGGATTGGATGCCTTGACATTAAGCGTCTGGGCACGGAAAAGCACCACCAACGGCTCAGGTTTTCTTTTCCATAAGCACTTGTCCTACAAGCTCGAGATACTCACGAATCAACTCCAGGCGTACCTCTTCGACAGAACAGGAACGAGGTACAACCTGGCAACTCCCCTAAACTCGGTCGCAGACACGAACTGGCATCATTTTGCCCTTACACAAGATTCACAATCGATCATCCTTTATATTGATGGAGTTCCAAGGTCAATCTTAACGCCAGGAAACACACTCAATACCGCCTCCAATCCTGACAGGAGCCTGGTGATCGGGAAAGATCCATGGGGAAATGCATTTTCGGGGGAGATCGATGAGGTAAAAATATATGGCCGGGCTCTGACGAGTATAGAAATCGCCACCATCGCGAGGGATGTGATCAAGAATCTTTCTCTCGATGTTGATACTGGACAAACCAGTATGGGGGCAACCTCCCAATATGAACCTCCATCAAAAACCTCCAGACCACCCCATCCCATGAGTCCGATGGAGATCGAAGTAAACTCCTCGGTCGAAGCATGGGACAAGAGCAAATGAAACCCAGAAAAAGAATCTTTCAATTCGAATTCAACGGTCTGATACCAAGGATTTCGAACGCCTTGTTTTTGAAGTAGAGGAGCCAATTCCGGGTGAGTTCACTGGCGACATCGTTTGATTTCTGACCATACTCCTCGAAGGTCTTCCCCCAGTAAAAACCGAAGTAGCCATCCACCCGGTCGCGTGAGCCTTCAATAAATGCAGCCAGATCTTCCTGGCTGCATTCCAGGGGGAACATTTCCTCCACCACGAGCGGTTTGCCAATGTCATAGGCCGACAGAGCCTTGAGGGCATTTTCCACATCCCCCTTCTTGGGGTAGAAATGCACACTCACATAGTCGAGATTTTCTGAAACCTCTTTGGAATAGAAGATCGGTTTTGCTCCAGGGAAAGTGTAGTTCCAGGGAATCACCCCAACCGTGATCATGTGACGCGTATCATGCTTACGGATCGCGGCCACGAGCTTATCGACCCAGGACTTGGCCACCTGTTCACGGGTACGCCCCGCAAGGTCAAGCGTGAGCCTCTGCACGAAACACATACCGGCGAATTCACCCGCGAGCCATTCGGCTGCTTTTTCGCCCTCGCCGGGCAGGATCGGTTCATTCATGAGGTCATAGCAGAGGACACTGGGAAATTCCGCACAGACTTTGGCGATGCTCTCCCAGAATAACCCTTGGACAATCCAACGCCCCTCCTCATCCAAGGCGTCATACCAGGGGGGAACCTCCTTCTTGAGGTAGCAGCCCAGACCAGTCAGATCGAGGTACAAACCGATTTCTTGGGAATACTCCACCAAACGTTTGAGCTGCGCCAAGGAAACTTCATTGGTCTCCGTTGGTGATTTCATGAATCTGGCCACTTGCAGGTGGATCCTTACTGCATTCGCACCGAGCTGCTTCATTTCGAGTAGATCCTCCAGCACAGTCTGCCACTCATCCACCCAGTAATCTTCAAGCAGCCGCATCGACCGGTCATGGTCGTAGTTGAAACCCCAAGCGGTGAATCGTTCGCCTGAGTCCTCGCGGACAAAGTGAGAGCCATCGGTGGAGGGGCGGATCCAGGAAGCTGGATTGTAAGATGTTGATGAAGTATGTTTTATTTCACAGACAGCGGCATCATAACAGCAAATAATTGGAATGAGTAATGTTGATATCAGGTACTGCATAAAATTTCACCCATCCTCCTCGAGCCGTTTGCCGAAATGAAGCAAATCCTGTTCACCGAATCCAACGCTCTCGTAAAACGCTGCAGCCCCATCATTTCCACGACGGACTTGAAGGTTGAGTTTGGGGCATCCGAGATCACGCAAGCATCGCTCCACCTCCGTCATCAAGGCTCGGCCATAACCGTGTCTCTGGTAAGCGGGATCGACGCCGAAGTAGTAGACCCAACCACGGTGGCCGTCATATCCCGCCATCGTAGCTGCTACGATCTCTGTTCCGGCAACCCCCACCAGGAAGAGTTCACGTTGAAACTTCTTCTTGCGTGGAATGTCCTTATGAGGATCATTCCAGGGACGCAAGAGCCCGCACCGGTCCCATAGGGCGATGACGGCATCCTCGTCGGAGTCCTCGAAGGGACGGATATGAATCCAATCGGTAATGCTGTTGTTGTCAGACATTCATCGTGAAATCAGTTTGATTGAATCCACATACAGGGTATCGGGACAGATGTCCTGTTCGTGGGGCCAAGCGACCGTGCCATTCTGTACTCTGACTTGATTGAAATAGTTGGGATCTCTCAATTCTGAAAAAACACCAAAATCGAGGAGACGGGAACAGTCATACTCACCCACTTCTCCATTAGTAAAAATGATTCTAAGAGTGTAATTTCTTCGAGGAATAACAGTTTGAATTCTAGGGTTCATGCGACTCACCTCAATGGATCGATTTTGAATGGAAGTTGCCCATTCATCGCGAGTTCCCAATTCGCTATAAGCTCATCCTTGTGGATTTCAATCCACGCAACCATCATCTTCATTTTTCCAGTTGGTAACTGGCCTTCCAACAAATCCCCATCGGGAATCGAGAAGACTGCTTCACTATCCTGAAACCTGGCATGAATATGTGGACGACTATGGCGTCGATTGTCCTGGAAATAGAGGGACACTATGATACCATAGAACATTGAGATAACCGGCATTTCTAGCCTCGCGTGCCTTCCCAAATCTTATGCTTAGCGCTTAACCTGACATTCATTTATCACATATCTCCCATAGGTCCAGATTATAGCTAGACCATTCGCTTATCAGTAGTATTCCACACCTTCGTAAAGTTGAAAGGAGTCATGCACCGCCAAATCCTCAAAATCATTCTACCTTGCCGTGGCATTGCAGACCCCATACCATCATGCCAAATGATCACTCTCTGTGCCCACCAGGTAAAAGCACCAGGAATGAACCAATCCATATCTTGTCGCTTCTCTTCACTCTCTCTTGCAATTTTCCTGGTAGGATCAATTGGACTCATTCAAACCGCTTCCTTTGCTGGTAATATTACCATCCTGACTCATGGATTTTCGACCTCAAGCCGTCCTGATTGGTTGAATACCATGCGGAATGCGATCAATGATCGCCTGCCAGTGGAAAGAGGACGAATCCACATCGACCTGATTGTCGAAGTGAATCACGACGGCGATCTGGAGGTCACTGAGACCAGTACTGCGGGAGAGCGCGAAGAAACCTTGATCGTTCTCGACTGGTCCGAAGTGGCGTTTTTCAAAGAAGCCGAGGGAAAGGAGAAGGTCCCAAAGAAGCCTACCGCAGAGGTAGCGGAGACAGTGGCGGAACACCTTCTCAACGACCCACGCTTACTCAGGTTGCCGATCCATCTGGCCGGACATAGCCGTGGTGGTTCCCTGATCTCCGAAATCGCACGGCTTCTGGGAAGACATGGCATCTGGATCGAGCAGGTAACCCATTGGGATCCCTGCCCGATATCGATTGATGAGCCGGTTGATACCTATGAGAACACATTTTTCTCCGACAACTACTGGCGAGATGGGGAATTACTGATCCCGGCGGGTGCTCCGGTTGCTGGCGCCTATAACCGCGACCTGGGAAATCTGGATGGGGGCTATGGCACGCTCGATGGAGGTGACCACTCCGATGTCCACCTGTGGTATTTCGGGACTGTCAATCTGATTACTCCCGCCCCTTACTCGGATGGACTTTCGGTAACCACTAAGATGAGGAATAGTTGGTGGCTGCCAGCTGAGGAACAAGGAGCCAAGACTGGTTTCTATTTCAGTTTGTCCGCTGCCCAGGATTGGGGAACCGGGGATCCACGTCTCACGGAGGGCCCGCGAACAGGGGTTCATCCTGTTTTTGGAGGAACCGGAGCACGCCATGCCCTCAATTACGCGCCTGCCCCCTACTGGCCGAATGTTCGAATCCAAAACATTGGGAATGGAGGGAGCGAGTTCATGGTGGGAGATGAGATCCCAATGAAATGCCATTACCAGGACAGAGATGGTTCGGTGTCTGTGACTCTTTTCAGAGACAATGACACAAACCCTTATAACTCTCCTGAGCCTGTAGCCATTCGTGCAACCGAGGCATTCTCAAACCTGGGAACCAGCATCCACCCCCTAGAGACCTCCTGGACACCTCAACAATCGGATGCAGGCCAATGGTTTATTCTGGCGCGAGCCACGGACGGCGAACGAACTCGTGATTTTTACTGGCCAAGAGCCATCACAATTCTGGTTGACCCGACACCCACCGCCACGAGCACCTCCATCCCGACTGAGACCCCCACTCTCTCTCCCATTGAAACCCGGACACCCACCCCAACGCCAACAGAGACATCACCGCCATTGAGCATCTCAGCCTGGAGGGCTTATTAACAGGCTCACACAGATGAACGAAACCGCGAGAACGATCGCTGGAGGATCAGCAGATGTCGACAACAAGTGATGGAGAACCAACCCGGCGAGAATTTCTCAAGCAAGTCACGGGAGGGGGAGCCTTTCTTGCCGCGGGCCTTACTCCACGTATGAGACTCCAGAAAAAACACAAAAAGGCATCTGAGGGACCTGCGCCATCCTACCCTTACCGGATCGGGTTCGGGGCATGGATCAATGACATGCGCAATCGTCCATTGCCATTACAGAACTGGCCGGCACCTCAATTCGATGACCTCACCATCGAGGGTGCGATCCGTACACTGGATGTGATGAGCGAGGCCAGGTACACCCATCTGGATGCCTTTGGGCTATGGGCGACTGGAGATTATCCCCCCGACATTAAAAGCGCCTTCCAGGACAGGGAGCGCACACGACGCCTCAGGAAGCTGTTCAAGGAGGCGGAACGCCGGAATATCGGCATGGTACTTCCACTCGGACTCTTTACCTGGGGTTATGACCGGATCATCACAGAAGACCCCGAGGTGCGTGGCAAGGACGACAAAGGTAATCCTCATGCCCATGCCATGTGCGGGGCCAGAGAAAAGTCATGGACCTACATCGAAAGACTGATCGACACCGCCATGAGCCAGTTTGAATTCACTGGAGTCCATATGGAGTCTGCGGATCAGGGGTGGTGCCAGTGCCCTGAGTGCGCCGGAAAGGATGGAGCAGTGGGGTATAATTGCCGTCTCAACACACGGGCTGCGGACTACATCCGGAGTAAATGGCCAGATGTGCTGATCTACACCATTCCCATCAACTGGGTCCCCTGGAAGCTGGCGGAGAATGGCCACCAGCAGCAGTTCACCCGCGAGGAATTCGATCATGTGGTCCGGTTGAGCGATCACATCGACATTTTCATGGATCAGGGGCACCGTCAAAATTATGTTCCAACCGAGTGGATTCCAGAGCTACGCTGTAAATATGGAACATCGGGTGGACTGTGGTTATACCACTGTGTGCGAGTCAACCGGCTGAGTTACCTGATCCCCTATCCCAAACGTGCTTGTGAGCTCATCAAGCGAGACTATGACCGTGGGGCACGCGGATGCCTTTATTATCAAGGCCCCATGATCAATCCGGGCGTTGAAGTCAACTCAGCCACAGCGGGAAGGATTCTCAAGGATGTGACCCGGGAGCCACGTGAAATCCTTGAAGAAGTGATCGAGGAGTACTACCAGCCACGCACTGAAAAAGCCCGTCAACTGCTTACGGACATTTTCCTTCGTGTGGAAGATGGTTACTTTGGCCGCTGGAACCCCGAGACCATCAAGACTGCTCACCAACTCGATATACCTGGCGAATTCTCAAGTTGGGGCCTGTTTGGGGAGGAACCGGATATCCCAGGTCACCTGATCGAACCCTTCCTCGATAAGGAGGGTCGTCTGTCTTACAAAGACGAGCTAATCCAGTGCCTGAGAGATCTTGAGGCTATCGAACCGGATCTCGCAAGCAAGGAACGCGCTGAAAGGCTGATGGACTCACTTGTGTTAACAGTCCAGTTTTTGAAGACCTATATTGCTTACAAGGGATAGCCACTTTGACTGAGGTCAAGGCCGCCACCTCAACAAGTCACCCTTGGACTTGGTTCCATTGGTGGGACTGTAAGCCCAGTGGACCGCGTTGATCCGCATCTGGGACATATCATTGGAATCCAGGTTGATGGTCTCCAGTTGACCATT
>CAYZUX010000034.1:21377-33549 GCA_964481775.1 uncultured bacterium | reverse complement strand
CCATCCGCCAGCATGAGCTCAGGCGCGGTGGCTGCATATTCAGGATGGAGCAGACGGATATGCGCGAGTTCATCAAACAGGACTCCGAGGTAGCGGTCCTTGCTTGAAACAAGACCGTTATGGACCGACTCCTCCGAGGGATTGCGGTGATGGCAGGCATGGGCGAATTCCAGGTTCAAACGTTGGCACAAATCCAACATCCCCTGATTTGTTTCCTGCTCGGGAAGGTCGGCACCGGGAGAGTTGACCACATAGGAGTTGATCCAGGTAATGCCCATGTCTCGTAAGGCATTCTCCACGGCTGGGATGGAAGGAATCTGACTGGGCATCTCGATTCCAACCCGGAAGGTGGCGCTTGGGAGGGTTTCCGAAGCGATCAATGCACTGGCCAATAGTGAGATCCACATCATTCATTACCTCGCATACCAGAATGGGCTATCCATGGAGAAGGGACTGCCAGATATTCCGTACAACTATTACCATTCCTGTATTCATTTGTCTGGAGGCTTTGAATGGACCGATCCGTGCTCGGTTTGATTACCTGCTCTCTCATCAGTGCAATCGGAAGTCCGGAAGCACTTGGCGGAAATCTTCGCGATATCCTGGGCGTGACTCACACCGGTGGGAAATACTCCCTGACCACCAAGCCCTACCTGTTGGAGGGTGCGGAAAAAATACAGGAGCTGGGATCACGAACCATCAAGCTCTGGTTTGTCAATTCACCCGCGCAATACTCCTTTCATTCCCAGTGGCCGGAGTACCATTCCCTGGTCGAACTCGCGGAGACCCCCTATTTCAAGGCAGTCTTCCAGATGCCCTTCAAAACCTACATCCTGGAAACTTACTCCTTGGGAAGATTCGAGCATTATTGGCGCGAGGGAATCACCAGCGAACAGGTGATCGATGAGCAGAGGCAGTTTTCAGAATTGGCCAGGCATCTGCTCACCACGTACCGGGGCACCGGCAAGACCTTCATTCTGCAACACTGGGAGGGCGATTGGGCTGTCCGTTCCAGCTTTGACATGAACCAGGTTCCCTCTCAACAGGCCTTCGATGGCATGATCACCTGGCTGAATGCACGTCAGAATGGGGTGAACCAGGCCCGGGAGGAGATCAAGGATTCCGATGTGAAAGTTTACCATGCCGCTGAGGTCAACCTGGTCAAGACCGCCATGGAAGGCAAACCGAATGTGACCAATAAGGTTCTACCTTACACCCAGCTCGACCTGGTTTCCTACTCGGCCTGGGACACCCAGAGCGATCCGGCTCTGTTTGGCAAGGCACTCGACTTCATCGCCGAAAATGCCCCCGACAGCGAAGCCTTTGGCACCAGGAATGTCTATGTTGGTGAATATGGCGCACCGGAGAATGACTTCACTCAGGATAACATCGAAAGAACTCTGAAGAATGTAGTCGAAACTGGCCTTCAATGGGGCTGCCCCTACCTTGTCTACTGGCAAATCTACTGCAATGAAGCACGGCGTGAACCCGTGATCAAAAATGAAGACTGCCGTGGCTTCTGGCTCATCAGACCTGATGGAACGAAGGCCTGGGCCTGGGATTATCTGAAGGGAAAAATAGGTTTGGAACCTCCGGATCCCGAACAGGAGGGAGATTCAGGAGTCAACAACTGGAACAAGTGAGAATCAGGTGTAGGGAAAACCTGGTTGACCGATACATATAATGGGATTATTGCTATAGCTGAGGAATCAGGGATGACCACAGGAACACCGATTCGCACAGCACTCTGCGAGGAGTGCGGACAGCCAGTCCCTGCCGATTACGAGGTCCGGGAAGGGAAGGTTTATCTGAAAAAACACTGTCCGGACTGCGGTGTCACTTCCGCACTCGTTTCGAATGACGCCGCGAAGTGGAGCTGGAAAAGGGAGATCTCCGACTTCAATGAACCCGGGGAAACCGGCTGCAGCATGGTGTGTTCCACCTGTAACCATCAGTCCCACACTCCCCCCTATACAGTCGCCATCGATCTCACCAACCGCTGCAATCAGCGTTGCCCCATCTGCCTGGCCAATGTCGATGCGATGGGATTCGATTTCAATCCCCCGCTCGAGTACTTCGAGAAGATCTTCCGCCACTTTGAGGGCGCCCAGCCTCGCCCCAATTTCTGCTTCTTTGGGGGCGAACCCACGGTCCGTGCCGATCTCTTTGACATCATCCGTCTGGCAAAGTCGCATGGCCACCAGGTACAGATTTTCACGAATGGGGTACGCCTGGCGAACCGTGAGTTCTGCAAGGAACTCTGTGCCTTGGGACTGCAACTGAATTTCGGTTTCGATGGCACCCGTTCAGACATCTACGAGAAGCTGAGGGCACGCGACACACTGGAAGTCAGGAAGAAAGCCCTCGAAAACATCCTCGAGTTCGGAGTGAACAAGCTGGTCATCTCCAGCACCATGGCCGAAGGGGTCAATGACGACAATATCCTGGAGATGATGGAATATCTCCACAGCTTCCGTGAACGAGTCTCCGTGTGGGCTTTTGTGCCGCTCACACCTTGCTGGGAACAGGGCAAGGTCGATCTACAAGCAACCACCACCGAGTGTGTGGAAAGGATGTTCGAGAAGACAGTTCCGGGTATTGAGTGGGTTCCCACCGGTATGTTGAAATTCAAGATTCTGGCGCGGTTCTTCGGAAGACAGACCCTGGGTGGTTCGCATCCCAACTGCGAGAGCGCCACGCTGCTTGTGTCGGATGGCCAGCGTTACCGTCCGATTTCCGATTACCTGAAAATACGTTTATCTGATCTGCTGCAGACCCTCAAACGGCTGGACAAAAAACTGGAAGAGGAATCCGCCACCCTTCCCGAAAGTGGATTCCGCCGCCATCTGTTTGATGTGAAGACTTTCCTGAAAACTCTCAAGATTCTTGGGAGAGCAATCCAATTCCGTTCGATGCTTGCCCGTCCCGCCACAGTAAATGCTCTGTTAGCGGTGTGGGACCTGATCCGAGGCAAAAAGATTGACCGAATCCTCAACGAGCGCACCTCCTTCAAGACGGTGCTGACCCTGATCACCATCCCCTATGAAGATATGGGTGGTCTTGAAGATGCGCGCCTCAAAGACTGTCCCGCTGTCTTTGCCTATGAGGATATCGACACGGGAAGGATCAAGACCGCCGCTTTCTGTTCCTGGCAGATGATCAAAGAGGAGGCTTGCCGGAAGATCCAGGAGCATTACAGCCGGAAGGAAGCGGTGGGGGCGGCCCCGGTTGGGGCATAGTTTGAGTTGTCAGCCATCCAGTGGACGTTGGTCCATGAGTTTGATATAGTACGCCTAGGTTCATTCTCTCTATCTGGTTCATACCGCCCGCAGGTTGACAACAAGGAGCAAACCTATGCGCGGGTCCTTGCGGTTCCTTTTTGTTCTGTTCCCCATCCTTGGCATGGTTGCACCGTTGTCCTTCAGCACCACAATAACACTCCACCCCGGCCAATCGATCCAGGCGGCCATCGACAGCGCCACCGATGGGGATGAGATTGTGCTGAGCCGTGGCATATACAATGGGGGGATCTCGTTTCGTGGGAAGGGGGTGACGGTGAGGTCGGAGGAGCCCCTGACTCGATCGGTAGTTCTCGGAACCTTGATTGTCGAACCGGCCACCTCTGAAACAATCCTCTTCACCCAGGGTGAGGGTCCGCTTTCGATTCTCTCTGGCATATACCTCGTTCCCGGTTCTTTCTCCCATTCTACCATCAGGATTGTGTCCTCATCACCCGTCATCGAGCACTGCATTCTGGGAGGGACAGGAAATTACACGGGTGTGGGAGGCATAAGTTGTGTCAGCTCCTCGCCGGTGATTCGTGAATGTGTTTTCCGATCGATTGTGGGTTCAGTGGCAGGAGTGATCGGCCTTTCAACAAACTCACACCCTGTCATTTCAGACTGTTATTTCTATAGAAATCAGAGTTACGATGATGGAGGATGTATTCACATAGGGGCTGGTTGTTCAGCCACTGTGGAACGTTGTGAGTTCGAGGAGAACCGCGCTGATCATGGTGCAGCGATCCTGTCCAGTGGTACGGGAACTCGAATTCAGAACTGTATTTTTCGGAACAACCTCAACGGATTTGGACCTGCCATACACTGCTGGAACGACCGGGATACAGTCATCACTAATAGTATCTTTACCAGCTCATCAAGTTCGCAGGTACCAGAATTAGCTCCGATACTCTGTGAAAATTCGTCGCCTGTATTCGAGAATTGCACAATAGCTTTTAATCGAGCTTCTTCTCAAGTTGCGGGGGTAATGGCCTCTGACGGAACCCGCCCAGTTTTTCGGAACTGCATTTTATGGAACCAGGGAGAGGAGTTTTCAGGTGGAGGCAAGCCGATTGTGGAGTTTTGTTGTGTGGAAGGCGGATATCGGGGAGAAACAAGTTTCGACTTCAATCCCGGATTCGCCGATGATCCCAATTATCTCCTCGCATTACGTTCAGATTCCCTCTGCATTGATGCGGGTGATCCTGAGACATCCTTCAATGACGCGTGTCTGCCTCCCGGAAAGGGAACCTCGCTCAATGATATCGGAGCTTATGGGGGGCCGGGAAATTGCTTGTGGGAGGACTATGTCGCATTGAGAGATCCGACAGCGACACCAACGATGACGGAGACTTTTTCACCGACACCAACGATCACACACACGCCAACACCTTCACCCACTAATCGAGGATTTGTGTACGAGGTTCACCCGGGGGAGCGGATTGGTACAGCAATCCTCAATTCTGTTAATGGAGATGTGATTATTATATATCCTGGTGTATATCGTGAACAGATCTATATTTATAAAAAGAATTTAACCATACGTTCGATAAATCCTGATGATCCGATGGTTGTTTTAGAAACGATCATTGATGGAGGTGGTATTGAATCAGCGTTGGTGATTAAAGATACGAGGGAATATCCTACGATAATTGAAGGTCTTTCCTTCATAAAAGGAAGCCGCGACCGGGGAGCAGGCGTATTGATTGAAAGTTCATCGGCAACTCTAAGAAATTGCCGAATCTTCAAAAACATATGGGGAGGCACCATTTATGGAGGAATGGAAAAAGGGGGTGGAATCAAGGTATGGGGCTCGAATGTCCAGATTATTGGTTGTCATGTGTCAGAAAACTTTTCGGAATCTGGTGGAGGGTTGTATCTCGCAAACTCTTCTTCAGCGGAGGTCTATGATTGTACATATACGATGAATTCCGCCAATACAGGAGGAGCCATCTTTCTGGAATCTGGAACCTCTTTGATGATGAGAGGTTGTATCCTAAGTGATAACAATGGGAATGATGCTGGGGGAGTTTTGGTCAGATCGAACTCAATAGCAAGTTTTCAGGATGTAAAGTTCCTGCATAATAATGGGATCAATGGAGCGGGTGCAATCCAAATTTATGGTGACCTATCCTATGACTTTCTGCGTTGTGAATTCCGTGGAAACACATCCAAAATTGGAGCAGGGGCTTTGTATGCAGGAAATAAGACACAAATTCACTTTCACCAGGTTTCTGTAGCAAGCAACTGGTCCGAGAAAGGGTATGGGGGTGTATTTCTCGATTATGGCAGTCAGATCGAATTGATTGGATCTACAATAGCGGGAAACAGATCACAAAAAGGAGCAGGAGGCATCTCAACATGGGAGGGAAGTATAGCCAAAGTTGTAGCTCAAGGTTGTATCTTCTGGAATGAGGGACAGGATTTATTTCAAATAACCAATGCAGATATCACCCATTGTTGTGTCAAGGATGGGTGGCCGGGAGAAGGGAATACATCCAATGATCCTCGATTTGTTGAGGAGGGTGATTATCGATTAACTTTGGATTCCCCGTTTATTGATTCAGCTGTTGTAATGGATGCGACTCTGGATCTTGTCGGAAATCCACGCCCTTATGATGCTCCTGGAGTTGGAAGAGATGGAACTGGAGATGAATATGATTTAGGAGCCTATGAGTATCCACGTGAAGGAAACATACCTTACACACCAACGATTACTCCTACGCTAACGCATTCTCACACCCCAACGAATACATTCACAATTACTTCAACTCCGACTGTGACAGAAACCATTACTCTTTCTCCCACCCGTACACAAACCCCAACCCCTGCTCCAATCCGTTCTGTCCCAATTGTCTATGTCTCCTCCATCGCGGATGCGACTCAGGATGGAAAGAGTTGGCAGAGTGCCTATCGAACTGTTCAAGCAGCGATTGACTCTGCTACAGGTGCAGTAGATATATGGATCCGTGGTGGTTACTACCAGGAATATGCTACTCTCAAATCTGAGGTTGCCCTATATGGTGGTTTCAAAGGAAATGAAGATGAATCGGAGTTTGACTTAAGGAATCTAGTTGCTAATCAAACAAAAGTAGAAGGCTTGTATGTCTATAATGCAGAAGGAGTAATCTTAGATGGGCTTTCTATGGTAATGGCCGAAATTCCTATGTGGAGCTACGTATACGATGGGGAGCTTTGTTATTGGGACTACTATCCAACCAAGTCTGGATGTTTTGATGCTTTTCAATCATCAATCTTTTGTGATAATTGTGTTATTGAAGGAATATGGATTCCACAAAGTTATTATGGTCGAAACGTGTGGTTAGAGGGGTGTACATTTTACTATATTAATAATGATGGAGGGGGTGCCCATATCACCAATTCACTTGTCATTTTCAATAATTCAATATTTTTAAATAATGCCGCCAGTGGAGATGGAGGAGGGTTGCTTGCTAGGGGTGATTCAGATGTAAGTCTTCACCACTGTATCATGATGGGAAATGATCCATATGCAGTGGCAGTACACGACATTGCATCTATTAATGTTGTTAATAGTATTCTTTACGGAAAAATTGGCGAAAAAGATGGTGGCATTATTTCTGTTGAATTCTCCATCACGGATATTTATTATGACGGTCCAGGGAATATCTGTGCTGACCCTCTTGTAATCGACGTCACTCATGGAAATTTCCACCTCCTTCCCAACTCCCCCTGCATCGATGCCGGTGTAAATAAGGGTGTCACTGTCGACTTCGAAGGCAACCCCCGTCCCATCGATGTCCCCGGCGTAGGCGCCGATGGAACCGGTGAGGAGTACGACATGGGGCCCTATGAGTTTGTGCCACCCTCTCCGACCGTGACTCCCTCTCCCACCATCACCGAGACTCCAACCATCACGATGACCACTTCACCAACCGAAACTCCTACAGCGACCGGAACCCCCACGGTAACCGAAACAGCCACGGTGACTCCTCTCGATACCGATACACCCACTCTAACATTCACTCCAACCGATACGGCAACTCCGACCCCCTCGATGACCTCCACCGGTACAGCAACAGTCACCGGGACACCCACTCAAACCGAGACCTCAACCCCTTCAGTCACCCTCACTCAGACTGAAACACCGACCATCACACCAGTCCCCACCACCACCTGCACCCCGACACCGGTTCCCACTATCCCCGGCGATGTCACCCAGGATGAGACGGTCGATGCGGGAGATGTGATGAAGATCCTGGGGGCCTGGCATGAGGAGGTGGGCAGCGCTTCCCCGGAGGATATCAATCAGGACGGCGGACTGGACCTGCTGGACCTCGCGATTCTTCTCCAGCACTGGCATGTGGAGACAGGACCTTAAAACTACTGAGGCGCGCCAGGAACCTCTCCCGGCGCGCCCCCAAAACTCGCAACCAACTACAGCCTCACTTCCTTCCCAGCCGCCGCGCTCTTGTAAAGCGCATCCAGGATCGTGATGACATCCAGTGAGTGCTCCGCCGGAACCGGCGAGGGCTTCCCATTCGCGACCGCATCGGCGAAGGCGATGCACTCCTTGGCATGGGCCTCGCCCCCCTCGGCGTTCTGCAACTGAATATCAAAATGCTGCCTGGTGGGGTTGTCGGTTTTGAGAATCACATTCTGCGGCCAGTGTGCGCCGCCCTTGTCGCCATACAACCACATCTGCATATCCTCGCCATGGGTCTTGGGGTGGTTGAGCAGCCAGGAGACCTCCAGCACCAGCGCCGCGCCATTAGCGAAACGCACAAACGCCGCCGCGAATTCTTCGACATCCCAGGACTTCGGGATCGGCCCGCCCCAGTTGCTGAAAGCGCCGGGCAGCTTGCGGAGCTTGTCCTGGGTGATACCGGTCACAGACACCGGTTTGGGGTGCCCCATCATCCACAGGGTCAGGTCGAGGATGTGTACCCCGATGTCGATGCAGGGGCCGCCGCCGCTGTGCTTCTTTTCGACAAACCCGGCACGGGTCGGCGAACCGGAACGGCGCAGCATCCAGGAACGGGCATGATACACCTCGCCCAACGTCCCCTTGTCGATCTCGGCCTTGAGGGCGATGGAACTGCCCTCGAAACGGAAGTGCTGGGCGGTCATCAGCAGCTTGCCGCTCTTGTCGCGTGCCTTGATCATGGTACGGATGTCCTTCGGAGTGGGCGCGAGCGGCTTTTCGCAGATGACATGCTTGCCCGCCTGGAGGGCGGCCACGGTGAGCGGGGTGTGATACATGTTGGGGGTGCAGATATCGACAATATCGATATCCTTGCAGGCGATCAGGTCTTCCCCCTTTTCAAAGAGACGATCCACCCCCAGCTTCGCTCCGACTGACTTGAGAGTCTGTGGGCACACATCCGAGACCGCCACGATCTCCGTGTGAGGACTCTCCTGCCAACCGGGGAAATGTACATGGGCGATTCCCCCCACACCGATCACACCGACTTTGTAGGTCTTCGACATCTTCTTGGTTCCTCTTGCGAAAGGATTGAAGGAGTGCTTGGCGGCCGCGCTCCCCGCGCTCGATAAGCCCGATGGGCTGAGCGGACAGCAAGCAGGCTACAACCGGAAGGGAAGGGGAATCAACTGGGATGGGGATTGGAGCTGGCCCTATCCAGGGGCTAAAGTGAAATCCCATGGAACCCATCGTCCTTCTTGAATCGCACAACCCCCGCTGCTCTGGCCAGTCATTCCGTTTCCATGGATTTGTCGAGGAGGTCCACGCCTCTTCGGTGGGGGAGGTTCTCCCTGCTCTGGAGAAGGTGGAAGAAAAGGTTTCTCAAAGCCTCCATGCGGCTGGTTTTATCTCCTACGAGGCCGCCACAGGGATCGATCCGCTTCTGGCAACACGGCATGAACAGATTGCCGGGTATGAGGGCCCCACACGGACTCTCCCGCTGGTCTGGTTCGGTCTTTTCCGTGAGCGCGAGGAGTTCACCCCTTCCATAAAGGAGGAAGGATCGGCTCCCCCTCCGATCAGGTGGCATCCCACCACCTCCAGGCAGGAGTACCTGGGTTCCATCGCACGTATCCACGAGTACATCCGTGCAGGCGACACCTATCAGGTGAATTTCACGCACCGTCTCCAAGCTCAGCTGGAGGGGGATCCCTGGCTGTTGTACCGCGCCTTGTGCCAATCCCAAGGGGCCGGGTATTGCGCTTATATCGATACCGGCTCGCACCTGGTTCTGTCAGCTTCGCCAGAGCTCTTCTTCAGTTGGAAGGATGGATCCCTGATCACCCGCCCGATGAAGGGTACAGCACGGCGTGGCCGTTTTTGGTTGGAGGATGAACTGCTCGGGGAAGGTTTGGCCCGGAGTGTCAAGAACCGGGCCGAGAATGTGATGATTGTCGACCTCATGCGCAATGATCTCGGAAGGTTGGCCGAGGTGGGGAGCGTATTGGTGGAAAGCCTCTTCGAGGTGGAGCGGTTGGAAACGGTCTTCCAGATGACCTCCACCATTTCGGCCAGGATAAGGCGTGATGTGACCTTCTTGGACATCCTGCGGGCCTTGTTTCCCAGCGGATCGGTAACCGGGGCGCCCAAGATTCGCACGATGCAGATCATCCGGGAGCTGGAGTCCTCGCCGCGTGGCCTCTACACCGGCGCGGTCGGTTACCTTTCGCCTGGAAAGGAGGCAGTGTTCAATGTCGCCATCCGGACTGTGGTAACCGAGAGGGTCTCCGGATCGATGGAATTCGGCCTGGGAGGCGGGATCACGCATGATTCCCAGCCACTGGAGGAGTTTCAGGAATCTCTCGACAAAGCCCGTTTCCTCTACTCGATCCCGAAGTCTTTCGATTTGCTTGAATCGCTCCTGTATGAACGCGGACAAGGTTTCTTCCTGTTGGAACGTCACCTGCAAAGAATGGAGCGATCAGCTGCCTTTTTCGGATTCCAATTTGACATTCACAAGATTGCCATGCAGCTCATGGCATCCATTCATGGTCTGGATAGAGAAAGATACAAAGTCCGTCTGTTGCTCAGCCGCGGGGGACAGATCCGGGTGGAGTTTCTCCCGTTGACCTGTGTGGACCCTTGCACGGTTGAACCGGCCGTGATCGATACCGGAGAACCGGTCGATCATCACAATGTTTTTCTCTTCAACAAGACCACAAATCGTGAAGTTTACGAATGCAGGACAGCAAAGTATCCAGAAGGATGGCATGTGATCCTGGTCAACCAGTTTGGAGAAGTGACAGAATCTTCAACAGCGAATCTGGTGATCAGGAAACTGGGATGTCTTTATACTCCTCCACTCGAGGCGGGTTTGCTCCCGGGAACCTACCGCCAGGAACTTCTGGAGCGGGGACTTCTAATCGAAAGAGCAATCAGGCCTGGGGAAGTCCTCCAATCTGAGGCGGTGTACCTGATCAATTCTGTACGCGGCTGGATCAGGGTCGAGGTTCTCAGGGAAGGGGGAGCATTCCATGACGAAAAAAAGGCAAAAAAACCTTCTTTACACGTATAAACTGTCCGGATAAAGTGGAGGGCGCACATTACGTGCAGGAAGCTGCCAGTACATCGGAGGTCAGTTCAGTGTACAGAGGAAAGGTTAAGTGGTTTAACGAGTCGAAAGGATATGGGTTCCTCGAACAGGACAATGGAGCGGATGTATTTGTTCACCACACGGCGATTCAAGGCCAGGGATTTCGGACATTGAAGGAAGGTGAGACAGTGGAGTTTGAGGTCGAGAACTCCCAGAAGGGACCCAAAGCGACAACAGTGGTCAGGCTCTAGATCGTTTCAGGTTGAGATATCCCTCGAAAAAAAAGGGTGAGAGCAGGAAGGCTCTCACCCTTTTCACATTACAGGCTCCCCTTAGGGAGCATTTTTTAATCTTCCTGCACCTTCTCCCACTGCAGGGACTTGCCGGACTTGAGAACCGCATCGCAGATACGCTGGGTCTCAAGCGCTTCGCGGAAGGTTGGTGAGGCGGGTTGACCCTTGGTAATCCCCTCGATGAAGTCCGCCACCTGGTGAACGAAAGAATGCTCGTAGCCGATCGACAGCCCGGGAACCCACCACTTGCCCATGTAGGGGTGGTCTCCATCGGTCACATGGATGGAGCGCCAGCCACGAAGGTAACCCGGATCACGGTGATCGAAATAGGAGAGCCGGTGCAGGTCATGCAGATCCCAGGAGATGGAGGCATGTTCGCCATTGATCTCGAACACATACAAGGCCTTGTGGCCGCGTGCGTAGCGGGTGCTTTCGAAGGTGGCCAGTGACCCATTCTTGAAACGAGCCAGGAATGCACAGGCATCATCGATACCGACCTTTTCGACCTTGCCAGTAAGGTTGTGCTTGCGTTCTTTCACAAAGGTTTCGGTCATGGCGGAGACGGTATCGATGCCGCCATTCAACCAGATCGCGGTATCGA
The DNA here is from genome assembly GCA_964481775.1 of uncultured bacterium. Taxonomy (GTDB): domain Bacteria; phylum Hinthialibacterota; class Hinthialibacteria; order OLB16; family OLB16; genus OLB16. The sequence goes on along the minus strand of CAYZUX010000034.1, from coordinate 21,881 downwards.
TACAGTGGGCAAGCAGGTCGCCGGTGACACCGCTGCCGGCCACACTGACATCCAGGCGCCAGAGGGCATCGCCACCCTGCGGCAGGTCACGTGAGATGGTCCAGTCCTGAAGGAACATCGCACGGTAATGGAAGATGCGGCCGAGTTTGCCCTCATCAATGAGCTTCTTGGCGAGGGTCACGGCGGGGATACGACGGTAATTGTAACTGATGAAGTTGGGGACCTTGGCGGCTTCGACCGCTTTGACCATGTCGAGTCCTTCCTCGCCATTCCGTGCCAGGGGTTTCTCACAAATGATCATCTTTCCCGCCTGTGCTGCGGCTACCGCGATTTCCCTGTGGAGGTTGTTGGGGGTGCAGATCTCGATCAGGTCGATGTCCTTGCGGTCGAGAAGCTTGCGCCAATCGGTCTCCACCGACTCATAGCCCCACTGTGTGGCAAAGGCCTCGGCCTTCTCCTTATTGTTGTCACAGATAGCCTTGAGTACGGGTTGCATCTCAAGGT